>JBFWWD010000098.1:0-18826 GCA_050246385.1 Geminicoccaceae bacterium
CCGTCACCCGCCCGCCGATGAAACGGCGCAAGGCGAAGACCACGGAGATCGTTCCGAGCGCCAGCGCCACCGCGGCGTCGGGCACCTGGGCGGCGAAGAGGTACGCGAGGAGGATGCCGAGGATGGAGCCGGGCAGCAGGATCTTCAGGTTGGCCCGGTCCCAGGTGCGCCGATAGGCCCAGACGCTGACCGCGTCCTGCACCATCAGGATCGGCAGGGTGACGGCCGCCGCCTGGACCGGCGGCACCGTCATCGAGATCAGCGGCATCGACAGCACGCCGAGTCCGGCGAAGCCGCCCTTGGACAGGCCGAGCAGGATCACGGCCGGCAGCGCGGCCGCATAGAAGCTGGGCTGGACGATCATGCGGAGGGCTGGTCCCGAGCCGGAGGTGCACGGGCGTTCTAGCCGAAGCATCCGACACGTCGCATCCCCGTCAACCGCGCGGCACGACCGTCTCGAACCAGTCCAGCGCCATGTCGGCCCAGCCCGCCGGCACCTCGTGCCCATCCGGGTCGAGCACGAAGGTCAGCGCGGAGCCGGCCGCGCAGTCGGTCCAGCTGCGCTGCCAGAACGGCCCCACCTCGGCGTAGGTGGCGGCATGCGGGTCGGCGCAGCCATTCACCCGCCGCCACAGGTCGGCACCGTCGAACGCGGCGCTCTCCACCCCGTGGCCGTGGTCCTCGCCCTCGAGCGGCACCGCATCGTCGCGCCAGCCATGGGTGAGCAGGATCCGGACCGGGCCGGCGCAGTTCGCGGGCTGGCCGCGCCAGAACGCGCCCGCGACGGGTGCGAAGGCGGCGAAGGCTTCGGACTCGTGGCAGGCGAGCTGCCACACCAGCCCCGCCCCCAGCGAGAATCCGGCAACCAGGACGCGGCTGCGGTCGAGGCGGAACCGAGGCACCGCATCGGCCAGCACCTGGTCGAGGAACGCCGCCTCGTCCCGGAACGGCGGCCGCGTTCCGAGCGACCAGAACCTTCCTTCCCGACCCTCACGCGGCAGGCCCGACGGGGCGAGGAGCACATAGCCGCGCGCAACGATCGCCGTGGCGAGGTCGGGGTCCGCGGCGACGTCCTCGCCGGACCGGCCGGCGCCGTGCAGGAACAGCACGCCGCCGCGCGGCGGGTCGCCCTCGTGCAACTCAGGCGCCACGGCGAGATATTCGCCGTCCGCGACCCGGCACGGCATACCCGGCGCGCCGCACTCGCCCGCGAGCGCCGCCGCCGGCCAGACTGCGGCCGCGACGGCTCCGGCGAGCCCACAGCACCCGACGCAGGTTGCTCGGACGGCATGGACCATGCCCGAACTGCAATCCGAGCGGGTTCTGGCGACAAGTTAATCAATCGCCATGCGCCGCCGCGCGCGATGTCGTGATCACGGATTCGAACCAGTCGAGCGCCATGTCCGCCCAGCCCTGCGGGACCTCGTGCCCGCCCGGATGCAGGACCAGCTCCAGCGCCGTCCCCGGCGCGCAGCGGTTCCAGATCCGGCGCCACCAGTGCGCGTCGGTGGCGAACTCGTCGGCCTTCAGCCCGGTGCAGCCGTTCGCCCGCCGCCAGATCTGCAGGCCCGCGAAGATGTCGCCCTGCACCAGGCCGGCACGGAGCGGACGTCCTTCCAGCGGTACGGTCTGATCGCGCCAGCCATGGGTGTGGAGCAGCCGGACCGGACCGGCGCAGTCGGCCGGGAGCGGATCCCAGAACCCACCTGCCACCGGCGCGAATGCCGCGAACTCGCCTGGTGCCTTGCAGGCCAGGTACCAGGTCAGCGAGCCGCCGATCGAGAAGCCGCTGACCAGCACCCGCGCCCGGTCGAGATGGAACCGCGGCACCGCGTCGGCCAGCATCTGCCGGACGAAGGCGAGCTCGTCGCGCGCGGGAGGCCACGCCCCGAACGACCAGCTTCCGCCCTCCCGCCCCGGAGGAACCAGTCCGTCGGGTGCGAGCAGCACATAGCCGCGCACCAGGACCGGCTCGACCAGGTCGGCGTCCTTCACCACCAGCGCCCCGGATTGGCCGAAGCCGTGGAAGTGGATCAGCACCGGCCGCGGCGGATCGCCTTCCCGCCAGGGCGGCGCAGCCACCCGGTAGGTGCCGAGCGCAACGGTGCAGGGCTGGTCCGCCCCGCCACATTCGGCCCGAGCCGACGCCATGCCCAGGCACAGCAGGATGAACGGGAAGGTGGCGCGGATGATGCCGCGATCCATGATCGGCAAAGGGGCGACTCAGCCGCCGAACAGCGCGGCCAGATCGACCGCGAGATCAGGGACCAGCCGCGGCGAGATCGCGCCTGCGTCCACACGCTCGCGGACAGCGAAACCGCCAGTGTTCGGCTCCCGGAACAGCTCGACCGCCCGACCCGCGAGATCGACGATCCACACCTCCGCCACGCCGTGGCGGGCATAGAGGGCGAGCTTGGCGCCACGATCATAAGCGAGCGAGCTGTCGGCGACCTCGACCAGAAGCAGCACGTCGGCGGCCGCGGGGTGACTGGACCTGTAGCGATCCGTCCGCGACCTGAGGAGCATGAGATCGGGTTGAGGCTCGTTGCTGCGATCAAGGCGCAATGGGCCCTGCACGCTGAGCAGCACTTTACCGTCGGCCACAGCGCGCGCGACCAACTCCGTCAGTCCGACGACCGTCCCCCCGAGCGCGCTGCCGATCGGCGCCATGTCGACGATCTCTCCCCCGATCAGCTCGACACGGTCGTCCGGCGACAGGATGCCGGCCTCGGCCATCCGGTGATAGTCGTCCACGTCGAACCGGTGCCGCAGCGCCGGTTCGGGTCGCTGAAGGGTCGTCTGCACGCGCGGGGTGCTCCGGTCGTCCTCGGCCACTCTAGCGCCTGCGGCCTCCCCGAGTCAGCCTCCGGGCGCCACATCCCACGGTCGCTGGCGAACCGATGCAGGGCAGAACTCTGATAGGTTAGTATTCCTTGACCTGTGACCGAGTTCGTGCGACAAGGAGGTGGGCGTGGTGCGAAGGGCCGTCGCGTCGCGAGACGCGGCGGCCCCGGCCCAGAACCCAGGCAAGCTTCGCTGAGCCGTCGGCCGCCGACGCCCCGAGGGTCCTCAACTCCTTGCCCTCGATGCCGGAGTTGACCGGGGTCGAGCCGGCCCGCCGGGCTCCCCCCAGGCTCAGGAGGTCGGGCCGATCGGCCAGGACTGCTCGAACTTGCGCCCCTCGCTGTCCTCGACCTGAACGTTCATCGCCGCGGGTGCGTCGGCGCGGTAGGAGAAGGTGAAGGCCGGGTTCTCGGACAGGGCGATGTCGCCGTCGATCTGCAGCACGGGCGCGTCGCCGACCCGGACCGACACCGAGCGGACATAGTCCGGCGGGATCCAGT
This sequence comes from Geminicoccaceae bacterium, assembly GCA_050246385.1. Lineage (GTDB taxonomy): Bacteria > Pseudomonadota > Alphaproteobacteria > Geminicoccales > Geminicoccaceae > Benzoatithermus. The sequence goes on from JBFWWD010000098.1 coordinate 3,345, forward strand.
AGCGGGTGACCTGATCCATCTGCATCCCGGTATAGTTGGGATGGCTGATCAGCAGCTGCGCCTGCTGCAGCGCGCCCGGGGCGAAGCTGGTCATCGGCTTGAACTGCATCTTGCCGAGCCGCGCCATGACGGTCGCCTTGTCCGCCATCCCCGGCGCCGAGCAGCCACCCGAGGCCTTGATGAAGCGCTCGACCATGTAGAGCTCGCCGTCCGAGGTTTCCGCGACGGCGTGCAGGTTCGTGTACTGGTCGACCCGGATACGGGTGGAGATCGTGGCGTCGCCGGTCTCCGGAAAGAAATGGAACACCGCGGCGACCGGGGCCGGGTTCTCGTCGATGATCAGGTGCACCGTGCGGATCCAGCGCTCGCTGCCCTGCGGCTGCAGCGCCTTCACCGTCACCGGAACCGTACCGGCATCCTGCGCCCGTTTGGGCGCTTCGAGCGCGATCAGCCCGGTGCCGTCCTTGAGCGCGCGCCCCTCAAACAGCGCGTCGCGGATCGCCGGCCACGAGCCTTCCTCGGCGGCGCGGACCTCGGGGATGCCGAGGCCCGCCGCCGTCGCGAGGACGATCCCGATGATCAGACGCAGCATCTTCGGCCTCCACGAGCGAGAGGCCGCGATCTTCGCCTTTGGCGCTGCCGCGTCAAGCACGCTCAGGTGCGACGCACCATCCGGAACACGATGAGCAGGACCAGAGAGCCCAGCACCGCGATCAGGATGCTGGGCAGGTTGACGCCGCTGACGTCGCCGAAGCCCAACGCGGTCGATAGGAATCCGCCGATCAAGGCGCCGACGACCCCGATCACGACCGTCAGAAAGAAGCCGCCGGGATCCGGCCCGGGATGCAGGAACTTGGCGATGACGCCAGCGATCAGGCCGAGAATGATCCAGGCGATGATGCTCAAGGAAGGTTCCTTCCGCGTCGCCCCCTATTCCCACTCGAGCTCGGTGAAGCTCGCGGTGACATTGCGGGCATGATTGTCCGCCGCCAGGAGCCACTCGGCGCCGGGTGGCGGCGGTATGGCGACAACCGCCTGCTCCAGGGTTCGGTTCCCTGCGAGTGCTTCGCGGACCCGGTCGCGCAGATAGACGAGGTAGTCGTGCTGCGGACGGGCCGCTTCCGGCCAGGGTGCGCTCGGCGGGCCGTGGCCGGGCACCACGCGCGTCGCCGGCAGCGCGGTGAGCTCGCCCATGACCCGCAGCCAGCCGAGCAGGCTGCCGTCGACCACGGGAATCCGCTCCATGAACAGGAGATCACCCGCGAACAGCGTGCCGGTCCGACGGTCCAGCACGGTGAGATCGCTGTCGGTATGGGCGAGCGGCCAGGCGCGCAGCTCGAGCACCCGCCGGCCGAGATCGATCGTTGCGGTGTCGCTCACGGCCTCGGTCGGTGGGACGATCTCGGTGCCGCCCATGGCCGGGCCGACCGACTGGCGCAGATTGGCGAGGTAGATCGGTCCGTTCTGGGCCAGGGCCGCGGCGAGCCTGGCATGACCGACCACCGCCACTCCCTCGCCCGTGAAGGCGGCGGTCCCGAACGTGTGATCGGGGTGCGCGTGGGTCAGGATGACATGGCTGACCGGCAGCGGCGTGCGCGCGCGGACCGCCGCGAGCAGCGCCTCGCCCTGATGCAGGCTGCCGCCGCTGTCGATGACGGCGACGCTGCGCTCGCCGACGACGAAGCCAAGATTGGCGATCCCGCCGCCGTTCGCCGGGGAGAACTCCTCGTACGGCCCCTGGTGGACGAAGACGCCCGGAACGATCTCCGTCACCGTCAGGGGCGCCGGCCCCGCCGCGCCGGCCGCCGCCCCGAACAGGGTGACGGCAAGCGCCGCGGCGGCCAGCCTCACTGCGAGACCAGCTGCCGGATCTCGGCCAGCGCGGCGTTGGCCTTCTCGACCTTGCCGTAGCTGTCTTGGATCTCCCGCCGGCGGTCGGCGAGCTGGACGTCGACCTGGCCGAGCTGGGCCTTCATGGCCGTCAGTTGCGGCTCGACCTCGGTTGCCTCGTCCTGGAGCTGCTCGACCTTGTACTCGGCGAGACGGACCTTGCCCTCATAGTCGGCCAGGGCCTGCTCACGCTCGCCCAGGAGCTTGAGCCGCTCGCCGATCTGGCTCTGGAGGGTCGCGAGCTGCTCCTCGCTCGCGCTCCTGCTGCCGCGCAGCTGCTCGAGCGCACGGTCGATGTCGACCTGCTCGCGCTCGCGGTCGGCCAGCGCGGCCAGCCGGCGGTTCAGCGCCGAGGCTGCGTCGCTCATCCGACGGTCGAGCGCCTGCATGCTGGCCTCGCGCTCCTTGAGCGTGGTGTCGAGCGTGGCCACCTCCTGCTCGCGCTCGCCCAGCACCGCGAGGCGAGCGTTCAGGCTGCCCGTGGCGTCGTCGAGCTTGGCGCGGACCTCGTCGAGCTGGCCGTTCGCCTGCTCGGTCTCGGCCAGCTTCTGCCCCGTGTCGGCCAGCTTCTGCTCCGTCTCGGTCAGCTTCTGGCCGGTCTCGGTCAGCTTCTGGTCGCTCTGCGCCAGCTCCTGCTGCGTCTCGGCCAGCTGCTTCTGCGTGGCCTCGAGCGCATCGCCGCGCTGGGATGCCTGGAACCAGCCGATGGCGGCCAGCACCGCGAACACCGCCGCCGCGACCATCGCCACGGGGCCGGTCTTGCTCGAGCCGGCGACCGGCCCTCTGCTCTCTTCAGCCATACTCCCTGCCTTCCCCATTCGCGGCCGCCCTGCCATATCGCTTGCGAGCAACCCGGCCGGTCCGGCCGGACTCGCATCCTGCGACCGTTTGGGATCTTCTAGACGAGTCCGCGCCCGGCTGAAACGGGCTGCCTCACCTCAACACCAGCTGCCGGACGACCGCACAGGTGTGGGACAAGCAGTGCGACCATGAATGTCTGTCGTTGCGCGACGTGCGCGTTCCGGTGCGCGTCGGGGTCTATGCCCGGGAACATGACGCGCCGCAGTTGTTGGGGGTCGATGTCGAGCTCTACCGCAAGCGAGGGCGGTTCTCGGGCAGCACCCTGGCCGACTGCCTGGACTACGACCGTGTCCACGACCATCTGACCCGCGTCTGGCCTGCCCGTCCCCATGTCGAGCTGCTCGAGGTCCTGGCCGAGGACCTGATCGGCGTCTGCCTGGACGACCCGCGCGTGGACGCCTGCCGGGTCGTGATCCGCAAGTTGGAGATCTACCCAGGTACGGCGACGCCCGAGATCAGTGTCTGGCGCGGGCGTGACGCCTGAATGACGGCGATGCGGCTCGTTGCCGCATTCGTCGGCCGGCCTCGCTGCGAAGACGGCTCGGACGGCGGACCCGATCTTGTTCCACTGATCCCTAAAACGTTCTATTTCGCAACTGCGAGATCAATGCTGCAATGGCGAAATAGATGTCGTAAATCTTGAAGATTAAAGCCCTTGTCTTGCTTGTCGCACGATGGGATAGACCGGGGAGTGGACGCGTCGAGCGGGATCACCCTTCGCTCGGGCATGTGCCCGACGGATGTGGACCGCAATGGGCACCGGCGATGCACCCAAGCCGCCCGTCGTGCGCTCGAGGGAACCACGACCAAACGCGGAGGCAAAAGGTAATGAAGCTCTCCTTCACCACAGCCACGGCCGTTGCGGCTCTCGCCGTCGGCCTCACCACGGTGGCGTCGGCGGATGACGGGCTCCTGATCATGCAGGAGAATCCGGCCGAGTGGGTCATGCCCAACGGCAACTACTCGAGCACGCGCTACAGCCAGCTCGCCCAGATCAACAAGGACAATGTCGGCAGCCTGACGCCGGCATGGACCTTCTCGACCGGCGTGCTGCGCGGCCATGAGGGTGGCCCGCTGGTGATCGGCGACGTGATGTACATCAACACGCCGTTTCCCAACATCGTCTACGCGCTCGACCTGAACGACGAGGGTCGGGTGATCTGGAAGTACGAGCCGAAGCAGGATCCGAGCGTCATCCCGGTGATGTGCTGCGACACGGTCAACCGTGGCGTCGCCTATGCCGACGGCCGGATCTTCCAGTACCAGGCCGACACCACGCTCGTGGCGCTCGACGCCGCCACCGGCCAGGTGCTCTGGCAGGTGAAGAACGGCGACCCGGCCAAGGGCGAGACCGGCACCTCCGCGCCGCTCGTCTACAAGGACAAGGTCTATGTCGGCATCTCCGGCGGCGAGTTCGGCGTCCAGGGCCACCTGACCGCCTACAATGTCGTCGACGGCAAGCAGGCCTGGCGCGGCATGTCCACCGGGCCCGACGACCAGACCTTGATGGATCCGGAGAAGACCACCCATCTCGGCAAGCCGGTCGGCAAGGACAGCGGCACGGCGACCTGGGAAGGCGACCAGTGGAAGATCGGCGGTGGTACGACCTGGGGCTGGTACTCGGTCGATCCCGAGCTGAACCTGATCTACTACGGCACCGGCAATCCCTCGACCTGGAACCCGGTCCAGCGCCCGGGTGACAATCGCTGGTCGATGACGATCTTCGCCCGTGACGTCGATACCGGCATGGCGAAGTGGGTCTATCAGATGACCCCCCACGACGAGTGGGACTATGACGGCGTCAACGAGATGATCCTCGCCGACATTCCGGTGAAGGGTCAGGAGACGAAGGCGCTGGTCCACTTCGACCGCAATGGTTTCGGCTACACGCTGAACCGGGAGACCGGCGAGCTGCTGGTGGCCGAGAAGTTCGATCCGGCGGTCAACTGGGCGACGCACGTCGACATGGAGACCGGCCGGCCGGAGGTGGTGTCGCGCTACTCGACCCAGGCCAACGGCGAGGACGTCAACACCACCAACATCTGCCCGGCGGCCCTGGGCACCAAGGACCAGCAGCCGGCGGCGTTCAGCCCGAAGACCGGCCTGTTCTACGTGCCGACCAACCATGTCTGCATGGACTACGAGCCGTACCAGGTCAGCTACACGGCGGGTCAGCCCTATGTCGGCGCCACCGTGAACATGTATGCGGCACCCGGCGGCACGGATCTGGGCAACTTCATCGCCTGGGACGCCAGCGAGGGCAAGATCGTCTGGTCGCTGCCCGAGCCGTTCTCGGTCTGGTCGGGCGCTCTGGCGACCGCGGGCGATGTCGTGTTCTACGGCACGCTCGAGGGCTATCTGAAGGCCGTCGATGCCCAGACCGGTCGTGAGCTGTACCGGTTCAAGACCCCGTCGGGCATCATCGGCAACGTCAATACCTGGATGCACAAGGGCCAGCAGTATGTCGGCGTGCTGTCCGGCATCGGCGGCTGGGCCGGCATCGGTCTCGCGGCCGGCCTGATCCAGGAGGAGAATGCGGCCGCATGGCACGGCGCGGTCGACCAGGGCCGTGAGGGCGACGCCTCGAAGGTGGTCGACACGGCCGGCCTGGGCGCTGTCGGTGCCTACAAGGCGCTGTCGAACTACACCCAGCTCGGCGGCCAGCTGACCGTGTTCAAGCTCGCCAACTGATCTTCCGGCGAGTCGGTAAGGTGGGGGCCCGGCGCCGGTGGTGCCGGGCCCTTCCTTTTGACGGGATCTCGCATGACCCGGCTACTCCTGGCCCTGTCGCTGCTGCTCGTGGCGGCGGCGCCGGTGCGATCCGCCGAGACTCTGGCGCTGCTGCCCTTTGCGCTGGAGAACACCAGCCTCGAGCCTGACCGGCCGGACGAGCTGGCGAGGATCGACATGCTCGACGAGGTGGCGGGCGCCCGCTTGCGCGAGGCGGGCTTCGAGCTGGTCGACACCGCACCGGTCGCCGAGGAGGTGGCGGCGATGAGCTCGATCCGTGGCTGCAACGGCTGCGAGATCCCGCTGGGCCGCAAGCTCGGTACGGCGCTGATCGGGTTCGGCTGGGTACAGAAGGTCAGCAACCTGATCCTGAACATCAACATGGTGGTCCGGGATGTCGATACGGGCCGGCTGGTCGCCGCCGGCAGTGTCGACATCCGCGGCAATACCGACGAGTCCTGGCGCCGCGGTGTGGTCTATCTGCTCGATCATCGCATCCTGCCCGCGCTCAAGCAGCGGGCCGGGCCGTAGTCCTCAGTTGGACGGGTCGAAGAAGGCGCGGTCCCGGTGGATCGTCCGATCGAGACCCACCACCTCGCTCAGGCCCCGCGCCTGAAGAAAGATCGCCGAGGCGATGGCGGCGCTCGTCAGATCGCACCCCGCCAGCTCGGCTCCGGTCAGGTTGGCACCGCCGAGCTTCGCCATGGTGAGGTCGGCGCCATTCAGCCTGGCGTTCTGCAGCTTGGCGTATTCCATGTCCGCACGGTTGAGCTTGATGTCGGTGAGATCCGCACCTTGCAGCTTCGCCAGACGGAGAACCGTGCGCATCAGGCCCATCGACTGGTTGTGCATGTCGGGCGAGCCGTCGGCGCCGACCAGGCGCGCTCCGACCATGCTGGCGCTCTCGAAGTTCGCCGGGATCCGTGCGCCGGAAAGATCGGCGCCGTCCATCCGGGCGCGCAGGAGCTGGGCCTGGAACAGCGTCGCGTTCTTCAGGCTCGCGCCGGTGAGATCGGCCTCGATCGCCCAGGCGAGGTCCAGGCGCGCGCCGTCGAGCCTGGCACCCGCGAGGCTGGTGCGGTTCAACCGCGCCCAACGCAGGTCCGCCCCCTCGAGATCGAGGCCCGAAAGATCAAGGCCGTTCAGGCTCTTGTCGGCGAGCATCACGGGTCCGCCGGTGGCGATCAGGCGCTCGATGTCGCCGCGTCGCAGCTCGGCGCCGCTCATCCGCGGCGAGCTCAGGTCGACATGGTCCATCATGCCCTGCGCCAGGACGGTGCGGGGGTCGCTGGCAGAGAGGCAAAAGACTAGCCCCACGCAGCCGAGCGCCGCCTGCAAGAAGCGCATGATCGAGCTCCCTGATCACCCGATTGTTCGAGCTTTGAATGATTTGTACAGGAGGCGGCCAGGAAAGCGACTGGTCATGTGCCGTCCATGAAAACGATCTGCCGCTACCTCATGTCGCGACGGCGCGAACCTTGCGCCCGCTTGGCGGTTACGGCAAAAGCGGCCGACGTCCCCGCGCGAACGCGGGCTGGCCGATCATCACAATTCGGAGGCAGGTGCGTGCGCAGGCTCGCTTCATACTTCTTGACCGCATCGGTTCTCGCAGTCGGCGGCAGCGTCGGCACAGGAGCGGTCTGGGCACAGGACGAGAAGCCCTACTCGGTGGTGGACGGCAAGGTCGACAAGGCCACCTTCAACGGCTATCGCCGCTACACGGACTCCTGTCTGCGTTGCCACGGACCCGACGGCTCGGGCAGCTCCTATGCGCCCGACCTCACCGACTCGCTCAAGACCATGACCTACGACCAGTTCACCGAGGTCGTCATCAACGGCCGGGAAAACGTGAGCTCGGCACAGCAGAGCGTCATGCCCGCGTTCGGCACGGTCGAGGACGTGGCGCTCTATATCGACGACATCTACGCCTACCTGAAGGGCCGCTCCGATGGCGCCATTCCCCGCGGACGCCCGCCGAGGCAGTAGGGTGCTCGCTTCAGTCTGCCGGGCGCTCGGGGCCGCCGCCGTGCTGAGCGCGGTGGCATGCCTGCCGCTCGCCGGTGCGGCGCGCGCTGACAGTGTCGACCAGGGCGACTTCGTCGACCGCTCGGCCTTGCGCGTCTGCGCCGATCCGTCCGACCTGCCGTTCTCGAACCAGGCGGGCGCCGGCTTCGAGAACAAGATCGCCGAGCTCATGGCGGACAAGCTCGGCGTGCCGCTGGCCTATACCTGGTTTCCGCAGACGATCGGCATGGTGCGCAACACGCTGCGCGCGAACCGCTGTGATCTGATCATCGGGGTGGTGGCCGCCGACGAGCTGGTGCAGAACACCAACCCTTACTACCGGTCGAGCTATGTCCTGGCCGTCCGCACCAGCGATCTCGAGCGGTTCGGTGATCTCGACAGCCCGCTGATGCTGGGAGCGCGGATCGGCGTCGTTGCCGGTACCCCGCCCACCAACATCCTGGTGCGCAAAGGGCTCACCGCGCAGATCCGTCCCTACCAGCTGCTGGTGGATACCCGGGTCGACCAGCCCGCGCGGCAGATGATGGACGACCTGGCCAAGGGCCAGATCGACGTGGCGCTCGCCTGGGGCCCGATCGCGGGCTACTGGGCGAAGCAGCAGGACGTGCCCATCACGCTCGTGCCGCTGCAGAGCGATCCGCGCCACGGGCTGCGCATGGATTTCCGGATCTCGATGGGGATCAGGCCCAACGAGCTGAAGTGGAAGCATCAGATCAACGGGCTGATCAAGGAGCTGCAGCCCCAGATCACGGCGATCCTTCAGGAGTACGGCGTTCCGCTGCTCGACGAGCAGGGACGTCTGATCGACGCCGCCGCCAATCCAGGGCCTCCGGCCTCAAACGCGCCGGAGCCCACCGGCTACCGCATGGACAAGTACCGGACGCCCGTGCCGGCCACGCTGCAAGGGGCGACGGTGCTCGGCACGGCCGATCTTGCCGCCCTGATCGAGCGGCAGGCGCCGGTCGTGATCGACGTGCTGCCCAAGCAGCGCAAACCGAAGGACCGCGATCAGGCGCAGCTCTGGATCGAGCCCAAGCGCGAGCATATTCCGGGATCGGTCTGGCTGCCGAACGTCGGCTATGGCGAGCTGGCACCCGATTTCGCCCAGTGGTACGCCGACGAGCTCGCCTCGCTGACCGGCGGCGACAAGGCCAAGCCGATCGTCTTCTACTGCGACGCCAATTGCTGGATGTCGTGGAACGCCGCCAAGCGCGCGATCACGGAACTCGGCTATACCCAAGTCTACTGGTACCCGGAAGGCGTGCAGGGCTGGACCAAGGCCGGCAAGGCGGTCGAGACCGCGCAGGCCGCTCCGATGCCGCAGTTCGCCAACTAGCCGCCCGCCTCACTCGCCCTTGCCGGTCAGGGCGACGAAGCCCCGGGCCGGGTCGTAGCCCCACAGGGCACCGGCCATGAACAGCAGCGTCCACATGACGGTGAGCGCCAGCGAGTTCAGATCGACCTGGTGATAGAGCGCGAACCGGATCAGCTCGACCGCGTGGCTGAACGGATTGGCGGTGCTGATCTGATAGAGCAGCAGCGAGCTCTCCTTCATCCGCCAGAGCGGGTAGAGGGCCGAACTGGCGAAGAACATCGGGAAGATGACGAAGTTCATCACGCCGGCGAAGTTCTCGAGCTGCCGGATCATCGAGGACAGGAGCAGCCCGAGCGAGCCCAGCATCAGCCCGGCGAGCAGCAGGGCGGGGAACACGGTGAGATAGCCCAGAAGCGGCGGCCGGACCTCCCAGAACCAGGCGATGGCGAGGAAGACGTAGACCTGGAAGCAGGCGACCAGCACCGAGGCCACGAGCTTGGAGGACAGGAGCCACCAGCGCGGCATCGGGCTGACCAGGAGCACGCGCATCGAGCCCATCTCGCGGTCGTAGACCATCGAGAGCGAGCTCTGCATCCCGCTGAACAGCAGGATCATCCCGCACAGGCCGGGCGCGATGTAGACCTCGTAGAGGATGTAGGTGACGTAGGGCGGCTGATAGGAGACGCCGAGCACCGAGCGGAAGCCGGCGGCGAAGATGAACAGCCACACCAGCGGCCGGACCAGGGCGGCGAAGAAGCGCCCACGCTGGTGCAGGAAGCGCAGGAACTCGCGCCACAGGATGCCGCGGAAGCTCGACAGCCAGGGATTCGCGCTCACGCGACATCCTCCAGGGAAGGCGCCAGCAGCTCGGCGAAACGCCGGTCCTCGCCGGCGAGCTGCTGACAGAAGGCCAGGATCGCGCCGGGGCGGCGCCGCTCGGACGGGGTCAGCGGGACCTCGCGCAAGTCGATCATCCGGCCGGGAGAGGCGGTGAGGAACAGGAGCCGGTCCGCCACCATCACCGCCTCGCCCAGCGCGTGGGTGACGAACAGGGCCGTGGCGCGATGCCGGTCGAGCAGATCGAGCAGCAACAGCCGCAGCCGTCGCGCGGTCGGCCCGTCGAGCGACACGAACGGCTCGTCGAGCAGGAGCAGGCTCGGGCGGACCACGAAGGCGCGCGCCAGCGCCACCCGGCGGGCCATTCCAAGCGAGAGGCGGGACGCGAACACGCCGGCGGTCGCTTCCAGCTCGACCTCGGCCAGCGCCGCGCGAATCCGCTCCGCGGTCGTGGGCTCCTCGGGCAGGACGAGACGGAGATTGTCCGCGACCGACCGCCAGGGAAGCAGGCGTGGCTCCTGGAAGACATAGGCCAGGCGCGTGCCGGGAGGGAGCTCGACACGGCCGGCATAGCCGCCCACGAGACCGGCCACGATGTTCAGCAGGGTAGTCTTGCCGCAGCCCGACGGCCCGATGATCGCCACGCGCTCCCCGGCGGCGATCGTCAGTGCGATGTCGCGCAGGCTGGTCTTGGCCGGCGCCGAGCCCGCCGCGGGGAAGCGGTGCTCGCGGATGTCGAGGGTCAGCGCCGCCATTGGCCGGCCCGCCGCTCCAGCGGCTGCATGATGCCCCACTCGATCAGCTGCACCACGACGATGAAGGACAGCGCGTAGGCGAGGATTCCGGCGACGTCGAACAGCTGGAAGTAGACGCCGAGCTGGAAGCCGACGCCGTTCGAGCGGCCGAGCAGCTCCACCACCAGCACGATCTTCCAGATCAGCGCGAGGCCGGAGCGCGCCGCACCGATGAGGTAGGGGTAGAGCTGCGGCAGCACGACGTGCCGCAGCCGCCGCCCGCGCGGCACCCTGAACACCTCGGCCATCTCGAGAAGGCCGGGATCGAGGGCACGAGCGCCTTCCCGCACGGTCACGACCACGTTCGGGATCTTGTTCAGCGCCACCGCCGTCAGGGCGGCGGTCTCGACCAGGCCGATCCAGATGTAGCAGAGGATGATCGTGACCAGGGCCGGCAGGTTCAGGAAGAAGACGAGCCAGGGCTGGCCCAGCTCGTCGGCCAGACGGACCCGGCCCATGACGATCCCGAGCGCCACCCCGACCGTCATCGCGATCGCGAAGCTCGCCGCCACCCGCAGCAACGTCAGCGCCAGGTTCCAGGGCAGCTCGCCGGTGGCGCTGTCGGCGAGGATCTTCGCGAGCACGCGCGATGGCGGGGGCATCAGGCGTGGATTGCCGGCGAGCATCGCCGAGATCTGCCACAGCGCGAACAGCGCGAGCAGCGACAGCGCCGGCACGGCGAAGCGCCGCAACCGGACACCCGGGCCCGGGGTGACCGGTGCGGTGGCACTCGTTTCCGCGGCCAGACTGCGCGCCATCGAAACCTAGTAACTGAGCTTGGGCCAGAACGTGCCGGGTGCGAGCTCCTGGCCTTGCCCGACCAGCCTCTCGCCGCCGAGCTCCGCCAGAACGAGATAGAGCTTGGCGGCCTCGGCCTGCTGCTCAGGACCCCAATGCTCGACGATCCCCTCGCGGTAGCGGCGCATGAAGGCGTCGAGCTCGGCCTCGTTCTCCGCCCGGGTCAACGGCATCAGGCGCTGCCACTCCGCGTCGTCGGTCAGCATCAGCTGCTTGGCTGCGCGCGATGCCCGGGAGAAAGCGAGCACGAGGTCGGGATGCGCGTCGGCCCAGGGCTCGTGGAAGATGTAGCCGAGCTGCGGCACCGAGGCCGGCACACCCAGAGCCTCCTGCACCTCGCCGATGCCGATCAGGCGTCGGTAACCCTGCGCTTCGAGCCGGGCACCGAAATGCCAGTAGTTCAGGGCCGCGTCGAGCTCACCGCTCTTGAGCTTCTCGGTCAGCAGCGGCGGGGCGCCGTAGACCGGCTCGGCGTCCCGGGCGAGATCGATGCCCGCCTCCTGCTTCGCGTAGGCCTGGAGCATCAGCCAGCCCTTGTCGAGCGCCCCACCGGCGACGCCGATCCGCTTGTCCGCGAGGTCGGCCACCGAGGTGATCGGGCTGTCGGCGGCGACCATCACGGCACCGACGCTGCGGGAATAGGGGATGAAGGTCAGCGGCACGCCGTCATGGCGCTGGCGCGAGACGAACAGCCAGTCCTCGACCACCGCGTCGACCGCACCACCCATCAGCGCCACGTCCGCGGCATCGTTGCCGCCGAACGGCACCACCTCCAGCGTGAAGCCTTCCTTGGCGTCGAGGCCGTGCGCCTTGATGACGTCGAGCTCCCAGCTCACCGTGCCGAACTTGAGCACGCCGATCCTCATCGTGCCGAAGTCGGCGGCATGGGTCGCGACGGTGGCCGTCACGGTCGCGAGCACGACGAGCAGCATTCGCATCCCGCGCCACATGGTGCCTCCCGAGGTCTGGTTGCCGGCCGCGCCGGACATGGCTTCCGGTGCTAGTGCCAACCCGGACGGGCCGCAAGCGGTCCGCGGCACGCTCAAGCCTCCGCTATCGCGTCATAGCCCGCATCGCTGAACTCGATCAGGCAGAAGCCGTGCCCGAACGGGTCGGCGAGCATGGCGATGCTGCCCCAGGCGCGTGTGGTGGCCGGTGCCTCGAGGACGGCGCCGGCCGCGACCGCCCGTGCCACGGCCGCGTCGAGGCCGGCGACCACGAAGTCGAGATGGATCGGCGTCCAGTGCCGGGCATAGCCGCGCCGGGCACCGGGCGCGCCCTCGCTGCCCGCCTCCTTGGCGAGCAGGTAGATCGGCGCGCCGCCACCGATCAGCTCCACGCCACCCGTGCCGAAGCGGCGGCCGACCCGCAGCCCGAGCATCGCCGTGTAGAACGAGACCGCGCGGTCGAGATCGTCGACGTCGATGTTGACCAGCAGCTGGGCGCTCATGGCAGGTCGCGGCTCCCGTCGGCCAAGGTTGCGGAAATGGCGGGCTGTCCGGAGCCCAGAGTGTGTTCGGCGTGACCGAACACACTCTGGCATTCCTGGGGCCTATCGGCTGTTGGCCTGCATGAGGCAGAGCGTTTCCGCTCAGCGCGGAAACGCTCTAGGCCGCAGAATATAGTGATCTCGAACGGCGGGTGCGGCTCCGGAGCGCGTGATCATGACCGGCCTCCCGGCCTCGGAGCGGGTCAGGATCCGCGGCTGCCGGACCCTCGCGGACGACTGGCACGTGCTGCGCAGATACCGCTTCGACCATCGGCGGACGGACGGCACCTGGCAGGAGCTCACCCGGGAAGCGTATGACCGCGGCAACGGTGCCGCCATCCTGCTCTACAACCGCGCGCTGCTGCCCTGCTTCCTGGGTGACGCCGACCCCGAGCTCGAGCGCCTGGTGCCGCCGCCGCCGGAGCTGGCCGAGGACATCCACCTGCTGGTGCATCGCGACCTGCGCGGGCTGCCCCGGGTCCGGGCCGTGGCGCCCGGGCTGACGCGGCTCCTGCACGAGCGCGACGCCCGCCTCGCCGGGCTCGGCGGCCCGCACCGCCAGGCTGGTCGAGGCCCTCCACTGGGGCGATCGAGCGCGCACGGCCCTTTGCCCGATCCGGTTGCGTTTTCTATGTCGCCTTGGTAGCGGTGCATTCGCTACTGGACGACTGTCGGTTAATAGTGGTCGCCCAGCAGGCGAGCCCGTCGCGAGGCGGGCCGCGGCAGAATTGAACGCATAACGCTGGGAGCGCCCATGTCGCGATTCGGTGCGGCCATCGCCGCCATCGGGGTCCTGTGTCTCTCCGCCGGCACGGCCGCCGCCGTCGGCTTCCAGGCCACGGTGATCGACGCCGACGGCCCGAGCCGGGTCTGGGGCAAGGGCGCCGGCGACCTGAACGGGGACGGCCGGACCGACCTGGTGATCGGCAGCTATGACGGCGGCCTCTACTGGTACGAGAACCCGGGCTGGACCAAACGGACGATCAGCGCCACCGCGCGCATCGAGGAGGACATGGCGGTCGTCGACTTCGACCGCGACGGCCGCACCGACGTGGTCGCGATCACCACCGGCGGGGTGACCTTCTTCCGCAACACGCCGTCGGGCTGGAAGGCCAATCTGCTGGTCAAGGGGGTCGACCTGCACGACATCGTGGTCACCGACCTCGACGGCGACGGCGTGCGCGACCTGGCCGGGCGCGGCCAGGGGGCGGCGGGGAACAAGATCCATCTCTGGCGCCGGGCCGGGCCCGGCCGGATGCTGCGCAGCCAGATCGACGTGCCGACCGGCGGCGAGGGCTTCGACCAGCACGACCTCGACCGCGACGGCAGGCGCGACCTGGTGGTCGGCCGCTACTGGTACCGCAACACCAGCGTCCCGGGCCGGCTCGCCTTCACCCGCCACCTCTACAATGCCGCAGCACCGGTGAACGCCTATGTGGCGTTCGGCGACCTCGACAGGGACGGCCGGGCCGACATCGTGATCTCGCCGGCCGAGCCCAACAACGGCCGCGGCCGGATCAGCTGGTTCCAGGCGCCGGCCAACCCGACCGGGGGCTGGGCGGAGCGGGTGATCCAGAGCGGCGTCGAGACGGTGCACCATTTCGTCGGCGTGGCCGACCTCGACCTGGACGGCGACCTCGACGTGGCCTCCGCCCTGACCCATCTCGGCGACACGCCCACGATCAAGCTGTTCCTCAACCGCGACGGCAAGGGCGGCTTCGGCGCGCCGCAGATCGTCGCCCGGACCAGCTCGCACAGCATGAAGCTCGTCCGCGTCGGCGGCGACCGGGGCCTCAGCCTGTTCGGCGCCGACTACGGCAATCGCGGCCCGACCCCGATCCGCCTGTTCCGCTGGCACGACTGAGCTCGCGCGCGGCGCGTCCGCCCGGTGCCGTCGCGACGGGCATGCGGCAGCGGGCGGCCGGGCTCCGCTGTCGCCGATCCGCCATGGCCCTGTGACTTTCTGCCCACAGGCCTGGGCCTGAAATCGCAGGCTTGCGTTCGGGCAGGATCGATGATCAATAGCAGGTGGATGGACGGCGGAAGCTATCTTGACCAGTGGTCGTGCTGAAAAACCAATGATCGTCTCTCTGGCGCGATTGTGAACCAAGAGGGCGTATCCGCCGGGTAGCCTCGAGCAGCGAACGACAGAAGCGGAGAACGCTCTGATGTCAGCCCTCGGCCGGGCGCGCCCCGTCGCGCGCCTCACGGCATTGACGCGCGTGCGCGCGCCGCGAGCCCTCGGCCGACCGAGCGCCGCCCGGTGCTGCCGGCAGCGAGATCCCACACGGTTCGGCAGCGACCGGGCGCGCAGCCGCGGCGGCGGCCGTCCCGCGCGCCGGCGCTGAGTTTCCCGAGACAAGCAAGAAAAGACGGGTCCGGGGCGGAAGCTGGAGGAACAAGCGCAGGGGGTCGGAAGATGAGGTTGGGGCATATCGCCGTGATGGCCGGCGGGATCGTCGCGATGGCGCTCGCCGGGAGCGCGACCTCGCCGGCGCGGGCGGCGCCGGCGCAGAGCAGCTATCTGAGCGATGTGCAGATCAACATGGGCACGGTGAAGAAGTACGCCGACGAGAGCGACAATTTCCACCTGACCTGGCACAAGGACGGCAACCTGTACGGCGCCTATGGCGACGGCTGGGGGTTCCAGCGCGGCAGCGAGGCCAAGCGTGCCATCGGGGTGAGCCGGATCACCGGCAATCCGGACAGCCTCAAGGGCGTGGACACCTGGGAGGGCGACGCG
>JBFWWD010000099.1:0-18399 GCA_050246385.1 Geminicoccaceae bacterium
GAGGCAGCTCACCGACTCCGCGCCCTGACGGACGGCGGTGCGCACGCAGTCCATGGCCGTGTCGCCGCCGCCGACCACGACCACATGCTTGCCGGCCGCGTTCAGGGTGCCCGCGTCGAAGGCCGGCACGGTGTCGCCCAGGCCCTTGCGGTTGCTGGCGGTGAGGAACTCGAGTGCCGGCACGATCCCGGGCAGGCCACAGCCGGGCACGGTCAGGTCACGCGCCCGGTAGACGCCGGTGCCGATGAACAGGGCCTCGTGCCGACGGCGCAGCTCCGTGAAGCTCGGGCCCGCCCCACCGACGTCGCTGGCGAGATGGAAGTGGATGCCACTGTCGCGCAGATGCCTCGCCCGGCGCTCGACGATCTCCTTCTCGAGCTTGAAGCCGGGGATGCCGTAGATCAGCAGGCCGCCGACACGGTCGTAGCGGTCGTAGACATGGACCTGCCAGCCCTGCCGGCGCAGCTCCTCGCCACAGGCCAGCCCGGCCGGGCCGGCGCCGATGATGCCGACCGAGGCGGCGCGCTCGCGCAGTGGCCGGACCGGCTGCACCCAGCCACGGTCGAACGCCGTGTCGGTGATGTACTTCTCGACCGAGCCGATGGTTACCGCACCGTGGCCCGACTGCTCGATCACGCAGTTGCCCTCGCACAGCCGGTCCTGCGGGCAGATCCGGCCGCAGATCTCGGGCATGTTGTTGGTGGCGGAGGACAGCTCGTAGGCTTCCTCCAGCCGCCCCTCGACCGCGAGCCGAAGCCAGTCCGGGATGTTGTTGTGCAGAGGGCAATGCACCTGACAGAACGGCACGCCGCACTGCTCGCAGCGCGAAGCCTGCTCGGCTGCCCGCTCCGGCGAGAAGCGGCCGTAGATCTCGGCGAAATCATGGCGACGCTCGACCACCGCTCGCTTGTCCGGCATGGCCGGCGGCACGGAGACGAACGTCATCATCTTGGCCGACATTCAGGCTGCTCCCGGGCGATGGCCGTGAGGACGGCGCCGTAGCGCAGCAGATCGGCCTTCACCGGCCTTAGACCGCTGTCTGCGAGCGGTCCAGGCGATTGAGACAGATTCGTCCCAGAACAGGACGTATTTCTTGCGAGCACCGCCCCCTAGCGGCCCATGAGGCGATCCACGAGGAGGGTTTAGAGGAATCTCCGAGCCGAACGTCCCAACATACGACGATCAGCCAGAACCGCCAAGCAGGCAGCCGCGAATAGCGATTCCAGCCCGAGCTCGCACCACTCCTCGAGCGACGCGAGCATCGGCTGCTGCCCGCCCGTCCCCATCTGCACGACGTCCAGCGCCAGCGCGCTTCCGCCGAGCACGACGCAAGCGACAGCCGTGCCGGCTTCGCGCCGCCCAGTCGCCTCGCGGAACAGGGTTGCGAGCGCCAGAAGGCCGAGCGCCCCCGTGAGTGTGCCCTTGGCCCAGAGGTGAGGCAGGGCGTGCTGTCCGCCGACCATGCCCGCCAGCAGGATATGCAGGTGACCGGTCTCCCCGAGCAGCAGGGGCACCGGTGCGAGAATCACGGTCCAAGGTGCGGACGCGGCCAGCCCGACCAGCACGACGACGCCGAGCTGGAACGGACCCCACAGCGCCGCGACGGAGCCGGCGACTGCCGGGTCGAGCGCCCGCGAGCAGGGGTCTGCGCTGCCTGCGAGCATGGCCGCGACGATCCAGAGCACCGCCAGGACTCCCGTGACACCTAGGCTGGGCGTCAGCATCGCTGCGAACATGGCGAAGGCCGTCCCCGTAGCTGCAGAGACGGCACCATGCGCGCGAAAGGGTTAACGAGTGCGCAATCCTCAGGCGACGGGGAGGCGCTTGGCCGGCAGTGCGAAGGTTTGAAGGTATTGGGGCACGATCACCTCGAGCGGCGTCGGCCCGATCCCGAGCTCCGCGAGGCCGGGCGTTCCGGGAGAGACCACATTGTCGCGCTTGAGCATCTCCACCTGATCGCGCGTCAGCGGCGGCACGGGCAGCAGCTCGAGCACGGTCGCCTGCAAGGCCGCGAGGCCGAAGGGCAGACTGACCAGCATCCGGCGCCGGCCGGTGACCTCCAGCAGGTAGGCCATCAGCTCGCGGAAGGTGTAGACGGCCGGCCCGCCGAGCTCGAAAGTCCGGCCGGCCACGTCCTCGCGCGACAGGCCGGCCATGACCGCGTCGGCGACGTCGCCGACATAGACGGGCTGGAAGCGCGTCCTGCCGCCGCCGATCAGGGGCAGCATCGGCAGAAACTGGCTCATGCACGCGAAGCGGTTGAAGAAGTTGTCCTCGGGCCCGAACACGATGCTCGGCCGCAGGATCGTCGCGTGGGGGAACGCAGCACGCAGGGCGGCCTCGCCCGCCGCCTTGGTCCGGGCATACGCCACCTTGGAGCTGGCATCGGCGCCGATCGCCGAGATGTGCACCACACGCTTGAGCCGGTGACGCGCCGCGGCCGTGCCGATCTCGCCGGGAAATCCGGCCTGGACACGATCGAAGTCACCCTTTCGGGATTCGTGCAGGATTCCGATCAGGCTGATCGCGTGCTGGCTGCCGGCGAGCAGGCGATCGACCTCGCCCGATGCGGTCGGGTTCCACGGCTCGATGACGATCTGGCCGACCGCACCCAGCGGCTTCAGGAACAGTGCACGTTCGGGACGCCGGGAGGGCACGCGCACGACCGCGCCACGCGCGGCCAACTGCTCGACCACGTAGCGGCCGATGAAGCCCGATCCGCCGAATACCGTTACGACCTGGCCGTGCATCGCGCCGCTCCCCGAGCTCGTTTGGGCAGGCCAGGACGATCGCAGGCCACCCGCCGGCCGCGCCAGTCTCGAGTTGACGCGGTCCGGAACTGCTCATACACAGGCGCCCACGCGCTGCCCAGGTGGCGGAATTGGTAGACGCACTAGCTTCAGGTGCTAGCGCTCGCAAGGGCGTGGAGGTTCGAGTCCTCTCCTGGGCACCATCGCACGTACGGGCTTTCGCACTCCGTTAACCATGGACGGCCTAGCCTCGACGTTGTGAGCAGCGGGCGCGAGATGGACATCAGCTTACATCGCGGCGATCTGCCGGCCGGGCTCGACCTCGGCGGCGTGATCGCCGTCGATTCGGAAACGATGGGCCTGGATCCGGCCAGGGACCGCTTGTGCGTCGTGCAGCTTTCCGCCGGCGACGGCAGCGCGCATCTGGTCCAGCTGGCGCCGGGAGACTATGCCGCGCCCAATCTCCGCCGGATGCTCGCCGACCGCGGCCGGCTCAAGCTGTTCCACTATGCGCGGTTCGATCTCGCCGTGCTGCGGCGCTATCTGGAGATCGACTGCGGCCCGGTCTACTGCACCAAGATCGCCTCGCGCCTGGTCCGGACCTACACCGATCGCCACGGGCTCAAGGATCTCGTGCGCGAGCTGCTCGGGATCGAGCTGGACAAGGGCGAGCAGAGCTCGGACTGGGGAGCCGAGACGTTGAGCCAGTCGCAGCAGCGCTATGCCGCGCGCGACGTCCTTCACCTGCACGAGCTGCGGGAACGGCTGGATCTCATGTTGCGCCGCGAGCACCGGACCGAGCTGGCCCAGGCCTGCTTCGACTTCCTGCCGTGGCGCGTGGCGCTCGACCTTGCCGGCTGGCCGGAGCAGGATGTCTTCGCCCATTGATCTCCTGCCGGATGAGCTCACCTCACCGGGCGGTCGCGTTGACGCGCTAGTGGCGGAGCCGGATACTCTCTCTGGCAACAATCGTGCCGGACGGCACAGGCCGACAGGCGGAGGAAACGTGTCAGCCAGCCTCACGCTCCCGGCCTCGGTCGACATCGCGGACAGCGACCGGTCGGCCGCGAGCGGCCGTCGGGTCATTCTGGCCGAGGCCGATGCGCTGCGGACGCTCGCGGATACCGTGGACGGCAGCTTCTCGCGCGCCGTCACCATGATCGCCGCCGTCACCGGCCGCGTGGTGGTGACCGGCATGGGCAAGAGCGGGCATGTCGCGCGCAAGATCGCCGCCAGCTTCGCCTCGACCGGGACGCCGGCGCTCTACGTCCATCCGGCCGAGGCCAGCCACGGCGATCTCGGCATGATCACGCCGCAGGACGCGGTGCTCGCTCTGTCCAACTCGGGCGAGACGACCGAGCTGCGCGACATGATCCTCTACACGCGGCGCTTCGCGATCCCGCTGATTGCGCTGGTCGGCCGGGCACCGAGCACGCTCGCCGAGGCCGCCGATCTCGTCCTGCAGCTGCCCGAGGTCGGCGAAGCCTGCCCGATGGGCCTGGCACCCACCACCTCGACCACCTGCATGCTGGCACTTGGCGACGCCCTGGCGGTCGCGCTGCTCGAGCGCCGCGGCTTCTCGGCGCACGATTTCGCCGTGTTCCATCCCGGCGGCAAGCTGGGCGGCCAGCTGCTGCGGGTCGAGCAGCTGATGCACCAGGGCGAAGACCTGCCGCTGGTGGCGCCGGACACGAGCGTCGGCGATGCGATCCTGGAGATGAGCCGCAAGCGGCTCGGCTGCGTCGGGGTCGTCGCCGAAGGGCGGCTGGTCGGCATCGTGACCGACGGCGACCTGCGCCGCCACATGGCCCCGGATATTCTGGGCCGCACCGCGGGCGAGATCATGACGCGCCATCCGCGCACCATCGGGCCACGCGCGCTCGCGGTCGAGGCCGTCGCGGCGATGAACGGCCCGCCGCGACCGGTGACCGTGCTGTTCGTCCTCGACGAGGACCGTCCGGTCGGCGCCCTGCACCTGCACGACTGTCTCAAGGCGGGCATCGCATGAAGTCGGATCTGGCGGTCCTCGCCCGCGCGGCGTTGCTCGGCATGAGCTTGGTTCTCGGCGCCGGCGCCGCGCCCCGGGCGCAGGAGGCGCAGCCGGCCGCGCGCTCGGGCGGCAGCGAGGAGCCGATCGAGATCACCTCGGACAAGCTGGTCCTGGAGCAGAACCAGCGCATCGCCACCTTCACCGGCAATGTCGACGCCATCCAGGGCGACACGGCACTCCGCACCGACCTGCTGCGCGTGTTCTACACCAGCGAGGAGGAGCGGCGGGCCTCGGGCAGCCAGCAGACGGTCCGGCTCCTGGAGGCCGAGGGCAACGTCATCGTCACGCAGCCGGGTGAGACCGCCGAGGGCGACAAGGGCAACTACGATCTGGCCGCCGGCAAGATGGTCCTGACCGGCAATGTCGTGCTCACCCGCGGCAAGAACGTGGTCAGGGGCGACCGGCTGGACGTCGATCGCAACACCGGCGTGTCGGTGGTCTCGGTGAACCAGGCGACGGGGGCCGCGGGCAAGCAGGATCGGGTGCGCGCGCTGTTCGTGCCCGAGCCCCAGCCGGCGGGCAAGCCGGCGCAGCCATGAGCGCGCTGCTCGGCCCCGACCTGCTCGAGCGCGAGCGCTCCGCCGCCGCGGGGCCGGACGCGCCTGCCGCTCCCGCGGCGGACGAGGCGACGCTCGCCGCGCGTCATCTCGCCAAGCACTATGGCGGCCGGACCGTGCTGCGCGACGTCTCCCTGCGGCTGCACCGCGGCGAGGCCGTCGGCCTGCTCGGGCCGAACGGCGCCGGCAAGACCACCTGCTTCTACATCATCACCGGCCTGCTCGCCGCCGACAGCGGCCAGGTCCTGCTCGACGGCCAGGACATCACCGCGCTGCCGATGTACCGGCGGGCCCGGCTCGGCATCGGCTATCTGCCGCAGGAGGCGTCGGTGTTCCGCGGCCTCAATGTCGAGGACAACATCCGCGCGGTGCTGGAGATCGCGCAGCCAAACCGGACGCTGCGCGAGGACAAGCTCGAGCGGCTCCTGGGCGAGTTCGGCCTCGCCCATCTGCGCCGTTCGCCGGCGCTGGCGCTGTCCGGGGGCGAGCGGCGCCGCGTCGAGATCGCGCGTGCGCTCGCGGCGGACCCGAGCTTCATCCTGCTCGACGAGCCCCTGGCGGGAATCGATCCGATCAATGTCGGCGAGATCCGCGAGCTGGTCCGGCATCTCAAGGACCGCGGCCTCGGGGTGCTGATCACCGACCACAATGTCCGCGACACGTTGGAGATCATCGACCGCGCCTTTATCCTGCACGATGGCGCTGTGCTGCGCGAGGGAACGCCCGCGGAGATCGTCGCCGACGCGGCGGTGCGGCGGGTGTACCTCGGAGAGCGCTTCAGCCTCTAGGCGCGAACGATGAACCTCGCCCCCGGCATTCGGCTCGAGCTGCGGCAGCAACAGAGCCTCGTCCTGACGCCGCAGCTGCAGCAGGCCATCAAGCTGTTGCAGATGTCCAATCTCGAGCTTGCCAGCGCTGTCGACCAGGAGGTCGCCGAGAACCCGTTCCTGGTCCGGCGCGACGCCGATGGTACTTCCGAACCCGTTCACGGCCGGGTGAACGGGACCGGCGTCACGAACGGGGCCGCCGCCCCGGCTGCCGGGCCCGTGCCGCCGCCCTTCCGCCCGGCCGACTGCGCGTTGTCGGTGCGCTCTCCCGCGGGCCACGCGTTCGACGGGGAGCGACGGCCGTTCGAGGAGCGTCTGACGCGCGCCAAGGGCCTGCGCGAGCATGTCGCGGAGCAGGTGCTGACCATGCTGCGCGGACCGGAGGAACGCGCGGTCGCCGAGCTGGTCGTGCAGAGCCTGGACGATGACGGCTATCTCCGCGACGACGATGCGACGCTCGCCGGGCGCTGCGGGGTCGAGGTGCGGGTGGTCACGGCCGTCCGGGGCGCGATCCAGCGCTGCGATCCGGCCGGCGTCGGCGCAAGCGATCTCGCCGAGTGCCTGGGCCTGCAGCTGGCCGAGAAGGACCGCCTCGACCCGGCGATGGCCGCCCTGCTCGCCAATCTGCCGCTGCTCGCGCGCGCCGACTTCACCGAGCTGATGCGGCGGTGCGGCGTGGACGCCGAGGACCTCCAGGAGATGATCGCCGAGATCAAGCGCCTGGATCCGAAGCCGGGCGCCCGGTTCGAGGCCGAGGAGCCGGCGACGCTGGTGCCCGACCTCTATGTCGTGCCGATCGACCAGGGCCGCTGGCGGGTCGAGCTGAACAACGGCACCCTGCCGCGGATCCTGGTCGACAGCGAGTACCACACCGAACTCGCCCGCACCGCGCTCGACCGGCGCGCCAAGGAATATCTGTCCGAGCGGCTGCAGTCGGCGAACTGGCTCGCCAAGGCGCTGGACCAGCGCGCGCGCACCGTCCTGCGCGTGGCCAAGGCGATCTTCGCGCGCCAGCTGTCGTTCCTGGAAGGCGGCGTGCAGCATCTGCGGCCGCTGGTGCTGCGGGACATCGCCGCCGCGACCGGGCTGCACGAGAGCACGGTGAGCCGCGCCACCGCCGGCAAATATGTCGCGACCCCGCACGGAACGTTTCCGATCAAGTACTTCTTCACCACCGCCATTGCCGCCTCGTCGGGCGAACCGTCGCACAGTGCCGAGGCGATCAGGCAGCTGATCCGCAGGATGATCGAGCGCGAGGGCGCCGATGAGGTCCTCTCGGACGACCAGATCGTGGCCGAACTCAAGAAGCGCGACATCCTGATCGCGCGCCGGACGGTCGCGAAGTATCGCGAGTCCCTGGGGATCGCCTCGTCGGTCGAGCGGCGGCGCGCGAAGGCGCTGCGCGGATGAGGCGGCAGGGCGAGGCTCCCGCGGCGTCACGACGCGTCCGCACGCGTTCTGGAGATTGACGATGGTCGAGGTCGAGGACTTCCTGCCTCTCACCAATCTGCGCCTGAACGAACCCTCGGCGAGCAAGGCCGAGCTGTTCGAGGAGCTGGCCAGGATGGCCGCCGAGGAGGTCGGGCTGGAGCCGGCCGCGGTGCTCGCCTCGCTCGAGCAGCGCGAGAAGCTGGGCACCACCGGGATCGGCGACGGAGTCGCCATTCCACATGCGCGCCTTCCCGGGCTCGGCCGGCTGACCGGGTTCTTCGTCCGCCTCGAGGCCCCGATCGAATATGATGCGCTCGACAACGCACCGGTCGACCTGGTCTTCCTGCTCCTGTCGCCCGAAGCGGCCAGCGCCCTGCAGCTCAAGGCACTGGCGCGTGTCGCCAGGCTGTTGCGGGATCCCGAGGTGAGCGCCGGCCTGCGCAGCGAGACCTCCCCCGAAGCGGTCTACGAGCTGCTCCGGCGCAAGGTGCCCGGACAGGCGGCGTGACCCAAGACCGTACCGGGGTCGAGGCGGCGGCCATTCACGCGTCGCTCGTAGCCTGGTGCGGTCACGGAATCCTGATCCGGGGAGACTCGGGCGCCGGCAAGACGGCACTATGTCTCGAGCTCATGGCCGCGGGCGCCTACCTCGTGGCCGACGATCTGGTCCGCCTCGCGCACCGGCAGGGAATCCTGACGGCGCGGGCCGCGGGCGGAACGGGCTTGATCGAGTTGCGCTGCAACGGCATCTTTCGCGTCGCCACAAGCAACGGGGTTCGGGTGAGCCTGTGCGTCGAGCTCCAGGCGGTCTCGCGACAGGAACGCCTGCCGGAGACCGGCACGATCTCGCTGGCGGGGATGTCAGTCCCTCTCCTGCGCCTGCCCGAGGGCGGCGTAGCAGGCGCCGGATCGGTGCTGCTGGCGCTCTTTGCCGGCAGGGGTGTGTGACCGGCAATGACCCGCGTCGTCGTCGTCACCGGCATGTCCGGGGCCGGGCGGACCACCTGCCTGAAGATGCTCGAGGACCTCGGCTACGAGGCGGTCGACAATCTTCCCGTCAACCTGCTCGGCCGCCTCGTGCGCGACGGCGCCGACGCGCCGGAGCGGTTGGCGATCGGCGTCGACAGCCGCACGCGGGGCTTCGCGCCCCAGCTGGTGCTGACGGCACTCGCGGAAGCGGGCGTCGGCCGGATCTGCCTGCTCTATCTCGAATGCGACGACGAGGTGTTGCGCCGGCGGTTCACCGAAACCCGCAGGCGACACCCGCTGACCGACCAGCCCGGGGTGGCGGAGGCGCTGGCGGCGGAGCGGGAGCTGATGGCGCCGCTCAAGGCCGCCGCCGACCTGGTTCTCGACACGTCGGACCTGTCGTTGCCCGATCTGCGCCGGCTGCTCGCCGGGCGCTTCGGCGCGGAGCAGCCCGGCCTCGCAATCAGTGTGATCTCGTTCGGATTCCGCAACGGCCTGCCACGGGAGGCCGATCTCGTGCTCGACGTCCGATTCCTGCACAACCCGCACTATGTCGCGGAACTCCGCCCGGGTACCGGGCGCGACGCCGAGGTGCAGGACTTCATCCGCGCCGATCCGGCCCTGGAGCCGTTCGTAGCCGACCTGCAGCGGCTGCTCGCCCCGCTGCTGCCGCGCTATCAGAGCGAAGGGAAGAGCTACTTGACGATCGCATTCGGCTGTACCGGCGGCCGGCATCGCTCCGTCTATCTGGCGGAGCTGATGGCGGCATGGCTGCGGGAGACCGGCTGGGAGGCATCCACCGTGCACCGTGACCTGGAACGCAGCGCCGTCGCGCCGGAACCCGCGCGATGATCGGCCTCGTCCTGGTCACCCACGGCCGGCTTGCCGCCGAGTTCCTCGCCGCGATGGAGCATGTGGTCGGCCCGCAGGCGATGGTGCGCGCGGTGTGCATCGGGGCGGACGACGACATCGAGCTGCGCCGGGCCGAGATCGTCGAGGCCATCCGCACGGTCGACGACGGGCACGGGGTGGTGATCCTGACCGACATGTTCGGCGGCACCCCATCCAACCTCGCCATCTCGACCATGGACCGGAAGGGCATCGAGGTGATCGCGGGGGTCAACCTGCCGATGCTGATCAAGCTCGCCAGCGTGCGGCAGACCGAGCCGCTCAAGGAGGCGGTCGTGGCCGCCCAGGAGGCCGGACGGAAGTACATCAACGTCGCGAGCCAGCTCCTGAACGGAGACCGCGCCTGATCAGCCGCGTCGCGGTCATCGTCAATCAGCGCGGCCTGCACGCCCGAGCCGCGGCCAAGTTCGTCCGTCTCGCCGACGAGTTCGCCTGCCGCATCCAGGTGATTCGGGACGACCAGACCGTCTCCGGCACCTCGATCCTGGGCCTGATGCTCCTGGGGGCCGGCATCGGCACGGAGCTGACGATCCAGGGCGAGGGCGAAGACGCGGAAGCCGCCGTGGCCGCATTGGCCGACCTGATCGAGCGGGGCTTCGACGAGTAGGGCTGTGGTCGGCGCGCGCTTGCTGCGCTGCGGCAGTTATGCTTAACGCGCCGCCATCGAGGCGCTGGTCCGCGCCGGCGACCGTGCCATGGCCGCGCGGTCAGCTTTCCAAGGAGCCGTGATGACTGTCGCCGCCGACTATGTGGTCGCCGATATCGGGCTTGCCGACTGGGGTCGCCGCGAGATCGCCATCGCCGAGACCGAGATGCC
Source organism: Geminicoccaceae bacterium (assembly GCA_050246385.1). GTDB lineage: Bacteria > Pseudomonadota > Alphaproteobacteria > Geminicoccales > Geminicoccaceae > Benzoatithermus. Next base: position 10,311 of record JBFWWD010000099.1, read on the forward strand.
CGGCCTCATGGCGATCCGCGCGGAATATGCGGACCGGCAGCCGCTCAAGGGTGCGCGGATCGCCGGCTGCCTGCACATGACCATCCAGACCGCCGTCCTGATCGAGACACTGAAGGCGCTGGGTGCCGACGTCCGCTGGGCCTCCTGCAACATCTTCTCCACCCAGGACCACGCCGCGGCCGCCATCGCCGCCGACGGCACGCCGGTCTATGCGATCAAGGGCGAGACGCTCGAGCAGTACTGGGATTATGTCCACCGCATCTGCGCCTGGGATGACGGCGGCTATCCCAACATGATCCTGGATGATGGCGGCGACGCCACGCTCCTGTGCATCCTCGGCCGCAAGGCCGAGCGCGATCCTTCGGTCCTCGACGACCCCAAGAACGAGGAGGAGGAGGCGCTCTTCGCCGCAATGAAGAGCGTGCTGAAGCAGAAGCCCGGCTGGTACACGGGCCTCGGCGATTCGGTGCGCGGGGTGACCGAGGAGACCACCACCGGCGTGCATCGGCTCTATGACATGGAGCGACGCGGCGAGCTGATCTTCCCGGCGATCAACGTCAATGACAGCGTGACCAAGTCGAAGTTCGACAACCTCTATGGCTGCCGCGAAAGCCTGGTCGACGGCATCCGCCGCGCCACCGACGTGATGATGGCCGGCAAGGTCGCGGTCGTCGCCGGCTATGGCGATGTCGGCAAGGGCTCGGCCGCGAGCCTGCGCAATGCCGGCGCCCGCGTCGTGGTGACCGAGGTAGATCCGATCTGCGCCCTGCAGGCGGCGATGGAGGGCTACGAGGTCAACACCATGGACGAGATGGCGCCCAAGGCGGACATCTTCGTCACCGCGACCGGCAATGTCGACGTTATTACCGTCGACCACATGCGGGCGATGAAGGATCGGGCCATCGTCTGCAACATCGGCCACTTCGACAGCGAGATCCAGGTCGCCGGCCTGCGCAATTTCAGGTGGCACAACGTCAAGCCGCAGGTCGACGAGATCGAGTTCCCCGACGGCAAGCGGATCCTGCTGCTGGCGGAAGGCCGCCTGGTCAATCTCGGCTGCGCCACGGGCCATCCGAGCTTCGTGATGTCGGCCTCGTTCACCAACCAGACCCTGGCCCAGATCGAGCTGTTCACCAATCCCGAAGGCTACGCCAACCGGGTCTACACTTTGCCCAAGAAGCTCGACGAGAAGGTTGCCGCACTGCATCTGGAGAAGATCGGCGTCAAGCTGACCAAACTCTCCGAGAAGCAGTCGTCCTACATCGGCGTCGCCGCGCACGGGCCGTTCAAGCCCGAGCACTACCGCTATTGACGGAGCGGGCGTGGAGCAGGCCAGTCGGCGCCTGATCCTGCCCGATCTCGCCGCGACCCGGGCGTTGGCCGCGCGCCTCGCCCGGCTTCTTCGCCCCGGCGATCTGGTGCTGCTCCAAGGCGATCTCGGCGCCGGCAAGACCGAATTCGCGCGTGCTGTGATCCGCGCGCTGGCCGGCGCGCCGATCACCGTGCCGAGCCCGACCTTCACCATCCTGCAGACCTACGAGCTGCCGGGGCTGGAGCTCGGGCATGCCGATCTCTATCGCATCGCCGATCCGGGTGAACTGATCGAGCTCGGGCTCGAGGAGTGCCTGAAGCAGGGTGCGTTGCTGGTCGAATGGCCCGATCGGGCCGCGACGCTGTGGCCGGCCGAGCGGCTGGTGATCGCTCTGGCAGCCGCACCTGACGATCCCGATGCGCGCGAGGCGACCTTGACCGGCAGCGGCCGCTGGGCCGGCCTGATCGCAACCCTCGCGGATGGCAGCATCCCCCGCTAAGCTTCATGGCAATGCTGCGCGTCGCCAACATTGCTCTGGGTCGGCCATTTCTGCCGACGCTTGTCGCCGGTCTGCTCGATCGGGACGATCTGCCCGATCTCACCTTGCTGCTGCCCAGCCGTCGCGCCTGCCTCGCCGCGCGCGACACGTTCCAGAGCCTGAGCGGCGGCGCCACCCTGCTCCTGCCGCGCTTGCTGCCGGTCGGCGAGCCCGACGAGGCCGAGCTGGCGCTCTCCGGCAGGCTGGAGCTGGCGCTGCCGCCCGCCCTTCCTCCCTTGCGGCGGCGTCTCCTGCTGATGCGGCTGGTCCGCGCGACCGACCCGGCCATGCCTCACGAGCAGGCCGTGCGGCTCGCCGCCGAGCTGGAGCGGTTCATCGACGAGCTGCACAATGAGGAGGTCGATCTCGCCGGGCTCGATGAGCTCGTCCCGGCCATGTTCGCGGAGCATTGGCAGGAGGCGCTGACCTTTCTCGGCCTGCTGCGCGCCGCGTGGCCCGCGATCCTGGCCGAAGAGAACCGGATCGAGGCGACCCGGCGTCGCCGCCTGCTGCTCGATGCGGTCGCCGAGCAATGGCGGGCACGGCCGCCCGGCGCGATCGTCGCCGCCGGGATCAGCGGCACCATCCCGGCCGTCGGCCGGCTGCTCGCGACAGTGGCACGGCTTCCGTCCGGCCAGCTCGTGCTGCAGGGCCTGGACCGGAGCCTCGACGACGAGACCTGGGATGCGGTCGATCCCGTGCATCCGCAATACGGGATGAAGCGACTGCTCGAGCGAATTGGTATCGAGCGGGACGCCGTGGCCGACTGGCCGGCCGTGGACGGCCAGGGCGCGCCAGCCGCACGTCGGCGGCTCTGGGCCGAGGCGATGCGCCCGGCAACGGTCACCGACGGCTGGCGCGACTGCGCGCTCCCCCCGGAGGCCGTGACCGGGATCGAGATCGACGTCGCACCCGACCCTGCGAGCGAAGCGCTGCGGATCGCGCTGCGGCTGCGCGAGGCGCTGACGCATCCGGAGCGCAGGGCCGCGCTGATCACGCCGAGCCGCAGCCTCGGCCGCCGCGTCGCGGCCGAGCTGCAGCGCTGGGGCATCCTGGTCAACGACAGCGCCGGCCTGCCGCTCGATCAGACGCCTCCCGGCGGCTTCCTGCTGCTGACCGCCCTGCTGGCCACGCGCGACGTCTCTCCCGCGGAAATCCTGTCGGCGCTGAAGCATCCGCTCGCCGCTGGTGGGATGCGGCGCGCCGAGCTGCGCGAGAGGGTACGGCGGCTGGAGCGGACCGTCATGCGGGGTCCGCGGCGGGCGGACGGGCTGCGCGGTCTCGCCACGGCGCTGGCCGGGGTCAAGGACACCGATGACCTGCGGGCGTGGCTGCACGGGATCATGGCGGCAGCGGCCCCGCTGGCCAGCGCGCTCGCCGCCGGCAGCATGCCGCTGGCCGACCTGCTGGCGCTGCATCTAGCCTTCGCCGAATGGCTGGCCGCGAACGAGGACGGCAGCCCGGCGGAGCTGTGGGCCCGCGAGGCCGGACGTTGTGCCATGGAGTTCATGACCAGCCTCGCCGAGGCCGGCGACGCGGCCGGCGAGGTGCCGGCCTTGGCCTATCCCGCGATGCTGGCGATCCTGATGGCCTCGGTGAACGTCCGCCCGGACCGCCCGGCCCATCCCCGGCTCATGGTGCTGGGCCAGATCGAGGGCCGTCTGGTCGACGCCGATCTGGTCATCCTCGGCGGGCTCAACGAGGGGATCTGGCCGCCCGCGCTCGAAGCCGGCCCATGGCTCAACCGGGCGATGCGGGCCGGCCTCGGGCTGCCGCCCGCCGAGCAGGCCACGGGCATCGCCGCCCAGGATTTCGTCACCGCCGCGAGCGCGGCGGAGGTGGTGCTCAGCCGGGCGGCCAAGGACGAGAACGGGACGCCTGCCGTAGCGTCGCGCTGGCTGGTGCGGCTGCAGGCTTTGCTGAAGGCCGCAGGCGCCGAGCCGCCGATGCGGCCGGAGCTCGCCCATTGGGCCGCGCGCCTCGACCAGCCGGACGGCCCGCCGCGCCCGGTCGCGCGTCCCGAGCCGCGCCCGCCGCTCGCCGCCCGGCCACGCGAGCTCTGGGTTTCGGACGTCGAGCGACTGATGCGCGATCCCTATGCGGTCTATGCCGGCCGCATTCTGGGACTGCGGGCGCTCGACCCGCTCGACGCGGATCCGGGCGGTGCCGAGCGTGGCCAGATCGTCCATGCGGTCCTGGACGAGTTCGTCCGGCGATGGCCGCAGGTGCTGCCCGACAATCCGGGCACGGAGCTGCTGAGAATCGGCGCGCGCCACTTCCGTGCCCTCGCGGCGCAGCCGCAGGTGGCCGCGATGTGGTGGCCGCGCTTTGTGCGCGTCGCCCGATGGTTTGCCGGGATCGAGCAGGCGCGCCGGCTCGAGGCGGCGCGGGTCGCGGCAGAGGTCACCGGCGAGATCGAGCTCGGCGCGCCGGGCAGTACGTTCCGGCTGAAGGCGCGGGCCGACCGGGTCGAGATTGGGCGCGATGGACGGCTGACCATCATCGACTACAAGACCGGGCCACTGCCCTCGCGCAGCGACGTGCAGCTCGGCCTGGCACCACAGCTCGCGATCGAGGCCATGATCGCGGAGCGGGGCGGCTTCGCGACGATTCAGGGCAGCGAGGCGGGGCTGCTGCTCTATCTGCAGCTCAAGGGCAGCGAGGCCATGCCCGGCACCGAGCTCGATCCGGCCGGCGACGATCTGCGCCGCCTGATCGACGAGGCGGCCGCCGGTGTCGAGCGGCTGATCGCCCATTTCGACGATCCCGCGACCGCCTACCTGCCGGTGCCGCTGCCCGAGATCGCACCCTCCCGCTCCGACTACGACCATCTTGCCCGCGCGCAGGAATGGCTCGGCACGGAGGGGGAGGCGTGACCGCCCCGACCCCGGCGCAGATGCAGGCCGCCGACCCGGGCGGCTCGGTCTGGGTCACCGCCAACGCCGGCACCGGCAAGACGCGGGTGCTCACCGATCGCGTCCTGCGGCTGCTGCTGGCGGGCGCCGATCCCGAGGGCATCCTGTGTCTCACCTTCACCAAGGCCGCGGCGGCCGAAATGCTGCTCAGGATCGAGCAACGCCTCGCCGGCTGGGCGACCATGGACGATGCGGAGCTGGCGGCCGAGCTCCGCGACCTGACCGGCAGCGCGCCGGACGCCGCCGCGCTCGCCCGCGCACGGCGCCTGTTCGCGCAGGTGCTCGACCTGCCGCTCGGGCTGGGCATCATGACCATCCACGCCCTGTGCGGGGCGCTGCTGCGGCGCTTCCCGCTCGAAGCGGGGGTGGCGCCGCATTTCGAGACCATCGACGAGCGGACGGCGGCCGAGCTGCTGCGCGAGGCGCAGGCCGAAGTGCTGCAGGCGGGCCGCGATGCGGGCTCGCCTCTGGGCCAGGCACTCGACCTGCTCGCGGTGACGCTGGCCGACGGCAGCATCGCCGAGGCGCTCGCGGAGGCGGTCGGCGAGCGCATCCGGTTGCGGGCGGCTTGCGACACGCATGGCGAGATCGAGGGCCTGATCCGGGCGGTGCATGCGGCGCTGGAGGCTGAGCCCGGGCTCACGCCGGGCGAGCTGGAGCGCCGTGCCTGCGCCGACGGCGAGTTCGATGCCGTGGGCCTGCTCGCCGCCGCCGGGGCACTTGCCGGCGGCTCTCCCACCGATGCCGAGCGCGGCCGGTCGATCGCCGCCTGGCTCGACCTCGCGCCGGAGGATCGGCTGCGCGGGCTCGAGGCGTACCGGCTCTGCTTCCTGACCAGGGAGGGTCAGGGCCGGAAGGCCTTGGCGACCAAGAAGCTGGCGGGCGATCCCGCCATCCAGGCGCTGCTGCGCGAGCAGGCGCGGCTGATCCGGCTGCGCGACCGGCTCTGCGGCCTGATCGTGGCCCGGCGCACCACGGCGCTGCTGCGCGTGTCTCTTGCCGTGATCGAGCGCTACGAGCGGCTGAAGGCCCGGCAGGCCGTGCTCGACTATGACGACCTGATCGAGCGGACCAACACGCTGCTGGCGCAGCCCGGCAGGACCGAGTGGGTGCTGTTCAAGCTGGATGCGCGGATCGAGCATCTGCTGGTCGACGAGGCGCAGGACACCAGCCCGGCGCAGTGGCAGATCATCCTGCGGCTGACCGAGGAGTTCTTCGCCGGCGCAGGTGCCCGGGACGTGCCGCGCACCCTGTTCGTGGTCGGCGACGAGAAGCAGTCGATCTACAGCTTCCAAGGCGCCGACCTCGCCAATTTCCGCCGCGTGCGGGATGGGCTGCGCGCGCGTGCCGCGGCCGGGGGCGTGTCGGTGCGGGAGGCGCTGCTCGAGCGGTCGTTCCGCTCGGTGCCGACCGTGCTCGCGGCGGTGGACGCCGTGTTCGCGCTGCCGGAAGCGCGGACGGGCGTGCTCGAGGCCGAGGACGTGCTGCGGCACGAGGCGCAGCGCATCGACCTGCCGGGACGGGTCGAGCTGTGGCCGCTGGCGGTTCCGGCCACTACCGACCAGCCGGTCCCGGCCTGGCCGCTGCCCGACGCGCCGCGGACGGCCGACGAGCCGGAGCGCCGGGTCGCACGCGCCATCGTGCGGACGATCCGCGGCTGGCTCGACCGCGGCGAGATCCTGGAGAGCACCGGCCAGCCGATCCGCCCCGGCGACGTGATGATCCTGCTCGGCCGCCGGGGCATCCTGCAGGAGCGGCTGGTCCGCGCGCTGAAGCAGGCGGGCGTGCCGGCGGCGGGTGCGGACCGGCTGGCGCTCCTGGACAGCCTGCCGGTGCAGGATCTGATCGCGCTCGGCCGGGCCGTGCTGCTGCCCGACGACGATCTCAACCTCGCCTGCCTGCTCAAGAGCCCGCTGCTCGGCCTGTCCGAGGACGACCTGTTCGGCCTCGCCTACGGGCGGGGAACGACCAGCCTGATCGACCGGCTGCGCGGCGCCGCCCTGCGCGAGCCGGAGCGGTTCGGGGCCGCGTCGGACCGGTTTGCCGGCTGGCTGGAGCGGGCGGATTTCCTGCCGCCGTTCGAGTTCTTCACCTGGGTGCTGGGTGCCGACGGCGGGCGACGCCGGCTGCTGGCGCGCCTCGGCCCCGAGGCCGCCGAGCCGATCGAGGCCTTCCTCGCCCAGGCGCTGGCCTACGAGCAGGGCCACCCCTCGACCCTGCAGGGCTTTCTGCACTGGCTCTCGCTCGGCACCGACCAGCTCAAGCGCGATGCGGAGCAGGCGGGCGACGTGGTGCGCGTGGTCACGGTGCACGGTGCGAAGGGTCTGGAGGCGCCGATCGTGTTCCTGGCCGACGCCGGCCCACGCCAGGCCTCGCGCCGTGGCCGCCTACACTGGAGCGCGCCGGAACTCGATGGGACGCCCACCGCCCTGCCCTTCTGGCGTGCCGCCGCCGGCGAGCGGCCGGCTCTGTGCGACGGGATCGATTCGCGCGAGCTGGCGGGCGAGCTGGAGGAGCGGCGGCGGCTGCTCTACGTGGCGCTGACCCGGGCCCGCGACCGGCTCTACGTCACCGGCTGGCTGCCGCGTCGCGCCCCGGACGAGCCCTGCTGGCACGCGCTGGTGGAGCGCGCGCTCGGGCAGCAGCCCGACGTGGCGACCTTGGACGGCGAGCTGGTCTGCGGCCTGCCCGGGACGGTCCTGCGCCTCAGGCGCGGTCGGCCCGTGACGCAGGCCGCCGCCGTCCCGACATCCCCGGTCTCGCCGCCCCCGCTGCCGGGCTGGGCGACGTCTCCGGCTGACGCGGAGGCGATGGCGGCGCGCGGCCGGGCACCGTCGCACCGCGAGGTCGAGGGCAGCGGTGGCAGCGCGGACGCGAACGCCGTCCGGCGCGGCCTGATCGTGCACAGGCTCCTGCAGCGCCTGCCCGATCTGGCGGCCGCGGAGCGCTCGGCCGCCGCTGAGCGGCTGCTGGCGGCGATCGCGGCGGACCTGCCGCCATCCGAGTGCGCGGAGCTGGCGCGGGGCGTGCTGGCGATCCTGACCCAGCCCGAGTTCGCGGCCGTGTTCGGGCCGGACAGCCGCGCCGAGCAGGCGATCTGCGGCACCGTCGCCGGCAGTCCCGTGCTGGGGCAGATCGACCGGCTGGTGGTCACACCCGCGGAGATCCTGGTGGTCGACTTCAAGAGCAACCGCCATCCGCCGCTCACGCTGGAGACGGTGCCGGCGGGCTATCTCGCCCAGCTCGCCACCTACCGGGCGCTGTTGCGGACCCTCTATCCGGACCGGCCGATACGGTCCGCGCTGCTCTGGACCACGCTGCCGC
>JBFWWD010000100.1:0-18301 GCA_050246385.1 Geminicoccaceae bacterium
GGATCGCAGATCGGCGATGGCCTTCGCTGCCGCCGCCAGAACCAGCGCGCAGAGCGCTGCCTTCGACGCCGCCCCCATGGCACCCTCGACCAGCAGCGCATGGACCACGCTGCCCACGACCACCACCGCCGCGAGCGTCGTGTGGCCCGGGCGCCAGATCCGCGGCCGCAGGCGCAGCCGGCGGCGGAGCACGGCGAGCAGGGCAGCGGCGAACAGCGCCCACATGGCGACCACGCCCCAGGCGGAGAACGGCGTCGGCGAGCGGAAGAGGAGCGCGTCGACCATGTCCGGCGGGCTGGTCCGCCACAGGCCCAGGACATGGACCACCACCGCCGCCACCAGCCCGACCCCGACCCAGAGATGCAGGCGGCGTCCGCGTCGCATGGGCAGGCCCGGCAGATAGCCGCCGGCCAGCAGAGGCTGGAGCAGGAGCAGACCCATGGCCAGCACCCCCGCAAAGCCGGCCGCGATGTAGATCGGGTCGCGCCAGGCGAGCAGCGGGCTCGCCGCCGCGACGGCCATCGGCACGGCGAGGGCGGCAAGAAGGGCCGCCCAGATCACGGCCGCGCGCGTCCGGCGCAATCGGATCAGGCCGGCTGCAGCACGAAATCGGCGCTGAGGCCGGTGTCGCTGGCGCTCGACATCACGGGACGGAGGAAGACCGTCTCGAAGCCGTTGCCGTCATAGTCGGCGTCGTAGGCGAGGTGCCCGTGCGGCTGGCCGAAGACCGGAACGATCTGCGGCATCTCCAGCCGGAACGCGCCGTCCACGTCGGTGAGCGTGGCGCCGTGGCTGTGCGGGTCGCTCTCGTAGCCCTCGGTCGTGTGCGCCCAGATCTGGATGCGGATGCCGGCGAGCGGGGCACCGTCGCCCGCGCGCCGCACGCGGCCCGACATCCAGAAGCCGCCGCCGCCGATGCGCTCGACGATCTGGGCACCGGGCCGGTAGTTGTTGGCACCGCCGCGCATGGTCGGGGTCGCCGCGAGGCCCTGCGCACGCGCCGGCCACAGCAGGCCGGAAGCACCGGCGGTCAGCGCTGCTCCGGCCGCGGCGGCCCCCGAGACGAGGAGGGCGCGACGGGACGGCAGGGATCGGATCATCTCGGTCTCTCCTGTCGAGCGCGGCGGGCCGGGGCACCCGCCCGGCCACGCTCCTGAGATTGACGTCGCCAGCCGCGATGCTTCTGTGCCGAAGCACGGTTGATATAGGGTGCGGCAGAGTAGGATGAACGATACCGGCGGAACCGTGATCGTTCGGCGGCGGTGGATTCGTCTCTCAGGTAACAGACTATTATCCTAGGATGATCGCGACATGGCTACGGCCTGTCAAGCCCATTGTCGACCTGTGGGCCAGGGACCCGGCCGGCGCGCAGGCTTGACCCATCCTGGCCGCGCAGGCCTGCGCGCGATAGCGGGAGTGTCCCCAGTGGGGACCTGAGCTGGCGGGCTCGATTGCCCAAAGCGCGCCCGCGCGCTAGATTGGGACTTGAAGGAGCCGAGCGAGGATGGCCGAGGTTTCCCTCGATCTGTTGCTGCGACAGCAGGAGCGCGTGCTGGAGGAGTTGCGGCTGGTGCGCGCCGACATCGGCGACTTCCGCGCCGACATGGAAGTGCAGTCGGCGATCATCCGGCGATTGGACCAGAGCGTGCAGAGCCTGACCGGCGAGGTCCGCGCCCTGGCGGCGCAGCAGGATCGCCAGCGGCAGCGGCTCGAACGACTGCAGGGCTCGCTAGCGCCGACCACGGGCGAGCCGGCGTGACAGCCCGGTGCCCTGATGCCCGCCGGTTGGCCAGGACAAGCGCGGCGCCGAGTGAGCGCGTCTGGGCAAACCGTGGAGAGAAGGTTAATTGAGGTGGGTGGACTGCACCCCGAGGCTGAGACACGGCTCAGCGCTCATGGTCGAGGGCGGCGAGAATGTCGCGGGCGCCGTGGATGACCCGGACGATCTCAAGAGTGCTTCCGTCGTAGCGGCTGAAGATCAGGTAGTCAGTGTAACCTGGGACCGGCAGGACCCGCAGGTTGCCGAGCGCCGCGTGATCCGGGAGGTAGCGACGACCCGCCCCGGGATGGGGCGCAAGGTGCGCAGCGCCTGCTCGCAGGCATCGACGAGTGCCCGGGCGGCACTCGGATTGCGCTCCCTGATGTAGGCCACGATCGTCAGGAGGTCGCGCCGCGCCCGCGGGCGCTGGACGAGCCTGCGGGCGGTCATTCGCTCGCCGGCTCTCCGCCGGCGATGATCGCCTCGGCCTCCCGCCGCAGCTCGGCCATGTAGTCGGGCGTCACCTCCTCGGTCTCGCCGGACGCCAGGCCTTCGAGCAGCATCCGCTCCAGCTTCTGCCGCCCACGGCGCTGCATGTCCGACCGGATCAGGTCGCGGACCAAATCGCTGGGCGTGCTGTAGTCGCCCTCGGCGACGCGCTCCTTGACATAGTCTTTGAGCCCATCGGGAAGCGAGACATTCAACGAGGTGACGGCCATGCGTTTGCCCGCGACTGGTTGTCAGGTCACGAGCATGCCGCCATGGCAATTTCGGTCAATAATTGGCAGCATTTATTCCGCCGCCAGGCTTATCGGGCTCGCATCCCTCTCCCGCCGTCCTGTTGGCTCGCCACCTTCGCCACCACCAGCCGGGTCAGGTCCTGGCTGCGGTTGCTCAGCGTCCATAGACCTCGCGCCGGTGGCCCAGCCGGACGACGACCACGGTCACCTGCCCGTCGCGGATCTCGCAGATCAAGCGCCAGTCGCCGACGCGGTACTTCCACAGCCGGCCGAGGTCGGGGCCGTGCAATGCTTCGCCGAGGCCGCGCGGGTCGGCCAGCGGGGCGACGCGGTCGCGCAGAAAAGCCAGCAGGCGGCGCTGAACCTGTCGGTCCTGGGCCTCGAGCTCCTTGAGCGCCCGCGGCTCGAACTCAATCCGCCAGCCCAAGCCGCCGCTCCACCTCCTCGAGCGGCACGGTCGGCAGGCGCTCCTCGAGCCGCTGAACGGCGAGATAATAGTCCTCGAGATCGGCGAGATGCTCGCGCACCGCCTCGCGGACGTAGAAGCTCTTGCTGCGGCCGGTGCGCTCGGCCAGCGCGGCCAGTCGGTCCTCAATGTCCGCGGGCAAACGCACGGCCAGCATGAAGGCACTCCGGGTGAGTGCTATACATGTACTGGCAGGCTGCTCGCGGCGCAAGCGGCGGCCGCTCCGCCCGCCTACTCCCCCGCCAGGCTCATCAGGCTCGCATTCCCGCCCGCCGCGGTGGTGTTGATGCTCGCCACCTTCTCCACCACCAGCCGGGTCAGATCGTAGCTGCCGTCCGCGCGGTCCTGGATCAGGGGCACGAGCGCGCCGTCGCGGCCGGCGAGTGTGCGACGCAGGCTGTCGGCCTGCTCGGAGGGGCCGGTGAAGAGCAGCGCGTCGATGTCGGCGGTGGGGGGATCAGCGGAAAACGCGATCGAGGGGTGGGCGATGGTGCGGACCAGGCGGCGGCCGAGGTCGTCGTCGGGGACGAGGGCGTCGTTGTGGGTGGCGAAGGCGGCGGCGAGCTGCTCGAGCAGGGGCTGGAGCCCAGGCGCGAGGCAGGCGAGCGTGCCGCGGGGCTCGAACCACAGGGAATTGTCCTCGCCGGTCGGGCCGGGGAGCGGGAGCTTGACGACCAGCGGGGATTCGGCGCGGTAGCGGCGGATGCGGGTGCGCAGGCGGCGGGCCTGCTCGGGCGGCAGGTCGGCGAGCTCGGGCAGCGCCTGCTCGAGGGCACGCAGGGCGTCGAAGGCGACCGGAACGGGCTCGCCGTGCAGGTCAGGCGACTTGTCGGTGCGGCAGAGGCGGTGGAGGTAGAGGGGGCCGCCGGCCTTGGGGCCGGTGCCGGAGAGGCCGTGGCCGCCGAAGGGCTGCACGCCGACCACCGCACCGACGATGTTGCGGTTGACGTAGAGATTGCCCGCACGGATGCCGGCCAAATCCTCGGCCACCTTCTCGTCGATGCGGGTGTGCAGGCCGTGAGTCAGGCCGTAGCCGGTGGCGTTGATGGCATCGATCACCTGCGGCAGGTCGGCTTCCTGGTAGCGCAGGACGTGCAGCACCGGGCCGAACACCTCGCGCTTGAGCTCGGCGAGGTCCTGGATCTCCAGCATGGTCGGCGGGACGAAGGTGCCGGCGGAACCGTCGGGCACGGGCGTCTGGTGGTGCCACTCGGCGGTGCCCTTGATCCGGTCGATATGGGCCAGGAGCTGGCCCTGCGCCTCGGCATCGATCACCGGGCCGACATCGGTCGCCAGCCGTGACGGATCGCCGACGGCGAGTTCGTCCATCGCCCCCTTCAGCATGGCGATGGTGCGCTCGGCCACCTCCTCCTGCAGGTAGAGCACGCGCAAAGCGGAGCAGCGCTGGCCGGCGCTGTCGAAGGCCGAAACGAGCACGTCGCCCACCACCTGCTCGGTCAGCGCCGTGCTGTCGACGATCATGGCGTTCTGGCCGCCGGTCTCGGCGATCAGGACCGGCTCGCCGCCGCGGGCCGCCAGCGTGCGGTTGATGAGCAGCGCCACCTCGGTCGAGCCGGTGAACACGACGCCCTGGACGCGCGGGTCGGCGACCAGCGCCGCACCGACCGTGGCACCGTCACCCGGCAGGAGCTGGAGCACGTCCGCCGGGACGCCGGCCGCGTGGAACAGGCGCACGGCGGCAGCGGCGATCAGGGGCGTCTGCTCGGCGGGCTTGGCCAGCACGGCGTTGCCGGCGGCCAGGGCGGCCGCGACCTCGCCGGTGAAGATGGCGAGCGGGAAGTTCCAGGGTGCGATACAGACCACCGGGCCCAGCCCCTTGTGGGTGCGGTTGTCGAACTCGGCGCGGATGCGGGCGGCGTAGTAGCGGCAGAAGTCGACCGCCTCGCGCACCTCGCTGACGGCATTGGCGAGCGTCTTGCCGGCCTCGCGCACGGCGAGTGCGATCAGCTCGCGCATCCCGGCCTCCATCAGGTCGGCGGTGCGCTCCAGGCAGGCGGCGCGTTCGCCGGGCTCGGTCGCGGCCCAGCCCGGGGCGGCGGCAGCAGCGGCGGCGAGCGCGGCCTCGACCTCGTCGGCCGTCGCCTCGCGCACGGTGCCGACCTGGTCCGTATGATCGGCGGGGTTGCGCACCGGGGCGCCGTTGCCGGGCTCATAGCGCCGGCCGGCCAGCATGGGGGCCGCCGTCCAGGGGCCGGGCGGCAGGCCCTGGTCGAGCCAGCGCAGGTCGTGCTCGCTCGCGAGATCGATGCCCTTGGAGTTGGCGCGCTCGGGTGCGTAGAGGTCCACCGGCAGGGGGATGCGGCCATAGGGTGCGCCGCCGTGGCGCTCGGCCATCGCCACCTGATCCTGGACCAGCTCGTCGACCGAGACGGCGGGGTCGACCAGACGGTTGACGAAGGAGGAGTTGGCCCCGTTCTCGAGCAGGCGGCGGACCAGATAGGCCAGCAGGGTCTCGTGGGTGCCGACCGGGGCGTAGACGCGGCAGGGGCGGTTCAGCCCGTCCGCGCCGACCACCTCGTCGTAGAGCGTCTCGCCCATGCCGTGCAGGCACTGGAACTCCCAGTCCAAACCCTTGCCCAGCTCGTGGACGGCGGCCAGCGTGTAGGCATTGTGGGTGGCGAACTGCGGGTAGACCGCGTCGGTGGCGGCGAGCAGCTTCCTGGCACAGGCCAGATAGCCGACGTCGGTGTGGACCTTGCGGGTATAGACCGGGTAGCCGGCCTGGCCGTCCACCTGGGCCTTCTTGATCTCGCTGTCCCAATAGGCGCCCTTGACCAGCCGGACCATGAAGCGGCGCTGGGTGCGGCGGGCGAGGTCGATCAGCCAGTCGAGCACATAGGGGCAGCGCTTCTGGTAGGCCTGGACCACCACGCCGATCCCGTCCCAGCCGGCGAGATCGGGGTCCTCGGCCACCGCCTCGATCAGGTCGAGCGACAGCTCGAGCCGGTCGGCCTCCTCGGCGTCGATGTTGCAGCCGATGTCGTAGCGCCTGGCGAGCAGCAGCAGGGACTTCAGCCGCGGCAGCAGCTCGGCCATGACGCGGGCGTGCTGGGCGCGGGCGTAGCGCGGGTGCAGGGCCGAGAGCTTGACCGAGATGCCGGGGCCGGCCTTGATCCCCCTGCCCCTGGCCGCCCTGCCGATGGCGTGGATCGCGTGCTCGTAGGATTCCAGGTAGCGCCGCGCGTCGGCGGCGGTCATCGCCGCCTCGCCCAGCATGTCGTAGGAGAAGCGGTAGCCGCGCGCCTCGCGGGCGGTGGCACTCTTCAGCGCATCCTCGATGGTCTCGCCGGTGACGAACTGGCGGCCCAACAGGCGCATGGCGAGGTCGACCGCCGTCCTGATCACCGGCTCACCGCTGCGGGCGATCAGCCTTGTGAGCGCCGTGCCCAGGCTCCTCTCGCTGCTGGTCGAAACCAGCCGGCCGGTGATCAGCAGCCCCCAGGCGGCGGCGTTGACGAAGATCGACGGGCTGTGCCCGAGATGCGCCCGCCAGTCGCCCTTGCTCAGCTTGTCGCGGATCAGCCGGTCGGCGGTGGCGGCATCGGGCACCCGCAGGAGCGCCTCGGCCAGGCACATCAGCGCGATGCCCTCCTGCGAGGAGAGCGAGAACTCCTGCATCAGCGCATCGACGCCGGAAGCGCCGGTGCGCTTGCCGCGCACCGCCTCGACCAGCTGCCGCGCCAGGGCCTGGACCGCCGCGACCTGCTCGGGCGGCATCCGCGCCTGATCGATCATGCGCAGGACGCAGTCCCGCTCATCCTCGCGCCAATGGGCGGTGATCGCGTCACGCAGGGGCGATTGTGCGTGGGCCAACGGACCGAACGGCATGACCATCACCTCGTGCTGCGCTGCCCGATGTCATCGGCCCGACAGCGGGCCGCGGTCAACTCGCTGCTTCGAGGCAGCCGACCGCGAGGCTCGGCGAGACTTGATCGTCCCCGGCCGAGCGTGCAGCCTCGCGACCCTGTGGTGAAACCGTCGCGAGGCGAGGCAGGCGCCGCCACCAATCAGGGAGTCCGGTCATGGCCGCCGTGTGCATCAAACCCGGCAACATCGGAGCGCAATGGACCGCGGCCTGCAGGCAGGCGGTGACCGATCTCAACCAGCTGTTCCGGCGCAAGGGCGTCGGCGTCACGCTGGCCCTGAACGGCCAGGGGCCCGTCATCGGCGTCGCCACCGATACCGGCATCCTGGGCAGCCTGGTGCACGGCCGGACCAGCGCCGAGACCGACGGCTCCGGCCGGCTGCTGCGGGCGGAGGTGCGGCTGCCCGTCAAGCTCTCGATCAATACCCCGAAAGGTGAGCGCGAGGCCGGGCCGGGCATGTACGAGGTGGTCGTCGCCCACGAGATCGTGCACGCGCTCGGGCACGCCCCGCACAACTCGCAGCTGATGGCGCAGACGCTGCACAAGGTGATGGGCGACCGCCCGGCGGGCGACAGGCTCAAGGCGGGAGCCGAGGTCATGCCCCCGCTCCAGCTCTCCGACGATTCGGTCGAGCTGCTGAAGGGAATCTGGGGCTGAGCGGGCGGCAAACCGATCGCCGATGTGGCACGCCGCATGACCGAGGACGGCTGGGCGGCGGCAGGCCGGAACGGCAGCGGCCCGCGAGACACGAACGCGAGCTGAGCGGACAGGACTCGGCGCTTGGTCCCGTCGCGCAGAAGCTGGACACGACACGGGCCGAGCTGACGGCCTGAAACAGACTCTCCCTCTCGACCGGTTTTGCTGCTTAGCTCGGCGCAGGGCCGCTGAGCGTGCGGCCGCGACTGGCAGCCTCGGTCAAGGACACGCCGCACGGCGTCAACGAACGGGCGGGCGGGCGCGGCAAGCTCCGCGGCAGGGAGCAGCCGTCGGGAGCCGAGCGATGAGTGCGATCACCCTTGAGCAGGCGACAAGCATCGCTGGGGCTCTGAGGCCTGAAACCCGGGCATTCATCGGTGGAGAGTATGTGACGGCCAAGGCCGGCCGCACCTTCACGACGGTCAACCCGGCCACCGGCGAGCCCATCGCCGAGGTCGCGCACTGCATGGCCGAGGACGTGGACGTCGCGGTCAAGGCGGCGCGCGCCGCGTTCGACGCCGGGACCTGGAGCCGTGCGGCTCCGGAGGAGCGCAAGGCGGTGCTGCTCAGGCTGGCCGAGCTGGTGCGCGCGCACAAGGAGGAGCTCGCGGTCCTGGAGAGCCTGGACTCGGGCAAGACGATCACCGACAGCCTGCACGAGATCGGCAACGAGGTCGCGAACTTCTTCCAGTGGTACGCCGAGCTGATCGACAAGAGCTTCGGCAAGGTGGCGCCCACCGGCGAGCAGACGCTGGCGCTGGTGGTGAAGGAGCCGGCGGGCGTGGTCGGGCTGGTGCTGCCCTGGAACTTCCCGCTCCTGATGGCGGCCTGGAAGCTGGCGCCGGCCCTGGCCGCGGGCTGCTCCTGCCTGGTCAAGCCGGCGGAGCAGACGCCGCTCACCGCCATCCGGCTGGCGGCGCTCGCCGCCGAAGCGGGCGTGCCGCCGGGCGTGCTCAACGTCGTGCCGGGCCTGGGCGAGACCACCGGCCAGGCGATCGGCCGGCACATGGACGTCGACGTCGTGTCCTTCACCGGCTCGACCGAGGTCGGCGGCTACTTCCTGCGCTATGCCGGCGAATCCAACATGAAGGTCGTCGGCCTGGAGATGGGCGGCAAGTCGCCGTTCATCGTCATGGACGACGCCGTGCTCGACGACACGACGATCGAGAACGCCGCCATGAGCGCGTTCTGGAACGGCGGCCAGAACTGCTCGGCCAACATGCGCCAGCTCGTCCACCGCAAGATCGCCGACGAGTTCGCCGAGCGGGTGGTGGCGCGCGCCAAGCAGTTCGTGCTCGGCAATCCCCTCGACCCCGACACCACCCTGCCTGCCATGGTGACCGCCGAGCACCAGGACCGGGTGATGGGCTATATCGAGCAGGGCAAGGTCGAAGGGGCGAAGCTGGTCCATGGCGGCAGCCGCATCCTGGCACCCGGCACCTTCATCGAGCCTGCCGTGTTCACGGACCTCACGCCCACGATGACCATCGCGCGCGAGGAGATCTTCGGGCCGGTCCTGGGCGTCCTGCCGGTCGATGGGCTGGAGGAGGCCATCGCCATCGCCAAGGACACCGATTACGGCCTGCACGCCTCGGTGTTCACCCAGGACATCGACAAGGCGATCAGGCTCGCGCGCGCCCTGCCCTGCGGCACGGTCAGCGTCAACGCCTTCTCCGAGGGCGACGTCAAGACTCCCTTCGGCGGCTACAAGCGCTCGGGCTCGCTGGCGCGGGACAACGGCACCGAGGCGATCGACCAGTACCTGCAGACCAAGACCATCTGGATCGCCGTCAAGTAGCCCGCGACACACGGCAACGGCGCGCGGCATCGGCCTGAAACAACCGCGCGCCACTCTCGCCCCGGCAAGCAACCCGGGGAAGGAGAGGATCCGTATCCGCCACACTATGTCGACCCGCAGCCATGCTGCTGGCGGGACTCTTGCCAGCGATTGCCGACGTCACGCCCGCCCAGGCCAACGACCGCGACCTGCGCGCGACCATGGTGTCGGGTGCCAGCTGCACCGAGGTCGCGCGCTCCACCTTCAACAATCCCTGGACCTCCGGCGACTACTTCGCCGTGTCGAGCGTCAACCAGTTCCTGAAGCTGCGCTGCCCGTTGCCGCTCAACCAGGTCGATCTCTCGGGAACGACCAACGACAACGACATCTCCAAGATCCGGGTCTTCTACGCCGACTCCGACGGCTTCGGGACGGATGCGGGCGTGGCCGTGGAGCTGGTCCGCATCACCATGTCGGCCCGCGCCGCCTCACCGCAGACCACGGTCGTCGGCACGTGGAGCTCCGACACCGACGGCACCGGTGCCGTGACCGCCGCCAAGGCGACCAAGGCCTGCGTCCACGACCTCGCCGCCGAGGCGTTCTACCACTTCACCGTGACCCTCCGCACGGGCGCCGGCGGCGGCAACGCGGCCACATTCGTCGGCATCGGCTTCCCGTGACCGTCGACCCGGCTGGCGCTTGCAGCGTATGTAAGCTGAGGTGTTCGCGCGCGGTGGGTGGTCAGATTTCCATTGCAAAGCGGCGCCGCCACGGCGATTCTAACCGCAAAATAAGCTGCAAGCGCTCAGCCGGCCACGGACGGTCCCAAGCGGGGTGGGAATGAAAGCGATTGCTGCGGTCGGCGCCTGTCGCGCCGGGATCTGGCGCGTGGCCACAGTTTCGTGTCGGGCCGGGCCATTCGCCGCTGGGCAGGCGGCGCTGGTCTTGGCGCTCATCTGCGTTCTGGTCACGATGACCAGCGCCCAGGCCGGCTCGAGCTATCTCGCCGTCTGGTCGTCGGACAAGGAGAAGCAGGACAGCAGCGCCAACACCGACTTCCTCGCGATCCTGGATGCGGACCCCCGCTCGTCGACCTACGGCAAGGTCGTCAACACCGCTTCCTTGCAGCGCGTGCCGGGCAAGAACCTGCTGAACGAGCTCGGCCTCACCGAGGCGCTCGGGCTCACCGCGAAGTACAACCTTCCGAAATCGGGCATTCCGTCGAACGTGCTCAACGAAGCGCATCACATGTCGCACGAGCCGATCGCCGTCGGCCGCCATCGCTACCTCTATCTGGGCGGGCTGATCAGCGCGAACGTGTTCCGCTGCGATGTCGCCGACCCGCTCGCGATCCCCGACTGCGCCCTGGTGACCTCGGCCAGCGACGTCGCGAGCTTCTCCGGCATCGACGATTTCGCCCACCTGCCGAACGGCAATCTCCTCGTCACCTACATGGGGGCCAAGAACCTCACCACCCCCGGCGGGCTGGTCGAGCTGCGCCTGGATGGCTCGGTCGTCGGCGAGTACCACGCCGCTCGCCGGGGCGGGCCGAACCGCTACCTGCCGAGCGTCAACGGCGTGCGCGACACCGGCCTGCTCGCCCATCCGCACGGTCTCGCCGTGCGCCCGGACCTGAACCTGGTCGTGACCGGCGACTACGCGGCGCCGCTCAGCCTCGCGACCGCCGAGTCCGTCGC
The DNA here is from genome assembly GCA_050246385.1 of Geminicoccaceae bacterium. GTDB lineage: Bacteria > Pseudomonadota > Alphaproteobacteria > Geminicoccales > Geminicoccaceae > Benzoatithermus. The sequence continues at coordinate 11,023 of JBFWWD010000100.1, forward strand.
CAGCGGCACCCAGGACCTGGGGACCACGGTGCGGTTCTGGCGGCTGTCGAACCTGAAGGCCGGCCCGACCGCGATCGCGCAGCTGCCGGTCGGCAAGGGCCGGGAGAAGCTCGCCACCAACAACGCGCCCGAAGGGGTGATGTCGGTCGCGCTGACCAACCGACGCAAGCACAAGGGCGTGTTCGCCGCGACCATGGGCGGCGGCTCGATCTGGTACGCGCCGGACGCGACCGTCCCCAATCCCAGGTTCCGCCTGGTCTACCGCGTCGGCCCGGGCGCCGCCGCCGCGGTGTTCACGATCACGCCGGACGACCGCTACCTCATCCAGCCGATCCAGGGCACCTGGGCGCCGAGCGATCCGATCTTCAATCGCGACTATCCGGGCGAGCATCGCCGTCGGGTGATCGTCTTGGACATCCAGAAGCTGCTCGCGGCCGGCGAGGGCGTCGAGTGCGCGGCGCCACCGGTGCGCACCGACGCGGACGGGACCATCCAGCGCATCACCGCCCGCAACAATGGCGCTCCCGACTGCCCGACCGTCACCGGCGAGGTCGGCCTGAACTCGCGCGAGAACTTCGACACGCGCGGCGGGCCGCATTTCCTGGCCTTCGACCACGAGACCCGCCGGGTCGCCGTCGTCAACTACTTCGTGCAGCTCACCCCGTTCAACCTGCCCGGCTCGCACATGGCCGGCGACGACCGGGTCTGCATGGCTCGGCTGACGACCAAGGGCGATCTCGTCCTCGATCGGGCGTTCAAGGACGAGCTGACCGGCGAGCCCTGCGCCGCGATGGACCGCCCGAGATCCTATCTCTGGCCCAATCACGGCCGCACCGGCGCCGCCAAGCCGCACGCCGTCACCTTCATCGACACGGGCTGGGGCGAGGAGGAGTGATGCCGGGTGTCGGCCTGGCCCGCTGGGCGGGGCTGGCCGTGGGGTTGTTCGCCAGCGTCGCCGCGGTGGCCGCGGGGCGCGCCGATTTCCGGCTCGTCGATGCGGCAGGCCACCCCTACTCGCTCGCGAGCTTCCCACCCAATGCGGTCCTCGCGCTCTATTTCGGCTACACCACCTGCCTGCGCGCCTGCCCGGTGGCGCTGGACAACATCGCGGCGGCACTGGACGGTCTCGGCGCGGACGCCGCCTCCGTCCGGCCCGTGTTCGTCGACCTCGACCCCGAGCGCGTCGATCCGGTCAACCTCACGCTCTACATGCAGACCTTCGGCCCCAGCTTCCTCGGCCTCACCGGCTCGCCCGAGGCGCTGGCCGCGGCGACCCGCTCGTTCGCGGTCGAGGTCGACCGGCTGCAGTTCAGCGCCGACCCGGCCGACTACGCCATGACCCACCTGTCGCCGATCTTCGTGCTGCGGCCCGGCGACCCTGAGCCTCTGGCCCTGCCGGCGACGAGCACGCCCGAGGCACTCGAGGCGGCGTTCAGACAGGCGCTCGTCGCGAAGCCGCTGTAGAAAGCCGCCGACCGGCACGAGGCGGGAGGAGATGGCGATGCGTCGCGAGCGACTGACCTACGAGGCCGACGGCCTGACCCTGCAGAGCGAGCTGTTCGTCGGCGACGGCGATGGCCGGAGGCCCGCCGTGCTGCTGTTTCCCGAGGCGTTCGGGCTCGGCGGGCATGTGCTCGGCCGGGCGAAGCGGCGCACGCCCGTGCCGGCGCCGGGCTCGCGGCGCTGTGAGCCCACCCCGAGGTGGATGCGAACCGCACCGGCGCGATCGGCTTCTGCTTCGGCGGCACCATGGCGCTCGAGCTCGCCCGTTCGGGTGCGGACATCAAGGCGGTGGTGGGCTTCCACAGCGCCCGCTCCTGGGTGCCGATGGAGCAGCTGTTCGGGGAGACGCTGCGGAGTTAGATTTCGGTTAAACCCGCATGCTGAACCCTTTCAGGCCAGGGCTGACAAGCGTCTGCCAGCGGGGCAATGTGGTTGATCGGGATGAATGTTGCCGGGCTCGATATTGGCTTCTCACGCACAAGGCCATCGAGTGGCGTGGCGATGCTGGTTCGCGGCCCATTCCACCTTGGTTGCTATAAGTCCGGGGATGCGGCGTGTGCGCCAATCATCGAGGCCGGGCCGTTCCGTGTAATCGCCATCGATGGGCCGATCGTCCCCAAGGGAGGAAATGATCCCTGGATTCCTCGCGGGGTGGAACGCTTGTTCGCATCGGGACTGTTCCAGCGCCGGTGCAAGCCGGGCGCGTCACACGTATCTGGGACGGGAAGGCAGTTTCGCGAAGCAGCTTGCACCGCTGCAGACCGCCTCGCGGCTTCAGCACCTCACGGCGAGATGCGGCCCCTGCTGCCACTCGTCCGGGCAGGAAGTGTGGTGGAGACCTTCCCCAATACCTTTCTGGGCGTCTGTCTCAGCGACAAGAGCTTCCGCGAGATGCCGCGGCTACGGAGGGGTCGGAAGTTCGATTGGCTCTACGACGAGTGGGTTCACCATGAGCTGGTAAAATCACTTCCCCTGCCGGACGTGTCGGGGCAGCTCTCCCAGCGGTTCGCGTGCACGAGGGACCACGACGAACGTGCCGCGTTGGTCTGCCTAATGGCCGCCCTGCTCGTCGCCAATGGGACATTTTTGGCTGTTGGCGACCCTGTAGGAGGCTGGTTCTTCCTTCCACCCTTTCGGGCTTGGCAACCCTGGGCACGCGATGAGCTGGTGAAGGGTTGCCAACAACTGAATAGGAAGGGCGTTATGGTGCGCGTCGAAGAAGTGAGCGTTCCGTACAGTTGAGATCGGAGCCTAGCCGCCGCCTGCCGCTCGCAGGTTCTCCTCGACGAACCTGCCGAACGCCCGGACCACCGCCGAGGGCCGCACCGAGGCGTAGGCCAGGCTGATCCCGATGTCGGGCAGCGGCGGCAGCGGGGCGCCGAGCGCGTGCAGATCGTCCGGCACGGCCGAGCGGGTCACCACGCTGACGGCCTGGCCCGAGCGCGCTACCGCCATCAGCCCCGCCAGGCTGTTGCTGGCGAAGGCGATCCGATAGGCCCATCCGGCGCGGTCCATCGCGTCGCAGGCGGCACGGTGGTCGAGCGTGTCCGCCGCCGACAGGGCCAGGGGCAGCACCTTGCCGGCGAGGATCGCGGGCGCGGGGGCGTTGGCGACCCAGACCAGCGATTCCGCACGGATGATCCGGCCGGGCTCGGCATCGATCGGCAGGGAGACCAGAGCCACGTCGATCCGGCGTCGCTGCAGCAGCGGGCGCAGCTCGACGGTGGGCGCGCAGACGACCTCGATCTCGACCCTGCTGTTGCGCTCCGTGAACCCGCGCAGCAGATCGGGCAGGAAGGCGGTCAGATAGTCCTCCGGACAGCCGAAGCTGATCGGGCCCTGCAGCCCCGCGCCGGACAGGTCGGCCATGGCCTCGTCGTGGGCGGCCAGGATCTTCTCGGCATGGGACAGCAGCCGGTCGCCGGTGGCGGTCAGCGCAACGCCCATGCCGGTGCGGTGCAGGATCGGCTGCCCGATCACGCCCTCGAGCCGCTGCATCTGCATGCTCACCGCCGACTGCGTCCGGCCGACCTGGAGCGCCGCCCCGCTGACCGATCGGGTCCGCGCCACGGCGACGAAGCTGCGCAGGAGCACGATGTCGAGCGAGGACATTCGATATCAATTCCCCTGATTTCCGCTTTCTCTATTATGAATTGGATTGAAATCAATCCCGGCCATAGCATCGCGCCGACATCGGCCAGAGGAGCGCCTCATGTCGACCGCGACCGCCGCCAATGCCGACCCCGCCTTCTGGTCCGCCGTCTCCGACCACGTCATGCGCTACGGGCCCGAGTTCGAGCGGCGGATCATCGAGCGCGCGGCGGGCAGCTACGTCTACGACGCGGCCGGCCGGCCGATCCTGGATTTCACCTCGGGGCAGATGAGCGCGGTCCTGGGCCACTCGCATCCCGCGATCGTCCGCACGGTGCGCGAGCAGATCGGCACGCTCGACCATCTGCTCAGCGCCATGCTCTCCCGTCCGGTGGTCGACCTGTCGCGCCGCCTCGGCTCCCTGGTACCCGGGCTGGAGAAGGTGCTCCTGCTCTCCACCGGCGCCGAATCGAACGAGGCGGCGATCCGGCTCGCCAAGGTGGTGACCGGCCGGCACGAGATCGTCGCCTTCTCGCGCAGCTGGCACGGCATGACCGGGGCGGCCGCCTCGGCCACCTACAGCACCAACCGCCGCGGCTACGGCCCGGCCAATGCCGGCGCCTTCGCGATCCCCGCGCCCAACGCCTACCGGCCGCGCTTCACCCACGCCGACGGCAGCCTCGACTGGCGGACCGAGCTCGACGACGCCTTCGCGCTGGTCGACAGCCAGTCCACCGGCAGCCTCGCCGCCTTCATCGCCGAGCCGATCCTGTCCTCGGGCGGCGTGATCGAGCTGCCCGAGGGCTATCTCGCGGCGCTCAAGCAGAAATGCGTCGAGCGCGGCATGCTCCTGATCCTCGACGAGGCGCAGACCGGCGTCGGCCGCACCGGCCACATGTTCGCCTTCCAGCGCGACGGCGTGACGCCCGACATCCTCACCCTCTCCAAGACGCTGGGCGCCGGGATGCCCTTGGCCGCGGTACTGACCAGCAGCGAGATCGAGGCGCGCGCGCACGACCGCGGCTACGTCTTCTACACCACCCACGTCTCGGACCCGCTGCCGGCCGCGGTCGGCTCCACCGTGCTCGAGGTGGTGGAGCAGGACGGCCTGATCGAGCGCGCCCGCACCGCCGGGCAGCGGCTGCGCGCCGGCATGGAGGCGCTGCAGCAGCGCCACCGGTGCATCGGCGACGTGCGCGGCCGCGGGCTGCTGCTGGGCCTGGAGATCGTCACCGACCGCGCCGGCAAGACACCCGACCTCGCCCTGGGCGACCGCATCGGCGGCGAGGCGATGGCGCGCGGGCTGAGCATGAACATCGTCAGGGTGCCGGCGATGGGTGCCGTCTTCCGCATCGCCCCGCCGCTCACCGTCTCCGACGCCGAGATCGACGAGGGGCTCGCGATCATGGCCGAGGCGATCGAGGCGGCGCAGCGCGCGCCGGCCTGACCCGCTCCCTCTCGCGCGCCACCCCGCCGGCGTGGCATCGATCGCGTGACCGTGACTCCCAACACATGGGTCGGGGGAGGATCGTCCGCAGGCTTTCCCGACCGATCGGAGGCCGCGCATGGCACGCCTTGGACGCTCCACCCTCTGGACGGCGCTCGTCGCCCTGGCGCTGGCCGGCGCCGCCCAGGCCGCGGACAGCCAGCGCGTCCGCGGCACGATCGAGCAGGTGCACGGCCCGGTGCTGACGATCACCACCCGCGAAGGCGAGACGGTCGAGCTGACGCTGACCCCCGACGCCAGGATCGCGGCGCTGGTGCCGGCGGACCTCGCCGCGGCCGGCAAGGGCAGCTTCATCGGCACCGCCGCCGTGCCGCAGCCCGACGGCACGCTGAAGGCACAGGAGGTGCTGATCTTCCCCGAGGCGATGCGCGGCGTCGGCGAGGGGCACCGGGCCTGGGATCTCACCCCCGACAGCACGATGACCAATGCCACGGTCGAGGCGACGGTGGCCGGCGCCTCGGGCCGGGAGCTGTCCCTGGTCTACAAGGATGGCCAGAAGCAGCTCCTGGTGCCAAGCGGTACCCCGATCGTCACCCTCGAGCCCGGCGACGCCTCCCTGCTCAAGGCCGGCAACCACGTCTTCCTGAGCGCCACCCAGGCCGCCGACGGCAGCATCACCGCCTCGCGCATCACCGTCGGCAAGGACGGCCTCGTGCCGCCGATGTAAGTGACAAAGGTGGCAGCCAACGTCAGCGGTTCAAATCAATTCATTGCACATATCCCGCTGTCGTCAGCGCGTTCAGCGTGTTGGCGCCAGACTTGCTGCGACACGCGGGAAATGCCATGCGGCTCTTCCGAGGATATCCCAAATCCGGACAAAACCCTGTACCCATGCATGGCGCCTACGCTCGGTAAAGAAGCTAAAGATTATAGTGCCGATGAACACGGAGCATAGAGCAAGGATGCCATGGGCAGGCGAACTCTTGTCGACGATGTTCATTGCCAGCGCGAGATGCAGGATCACGCCATGCAACAGATAAAGAGTGAATGTGAACCCTGCGCACCAACGAATTATGCTGGCCGCGCCAGGAGCAATGTTCCAGTCAGCATGTCGCCAGCCAATTAGGTGTGTCACGACGAGAACGCCAACAAGCCAATCCCCGAGAAACTTGCGCGCAGATCCGAGGAGTGAATTCTCCGCCGTGCCGCCGAACACCAGATCGGCAACGTGCCACAACCATTGGTCAAAACCGTAAATCTCCGAAACGATATAGGTCATCACGGAGCCGATCACCAGGATGCGAGCCGCATGCTTCGACAGATTCATATCGTCGATACGCCCGTAGAGCCAAGACCCTGCCAGCCAGATCGGCAGCAACAACCATAGCTTATATCCCATTGTGACCAGCACTACTGCAACAAGAACAAATCTACGCCAACCTCGCCAGTAAACCGCCGCTGCGAATAAGATATAATACCAAACCTCGTAATTCAACGACCACCATACCGGTACCGAGAAAGGCTGCTCGGAAATTGTCCAGAAATCACCCAAAAACGTCAAATGAAATGGAATATAGAGCCAAAGCTTTTCGTACTGGTATGTCGGGTAAATGGACGGATTATATTGAATCCCGATCTGGTCCACGGCCACCGCCAGCAGCAGCACCGGCAAGGCCACCGAGTAGATTCTACCCATTCGAGCTACAGCATATTGGCGAAAGGTCCGACCGCTCGCGGCATGGGTGATCACAAGGCCTGACAGAACGAAAAACAGCACCACGGCATCGCGCCCAGATAGTGGCGGCAGCCAGAAAGCCAGACCCCAGTTTTGAAGATGTGCAATGACTACCCAGCTCGCAGCCAGGAAGCGAAGCAGATCGAGATAAATTGAGAACTGCGCCGTCATATCTTCCACATGATGAATAGAGGATGGTCCATATCTACTTGAAATTGTACTGACTTGGTGTTCCTTGTGACAGTCTATCGGCACTGGTGTGCGGCGACAATGCCATATGTGAAGTGATGAGCGGCGCCGTTGTCTTAGGTTGGTTAAGGCGCTTTAGCGTGTGAGCCAGCCGAGCGTAGTGGTGAGCCAGAGAACTCGCATAAAGGGTAACCTCGCGGTGAGGACCGCGGCTGTTCGGTGTTGACGGCGAGCTTGGATCAGGCTGCGAGCGGGACGGGCTTGGCTGTCCAATGCCAGGGCAGGAGTTCGTGCAGGCGGTTACTCGGGTGCTC
>JBFWWD010000101.1:0-18102 GCA_050246385.1 Geminicoccaceae bacterium
TACGCCACCCCGAACTGCGCCCTGCCGCTGGGCGGCAGCTTCTCGACCTGCCCGGCGTGAACGGCTCCGGCGTGCGCCGCCATCAGGGCTGCGATCATGGTAAGCGTCGTTCGGCTCAACGGAATCCTCCCGTGACCCGGCACGTCGCGTGCCGGGTGGATGTTACCGAGAGCTGAGATGCTCTGATCTTGTTCTCTTCTGGCTTCTACTGCGAGCAGCCTGTCATTCTAACAATAAATCCGGCGCGGCCGTCAATAGCGACGACCGTTCTTGTGTACAAATACCCACCGCCCGTCCGCGCCCAGGGCCGCCCGGATGTCGTCGTCCGGGTAGCTCACCGTGTCGTGCTCGGCCCGGTCGCCGACCTCGACATAGGCCACGTCCTGGTCGGTCCGGTTCACCAGATGATGCGCGTTGCCCGAGCCCGCCTTGAACCCCGCGGCCATGCCCGGCCGCAGGATGGTCTCGCCCTCGTCGGTGACCAGGGTCGGCTCGCCTTGGAGGATGTAGACGAATTCGTCCTGCCGCGAGTGCGCGTGGCGCAGCGACGAGACCGCACCCGGCTGCAGCGTGGTCAGGTTGACGCCGAAATTGGCGAGCCCGAACAGGTCGCCCAAGGGCCGCTTGATGCGCCCCGCCATGCGCGAGGCGAAGGGCTCGGGATAGTTGGATGCCCGCTCGCGCGGCGCCGCCTCCGCCGCGACCACGGCCGCCGCTCTCTGCTTCCGGCTCATCGGCCAAACTCCCGCCGCCTGCCCAAGGCGGGGACAGCGCTGCCGCCGCGTTGAACGAGCGTCAAGCGTCATGTTCGCACGCCGCCCCTCCGCCTCCGGCGGTAACAGGCGTGGTGCCGAGGCCGGGTGCCAGCGCACTTCCGGCCCTTTGCGGCACCTCTCGACTCGAACCCGCGCTCGGCGCACGCTGCTCCCTCGTCAGGAGGGTCCGAGCGATGCGCGACAAGGTGCTGGTGGCACAGGGCGGTGGCCCGACGGTGGTGATCAACCAGTCGCTGGTCGGCGTGGTGCTCGAGGCGCGCCGGTTCCGCCATGTCGAGCGGATCTACGGCGCGCGCCACGGCGTGCGCGGTATCGTCGACGAGGATCTGGTCGATCTCACCCGCGAGACCAGCCAGAATCTCGAGCTGGTGGCCGACACGCCCTCCTCGGCGCTGGGATCGACCCGCGACAAGCCCGACCGTCGATACTGCCAGGCGATCTTCAGGACCCTGCAGGCGCACGGGATCGGCTATTTTCTCTACATCGGCGGCAACGACTCGGTCGGCACGGTCCGGATCGTCGCGGAGGAAGCGGCGACCGAGGGCTACGATCTGCGCTGCATCCACATCCCCAAGACGATCGACAACGATCTCGCCGTCACCGACCACTGCCCCGGCTACCCCTCGGCCGCCCGCTTCGTCGCCCAGGCCTTCATGGGTGCGAACCAGGACAATTGCTCCCTGCCCGGCGTCTACCTCGCCGTGGTCATGGGCCGACATGCCGGCTGGCTCACCGCCGCCGCGGCGCTGGGCCAGAAATACCCGGACGACGGGCCGCACCTGATCTACCTGCCCGAGCGGGAGTTCGTGCTCGACCGCTTCCTCGGCGACGTGCAGGCCGTGATGGACCGCCACGGGCGCTGCATCGTCGCCGTGTCCGAAGGCGTCCGCGACGAGGGCGGCCAGGAGATCGCGGTCAAGCTCGCCACGAAGGTCGAGCGCGACGCGCACGGCAACGTCGCCCTCTCCGGCACCACGGCGCTGGGCGACCTGCTCGCCGACGCCATCAAGGCGCAGCTGAGCATCAAGCGTGTCCGCGCCGACACCTTCGGCTACCTGCAGCGCAGCTTCGTCGGCTGCGTCTCCGACCTCGACCGGCGCGAGGCGCGCGAGGTCGGCGAGAAGGCCGTTCACTATGCGATGTGGGGCACGGAGAACGGCTCGGTCACCATCCACCGCACCGGCTTCTACTCCTGCGAATACCGCCTGACCCCGCTGGCCGAGGTCGCCGGCAGGACCCGCACCATGCCGGACGAGTTCATCGCCCCGTCCGGCACCGGCGTCACCGACGCCTTCCGCATGTACCTGCGCCCGCTCCTCGGCTCGCGCATGCCCGAGGCGTACCGGCTCAGGCTGAACCCGGTGGAGCGGATCGGCGGCGCGGCAGGCTAGCCCGCGCCCGCCTGGGCCTGCGCGGGCTGCTCGGACGAGCGCTCGATCCAGGCGGCGAAGCGGTCGACCCAGGTGTTGAGAAACTCCCTGGTCTTCTCGTCCACGACCTCGCCCTCGGCGTCGAACAGCTCCGGCTTGTAGGTGAAGTAGACCTCGGGCTGGCCCATCACCACCATGTCGCAGACCAGCAGCAGGCCTTTCAGCGCGTTCTGCGCCACCGCGGTGCCGATCGCCCCGGGCGTGGCGCCGACGATCGTCGCCGGCTTGGCCGCCCAGGAGTTCTGGCCCCAGGGCCGGGTGCCCCAGTCGACCGCGTTCTTGATCGCCGGGGTGTAGGCGCGGTTGTACTCGGGCGTGACGAACAGCACCGCGTCCGCCTGCTCCACCTCGCGCTTGAGCCGCAGCACGGCCTCGGGCGGCGCCTGCCACAGATCCACCACGCTGCGCGCGCTCGAGCGCGACGGCTATGTCACCCGCACCGCGTTCCCGACCATCCCGCCGCGCGTCGAGTACGAGCTGACGGGGCTGGGCCGCGAGCTGGCGGCGCCCCTGCAGGCGCTCGGCGCCTGGGCAATCGCCAACCACGAGCGGGTGATCGCCGCCCGCCGGGCCTACGACGCCGGCAGGGCGGAGGCCGCGTAGGGCGGCCGTCTCAGCGCACGACCACGCAGCGCCGCTCCGGATTCCCTGGCCCCCAGGCGATCATCGCCTCGCCCTGATGCTCCCAGATCGATTCGTTGCGGCCGACATATCGGGCGCCGCTGGCCGCCGGCTGCGCGTAGAGGACCGCGATGTCGTCGCCGCGCTCGGCGATCGCGGTCGGCGGGTCGGTCGGGAAGTAGGTCGCGACGACGTCATGGTCCGGCTCGCCGTCACAGCGATAGCGCCCGGTGCCGGTCGGCTCGATCAGGCGGTAGCGCGCCTGCAGCTCGGCAGTCCGCAGCCGATAGGCCTCCGCGATGCAGGCTCGCCGATGGCTGCTCTTCCAGCACTCGTCGCGCCCCTCGATCCAGCCCGCCTCCTCGGTCTCGAGGATCGCGGCGTGCTCGCTGACGCCTTTGGCCGCGGCGGCGGCATGGACCTCAGCGAGCTTTCGGTCGGCCGCCGCGAGCGCCGGATCGTTGCAGATCATGGCCTCGATGCTGCCGGGCTCGACCTTGGCGCAATCGAAGGACGGCTCGGCCGCCGACGCCGGCCGGGACAGGGTCAGAAGGAGGCCGAGCGCGCCGAGCGTGATCGTCACGTAACGGAGGGTTGGTCGCATCGCGGGCCTCGAGAATGTCTTGCGCCGGTCTGGGCAGGATGGTCGCTCGCAGGGCGCCGCGGCAAGTGGCTGGGATCGAGGCCCGGCCCACATTAGAACTTCAAGCTGTATTTCTGTCGGGACAATACGCTTGACGATGCATATGGCGAGCCCTCTAGTGCCCCGACTTCAGGCACTTGGGGACCAATAGATGTCGCTTCCGGATTCACATCGGGCCTGGCTCGCCGCTCTCGGCGGGGCCGTGCTCGCAGCATTCACCGGCTTCGCGGCGCGCGCGGATGCGCCGGCGCCGGCCGTCATACCGTCACCGTCCTGCGTCCAGACGCCGGCCGAGTACATGACCGCGTTCACCAGCTGCCTGCCGGTGACCTGCGTCAGCCCGAAGCTGTACGGCACGGTCGAGGTGGGCGCCGTCGACGGCCAGTCGCACATCTATCCCAGCGGCTTCGAATGGGCCTGGACGGTCGGCAGCGAGAGCCTGCTGCGGTTCATCGCCTGGCACCGGCAGGTCTGCGCCAGCCCGGCCAAGGGCCCGGCCTTCTCCAACGACGTCCTGCTCTATGTCGGCTTCAGCCAAGCCTATATCGATGGCGGCGTGCGCGGCCAGCCGATCAATCTCGCGGTCATGGACCTCAGCGAGGATCCGACCCTGTTCGTGCCGACGCCGGCCGGCTGGTTCGAGGCGATGGGGCGCGAGTTCGGCCTGCAGATCCCGCTCGAGACGCAGAAGGACGTGGCGCGCGGCGGCGAGAACGCCAACAGCGTCATGCCGCTCGACGCCAACAAGATGTTCGCCGGCATCACCGGCTGCAGCCTGCAGGGCGCGCGCAACTGCAGCGACGAGCCGCTCACCTCCTGCAGCCGCACCTATGCCGACATGGCGCGCACCCTGGCGCCCTACAGCCCGTACGGCGATGCCACCACCGAGGAGTGCGTCGCCGCGTTCGAGCAGCGCCTGGGCGGCCGCCCGGCCGACGCCGCGCAGACCCGCGCCATGCTGTACTATTGCCAGGACGTGAATGCCTGCAACACGGGCCTGGGCTACGGCTTCAACCCCGCCTATCCGCGCCAGGGCGGCACCGCAGCCTCGCACTATACCGGCCCCGAGTTCGTGGTGCAGAACCGCTCGCTCGCCAGCGCCGGGGCCGTGCTCACGCCCCTGCCGACGATCCCATGACAGCAGGGAAGCCGCCGACCACGGGCCGGCGGCTTCCCTTCGTCAGATTCGTCCCATCAGGACGAGGATCAGCAGGACGATCAGGATCAGGCCCAGACCGCCGCTGGGCGCATAGCCCCAGCCGCGGCTGTGGGGCCAGGACGGAAGCGCGCCGACCAGCAGCAGCACCAGGATGATCAGCAGCAAGGTCCCGAGCGTCATGGCCAGCCTCGACTGTCGCTATTGCGGGTCCTGAACTGCCAAGCTCGAGGGTCGTTCCAACGCTGCCGTGACCCGTGCCCTGGGCAAGTCGGACGTACGTGAATTGCCGGCGCTCCGGGGTCCGACTATCCTCGCCGCACAACGAGCGAGGCGGGCGGACGAGCATGGCGCGGATCGGGGTCTGGTTGGCGGCGCTTTTCCTGGTCGTGGCCGGTACTGGCGCGGCGGTCGCCCAGACCGTCCCGACCAAGACCATCACCTTCCACAACAACTCGCCCGACCACACGCTCTATCCGGTGATCCAGGCGCCGATCATGAGCGGCGCCAATGTCCGCGACCTGTGGCTGCAGGCGCAGTTCCAGGTCGCGGACGTGAAGACCCAGATCTTCAACACCACCCTGCTCTACCGGATCTTCGTCAACCGCGCTGCCGGCGTGCCGCCCAACAGCTCGGTCACGCTGACCCTGCCGTTCTACACCCAGCTCCTGCCCGCCGACGCCTCCAACCTGGGCAAGGTCAACGACCAGTTCATCGACTGGTGGAACGCGATGCGGGTGTTCGTGTTCGACGGCAAGGAGGCCGCCGACGCGGCCTACGCCTACAGCGTCGACCGCAACGGTACCGTCGTCCCGCCGGCGCCGATCGACCCCGTTCCCGGCGCCGCCCTGCCCTCCTGCGCCTCGACCGGCACGGCCTGCGAGCCTCTGGTGATCCGCTCCTACGTCAACGGCTTCCCGATCTCGGTGCCGGCGCAGCTGATCGAGTACACCTTCGCGGCGGCGCAGGGCCCGCCGCTCAACCCGGTCCTGAGCATCGACCGCAGCTACGTCAACTTCAACATCTCGGCCGTCGATCAGGTCTATCTGCCGGCGGCGATCGGGGCGAGCGGCAACACGACGGCGCGCAACACCTGGCTGGGATCGACCCAGGCGATCACCCCGTTCCGCGCCGCGCTGAGCGCGTTCACCGCCGATGGCGGCGCCTGGCCCTACTACACGCCGGCCTATTTCGACCCGGCGAACCCGACCATCCCGCTGCCGACCCCGCCCGCCGGCGGCCAGCCCTACCCCCAGCCGCAGATTCCCTCGACCGACACGGTCTATGCCGAATCCTTCCGCGACCCGCCGCCCGCACCGCCGGTGCTCTCCTCGGACACGCTGAGTGGCATCGGTGACCTGGGAACGGTGGCGCAGGGTACCCTCGACCTCTGGACCAGATGCACCTCGGCGACCCCGCTGCAGAGCCCGACCTGCACCCAGATCCGGCAGGTCGACAGCTTCTTCCTGAGCTCCTTCCAGCAATGCTTCCCAGGCCAGACGCCGCCGGCCACCAAGGATCTGCTGCAGATCGTCTATGGCTGGGTGCAGTTTCCCGGCTGCACCACCCCGCTGTCGCGGATCGCGGGCTACAATGCGGCGATCGCCACCTATTGCGACCTGCAGTACAACTTCTTCGACCCGACCGTGCTGCCCGCCGATGTCTTCAATCCCTATGTCAAGCTGATCCACCAGACTCTGGCCTCGAACGCCTACGCCTTCTCGATCGACGACGCGGTCGCGTTCAAGAGCCTGCCCGGCACCGGGGTCGTCATCACCATCGCCGGGCCGCAGGGGCTCGAGAACCCGGCCCAGACGCCGCTGCCGACCGCCTCGACCTACCGCACCTACTGCCATGGCGGCGCCGGCCTCTCCGCACCCCCGCCCGGCCCGGGCTTCCCGCAGATCCCGCAATGGCTGCTGAAGTCGTTCCGGGTCTCCGTCCATCTCGCCGGCCGGCCGGACTGGGGCACTGGCGTGGTACGCACGGTCAAGGGCCCGCTGGTGACGGTCCGGTTCGCCAATCGCGGCCGCGTCACCCTCGACGTCCGCGAGCACCGGCTGAGCATCCTGCGGGTCAAGCCCCTGATCCACACCTGGCCCACCGGCGGGTGACCTCGGGGGCCGAGGCCTGCCCCCACGCCCCGCTGTGGCTGCTGGCGATGATCACGTTCAGCGGCACGCTGGCGATGCACGTGTTCGTGCCGGCCCTGCCCGCGGCGGCGGCCGATCTCGATGCCGGCGTCGCCACCATGCAGATGACCGTCAGCCTCTACATCCTCGGGCTGGCGCTCGGGCAGCTGTTCTACGGCCCGGTCTCCGACCGCTTCGGCCGCCGCGCCACGCTGATGGCCGGCATGTCGCTCTACACGGCGGCCGGCATCGCCGCCGCGCTCGCCCCCGGCGCCGGCGCTTTGATCGCCGCCCGCCTCCTCCAGGCGCTGGGCGGCTGCGCCGGCCTGGTCCTCGCCCGCGCCATCGTCCGCGACGTCGCCGCCGCGACCGAGGCCGCGCGCCGCCTGGCGCTGATGAACCTGATGGTCACGCTCGGGCCGGCGGCGGCGCCGCTGCTCGGCTCGGCCCTGGCCCTGCATCTGGGCTGGCGCTCGATCTTCGTCCTGCTCACCGGGCTCGGCATCGCCAACCTGCTGCTCGCCTGGCGTCTGCTGCCCGAGACCGCCGTCCTGGGCCGCGCGATCGACGCCGCCGGGCTCCTGCGCAACTATCTGCGATTGCTGCGCTCGTCGGCCTTTCTCGGCTACGCCGTCGGCGGCGGCTGCGCCACCACCTCGATGTACGCCTTCATCGCCGTCGCCCCCTTCGTCTTCGTCCAGCAGCTCCACCGCCCCGACTGGGAGGTCGGCCCGCTGCTGGCGCTCCTGGTCCTGGGGGTGTGGATCGGCAGCGTCCTGGCGAGCCGGCTGGTCGGCCGCATGCCGCTGCGCCGCCTGCTGGTCGGCGCCAACGCGCTCAGCGTCGCGGCCGCCCTCCTGCTGCTGGCGATCGTGCTGGCGGGGCGTCTGTCGGTCGCCTGGGTGGTCGGCACCATGTTCCTGTTCACCCTCGGCGTCGGCACCGCCGCCCCCGCCGCCGTGGCCCAGGCGCTGAGCGTCAATCCTTTGGTGATCGGCTCGGCCTCCGGGCTCTACGGCTTCACCCAGATGGCCGTCGGCGCCCTGTGCACCGCGCTGGCCGGCCTCGGCCCCGACCCCGCCTTGGCCGCCGCCCTGGTCCTGAGCACCGCCGGCATCGTCGCCCAGCTCTCCTTCTGGGTCGCGACCCGGGCGTAGACGGCCCGCTTCCGGCAACGCGATCCCGCCTCGGGCCAAGACGCCGCGATCGGCGGCAAGCTGGTCGATGCCCGGGGCGGGACGGCGATGGACAAGCCGGCGTTTCGCGGCGCGTTCCGATCACCGCGGCCCGAGCGAGGGAGAGGCTCGCCATGGATGCTAGAGATTGCTATTTTCTGTTATTGAAAGGAGGCGGTGATGAACGTGTCGCTGACAGCGGAGCTCGAGCGGAGGATCGAGGATCGGGTACGGAGCGGGATGTATGGCTCGGCGAGCGAGGTGGTGCGCGAGGCCTTGCGCCTGTTCTTTCGGTATGACGACGCGCGGGCACGCGAGGTGAACGGTCTCGACCGTCGCATCGGCATCGGCTTGGCCGAGCTCGACCGCGGTCTCGGCATCCCGGGCGATGAGGCTCGCCGGCGCAGCCAGTCTCGCATCCTCGAGCGCGCGGAGCCGAGCTCGGGCGGGTGAGCATCGACTATGTCCTTGCGCCCGCGGCCCTGGCCGATATCGACGAGATCGCCGATTTCCTGTCCGCGGCTGACCCCGAGGCGGCGTTGAAGGCAGTCGACGCGATTTACGGCGGCTGCGAGTTCCTCGCCGATCGGCCGGATCTGACACGGCACGACGTGTTCTTCTGGGGCGTCGCCCGCCGCTATTCCATCGTCTACCGAAAGACGGAGCCCCTCCAGATCGTGCGGGTGCTGGCGTGGCGTCGAGACATTGAGCGCGTGCTGCGGGATGAGCTCGGCCCCAGGCACGGCTGAGCGCAGCCGCACACCTCGGACACGCAGATCAGGTTGCCATGAATTCCTTCTCCGGTTCACGCTGTGCCTCGGAGCCCGTCTGAGAATGGGTTGCCGGGCGGGAAGAGCTGTCGTGGAAGCTCGGGATGTGGAGCCGAGGGAGCCGTGGCCGGATGGCCGCGATCGCGCGCCGCCCGGGCCTCCCGGTCGATCTGGTGATGCGAGGCTCCTTGCGGCGTCGGATCGGGCGCCGGATCCTGGACGAGGCGCAGCCGGTGTGAGGCGCCTCGTCCTCGATCACCTGGAGGACATCCGCGACGACGCTGAGCCGGCCTGCATCCGCGCGTGGACGGATGCCGCATATCCATCCCGGCGGAGCCCTCGACCCGACGGCACGTTCTCTCAGCCGAGGAACGGCCTCGAGGCAGTGCGGAGGCGGCGTTGGTTTCGGCATCCACCCGATCGCGGACCGAGCGGCCGGCGCATGACCGGCGAGCATCGGCCGGCACGGCGCGGCCCGCTACCGGTTCGGCCCGTGCCGCCCACGCGGACGAGCGGGTCGAGGCAGCGCTGCGCCGGCTGGACCGGTTCGCCTTCCTGCTCGACGACGCCTGGCGCATCCCGCTCCTCGGCCGCCGGATCGGCCTGGACGGCGTCGTCGGCCTGGTGCCCGGCATCGGCGACGCCGTGACCGGGCTGGTCGCCCTCTACCCGCTCCTGGAGGCCCGCCGCCTCGGCGCGCCCTCCGGCCTGCTGCTGCGCATGCTCGCCAACATCGGCACGGACGCCGTGCTGGGTGCTGTGCCGCTGGCCGGCGATCTGCTCGACTTCGCCTTCAAGGCCAACCGGCGCAACGTGGCGCTGCTGCGCCGGCATCTCAGCCTGAAGCAGGCAGAAGGCCGGTAGGCCCCAGACCGACCTCGAGCAGGCCGAAGGGCGGTAGGCACCCGACCGCCTCAAGCAGGCCGAAGGCCGGTAGGCCCCACAAACGCGGAGCGTGCTCATGCCCACCGAGTTCGCCGCCATCCTCCTGGTCTGCCTCGCCTCGGTGCCGCCGGAACGGTGCGACGAGAACAGTGCCGTGGAGCTGCGCTCGAGCGTGGTCGACAACGAGCTGCGTTGCGCCTTCGGCTGGCAGGAGATGATCGCGCGCGAGCCGCCGAGCACGTCCAAGGAACGGGTCTACCTCAAGACGATCTGCCGCCGCATCAAGCCGGCGAAGCCCGCCGGGCTGTCCTCCGAGCCCGCCCCGGCGCAGAGTGCGCGGTAGCGACCGTCACCTGGAGCGAACCGAGGCACAAATGACCGAGCCGACCGCCGATCTCGCCCGGTTCCTGACCGCCCAAGAGCCGGTCTACACCACCGTCCTGCAGGAGCTGCGCGCGGGCCGCAAGCGCACCCACTGGATGTGGTTCGTCTTCCCCCAGGTCGCCGGGCTCGGCCACAGCTTCATGGCGACCCGCTACGGCATCCAGGACCTCGCCCACGCCCGGGCCTATCTCCACCACCCCGTCCTCGGCGCCCGGCTGCAGGAATGCACCCGCCTGATGAACGCGATCGAGGGCAAGTCCGCCCACGACATCCTGGGCGACCCCGACGAGACCAAGTTCCGCTCCTCCATGACCCTGTTCAAGCACGCGGGCACGACGGGCGGCGTGTTCGCGGCAGCGCTCGACAAATACTTCGCCGGCGAGGAGGACGCGCTGACGCTGGCGAGGCTGGGGCTGGCGCGGTGAGGCGCGGGTGAGGCCGGCATCCGCGCCGACCTAAGCATTCGGGTGGCCTGACGTCGCCTAATGTTGTGCAGTCATTGACTGCGATGCAGGCAATTCGTTAGTGTCCAGCATGCTGCTGGGAGCTTTCGCCATGGCTGTACTCACCGTTCGCAACGTCGAGGATGAGGTCGTCCGCGCCCTGAAGCGCCGGGCGGTCGAGGAAGGGGTCTCGGCCGAGGAGCTGCATCGTCGCATCCTGCGCCGGTCGCTGAGCGGCCCGCGGCGCAGCGGTGCAGAGCTGGTGGCGGCCCTGCGCCGGCTGGGCGAGCTGGGTCTGGAGATCGAGCCCGACCGGCACTGGGAGCCGCCCAAGGTCGAGCCCTGATGTACCTCCTCGACACCGTGGCGCTGTCGGCTCTGATGAAGCCGGGCACCGCACCCGCGGCCGAGGCATGGTTCGGCGGCATCGATCTGGACGAGCTGCACCTCCCTGCACCGGCCCTCGCCGAGATCCGGCGGGGCATCGCCCGGCTGCCGGAAGGCGGCCGCAAGACCGCCCTGCGCGAAGCCTACGACAGCGTGCTGCTCCCACTGCTCGCAAGCTGCGTCGCCTTCGATGCCGATGCCGCTCTGGTCTGGGGCGAGCTGATGGGCACCGGCGACGCCACCGGCCGCCAGCACCCGATCATCGATACCCAGATCGCCGCCATCGCTCTCGTCCACGACCTGACGGTCGTGACCCGCAACCTGCGCGACTTCGCCCCGCTCGGGGTGCCGACGGTCGATCCGTGGACGGAGTAGGCGCGGACGTCGGCGTGCCGGTCGGATCAGGCGGGATCGGCCAGCTCCAGCCGGCGCTCGATCCGCTCGCCACGCGCCCTCGGCTCCGCCAGCTCGCTGCCGTGCGCCGCGACGGTGAGGTGAAAGCCGGCCATGTGCTGCTCGATCGCCGCGAACAGCCGATTGGCCGCCCGCTGACCTTCCTTCAGCTCGGCGAGGTCGCCCAGCATCCGGCGCAGGATCTCGATGACGAGGTCACGTGGATCCGCGGTGATGAGGGCACCCTACCATCATTGCCAAGCTCGCCGCACGACTTTCCGCTCCGTCTCTTGCTCCCGCCCCGTCTCCGGCGCACCTGAGTGCGTAACCGGGCGTTAACCATACCGTTAGCCGTACCGTACCGTTAGCCGTACCGGGTACCATAGGCGCTAAGTTAAGCCATCGACGAGGCGGGTGAGCTGGATTTGCCGGCGCCGCGGCGGCTCGGCGAGCAGGCGTTGCAGGCGGCGTCGCTTGGCACGCCAGGCGGCATGGCGGCAGGTGCCGAGCAGGGCGGCGAGCAGGTTGAGCAGAGCGAGGCGGGTCAGGCGCCACAAGGCGGGCGGCGGGCGCGCGCCGGGCCGAGGCGGAAAGGGCGGCGGTGCTCCTCGACCAGCCGGTCGGCCAGGAGCGCCAGGATCAGCTTGGCGAGGATGCAGGCGCGCGCCAGCCGCGGGTCCTTGGCCTGCAGGTCGGCGAGCCGGAGCTGGCTCTTCAGCCGCTTGAAGGCGAGCTCGATCTGCCAGCGCAGGCGGTAGAGGGCGGCCACCCGCCCGGCCGGCCAGGTGGCGGCGTCGAGCGTGGTCAGGAGCACCAGCCAGTCGGCGGCACGGCGCTGCTTGCTGGTGGCAGTGCCGCCGCGCTTTCTGGCCTTCTGCTCGATCCGCGCCCGGCTTTTCGCCGCACTGCCGGGCGGACGCCGGACCAGGATCAGCCGGCCCGGGTGCCAGCGGCCGGCCGGCCCCGGCAGCCGCACCGGCAGGTCGAGCCGGTCGGGCCGGCCGAGCACGCCGTTGAGCGTCACGCGGGCGCCTTCGGGATCCTGCACGGCGCTGCTGCTCAGCCCGTAGCGCACGACCAGGTCGGCGCCGGCCGCCCAGACCGCGGCCATGCCGCCATGGCGGGCATAGCAGCGGTCGGCCAGCACGATGGCCCCCGGGGTCGGCGTGAACCGGTCGAGGCGCTCGGCCCCGGTCCCGTCGGTGAGCACGAAGCCGGAGAACCGGGTCGGCGCCAGCTCGAGCCGCGCATGGATGCGCCAAGCCACCCCCTTGCGCGGCCCCGGCCAGCCGAGACTGGTCGCATCCACGATCTGCACCGGCCGTGCCAGCTCGCCCGGTGCCCGCACCACCTCGCCCAACAGCGCCGCCAGGATGGCGCCCAGCCAGCCCTCCAGCCGCTGCAGCCGGTAGAGCAGCGCCACGTCCGAGAGCAGGGCCACCCCGGCGGACGCCGCCCAGGCGGACGTGGCCCGCAAGGACAGGGACGTGTTGGCGTAGACCAGCGCCAGCCGCAGCAAGGCCTGGGCCGAGCCGACGCCCCGCGCCCGGACGAAGGCACCCGCCACCCGCGCGCTGGCCGCCAGATCGAGCCCCTCCGGCAAGCCCGCCAGCAGCCCCGACCAGCCCCGATCGCTCAGCAGTCCCTGGCCCATGCCACGCCAGATACCGCCAAACCGTCAGCAACGAAAGCTTAACTTAGCGCCTATGGTACCGGGTACCATTAATGCCGGTTAACGGTACCGGCCGGGTTAACGGTACCGGGTACCATTAACGCCCGGGTACCATTAACGCCCGGGTACCATTAACGCCCGCTGAACGATGGATCGCCGCGCAGGTTCGAACCCGAGGCCTCAGCCCTGCGCGATTACGGCTATCCTGTCGTGGCCGTCCCGAACCTGGAATCTCCCGCTCCGTCATGGGTTCACGAGCACCCCACAGCACGTCGAGGATCAGATGCCCGAGATTGGCGGACGACTCCGGCTGGTGCTGCGCCGCATCCGTGGCACGCCGTCGCCGCCGCGCAGGATCGCGATGGCGGCATCGAGCCCGCTCGCAACCGCGTGGCTTCCAGATCGGCCAGTCGCGCGGCCAATACGGCAAGCTTGGCTCGGAGGGCGAGGATCACGAACTCGGGCATGGAACCACCTCCGGGGCGCGGCGTTGGCGCGGGCGGAGGGAACCATGGCCTCAACCCGGGATCGTTCCATCGCCGACGTGCGACAGGAGATCAGGGACGCGGAAGCCCGCGCCGACTGGCAGCGCGCCTTTCACCGGCCCGAGGCCGAGCGGGAGGCGCGCCTGCGCCTGCGGACCCTGCGGCACGATCTGCAGACCCTGCTCGCCAGCCGCGCGGCCGCGCGGACGATCTGGGCGCACCGGGATCCGGGGTCCGCCTGACGGACGGCGCGCTCGCCCCTGCAGACGCACGAGCGGGTCTCGTTCCTGAACGCTCGAACCCGACGCGGACCGTCGCAACAGACCCGACCGCCTGGCGAGACCAAACGCACCGTGGATCGCCACGGCACGCGCGAACCCAAAGACCTCGGCCCTCCCGCATCCACCCCGGCCGATCGTCCCGAACCCGCCCGCACTCGCCGCACTCGCGCTTCCCGACCGCGAGCCCCGCTCCACCATTTGCCGGTCTACACCAAGCTTGCTGCCACCCGGTCAAACGCCGCCCTTGACGCGACGGCCCGCTCATGGGATGGTCACAGGCTTTTCATCCTACAGAGGCATTCGCCCATGACCGCGCCCGGCACGGGATTTCGCTGTGGACGCCCGCCGGGTGCACGTCCGAACCCGACGCTTGGCGGGAGCGAAAATGCACGAACGAATTCCCAACCTGCACACCCGAACCCGACGCGTGGACCGCCGAAACGAACCCGACCCCCCAGCGAGAACCGCACGAACGATCGATCGCCGTTGCACGTACGAACCCAACGCCCTCAGCCGTCCTCGCCCGCGTCGACTGCGGCGGTCTTGCTCGAAGCTGCCCGCACTCGCTGCGCTCGTGCCTGCCGACGCGGGCCCTGCTCCACCATCCGCCGGTCTACACCAAGCTTCTTGCCGACCGGTCAACGCCGCCCTTGACGCGGCGGCGCGCCCATGAGACAAGAGAAGGCTTTTCCTCCTAGATCGCGAATCAAGCCATGACGGCCTTTCGAGCAGATCCTGCCGGACGATCATCCCGCGCGCACGCGCGAACCCCGGGCGCGGGATCTGCCCGTCACGAAAAATGCACGAACGAATTCCTATCCGACACACCCGAACCCGACGCGCCGTGCGTCGAGACGAGCCCGGCCGTCCGGCAGGGGCCGCACGCAGCACCCGCCGCCGCGGCACGGACGAACCCGGGCGCCTCAACCCTCCTCGATCGCGTCGACCCGGTCGGGGTAGAAGGCGAGGTGGCCGGCGATGGCGGCGAGCTCGGGCCTGGGGGTCTCGTAGGTCCAGGCCGCGTTCTCGGCGCTGCGGCCGTCGACCGCGAGGCTGTAGTAGGCGGCGTCGCCCTTGTGCGGGCAGTGGCTGGTCCGGCTGGAGCGGGTGAGCAGGCCCGGCTCGGCGTCGGCGCGCGGCAGGTAGAGCACCGTGGCGTGGCCGTCCTCGCGCAGGGCCAGGGCGCGGGTCGAGTCGGCGACGGTGCGGCCGTTGAAGCGGACGCGCACGCGCTTTGGGTGCGGGGTGACGGTGATCGCCATCGCTGCTCCTTGCCGGACCGCCGCCGCGCCGGACGGGAACGGTCCGCCGCAAATAGTCCAAGGGACGGTAGGCCCCGTGAATGCCGCCTCGAGTAGGCCAAGGGCCGATAGGCCCCGTGAATGCCGGAGCGCGTTCGATCAGGACGAGCACGTGCCGGCTCAGCCGCGGCCGACGAACGGCATCGTGGTCGCCATCACGGTCAGGAACTGGACGTTGGCGTCGAGCGGCAGGCTCGCCATGTGGACCACCGAGCTCGCCACATGCGCCACGTCCATGCGCGGCTCGACCGCCATGCTGCCGTCGGCCTGGGGCACGCCCGCGGTCATGCGCCGGGTCATCTCGGTGGCGGCGTTGCCGATGTCGATCTGGCCGACCGCGATGTCGTGCTGGCGGCCGTCGAGCGAGCCGGACTTGGTGAGGCCGGTGACGCCGTGCTTGGTGGCGGTGTAGGGGGCCGAGCTCGGGCGCGGCGAGGTCGCCGAGATCGAGCCGTTGTTGATGATCCGCCCGCCCTTCGGGTCCTGGCTCTTCATGATCCGGAAGGCGTGCTGCATGCACAGGAAGACGCCGGTGAGGTTGACGTCGACCACGGTCTGCCACTGCTCGTAGCTGAGATCCTCGAACGGGACCGAGGGGGCACCGGTGCCGGCATTGTTGAACAGCAGGTCGAGCCGGCCGAACGCCTCGCGCACCGCATCGAAGATCCGGCCGACATCCTGCGGGTTGCCGACGTCGCCCGCGACCGGCAGCACCCGTTCCCGGCGGTCGCCGGCGAGCCTGGCGGTCTCCGCGAGCTGCTCCTGGCGCCGCCCGGCCACGGCCACCGTCCAGCCGGCATCGACCAGGCCCAGCGCCGCCGCGCGCCCGATCCCGCTGCCCGCACCCGTCACCAGGGCGATCCTGCCCGTCATCCGTCACCTCCCGCTGTTGGCGGCCGGACCATGCACCCAAGGGGCCCGTCTGACCAGCCGTCAGGCGCCCCGGACGCGGGAGCCTCAGTCCCTGACCAGCAGCACCCACTCGCGGACCGGCCCGTCCCAGTCCGCCTTGACCGCGGCGCGGCGCGCCCGCTCGACATGGCCGGTGCGCTCGTAGAGCCGCCGGGCGCCGTCATTGGTGTCGGCGACGATGATGCTGGTGCCGCGGCAGCCGGCAGCGGCGGCGAGCCCGCCGGCATGGCCGATCAGCCTGGTGCCCAGCCCCTGGCCGCGAAAGTCGGGATAGGTCGCCAGGACATTGATGTACCAGCTGCCGGGCGCCAGCCGCTCGAGCTGCTCCATCGGCACGAACATCGGCGGCGTCCGCATGAGGTCGATCGGCTCGGAGGCCTCGGGCAGCGGGTAGCCGATCAGGCAGGCGACGACCGACCCCGCTGCCTCCGCCATCGTCGCATTGCGCCAGGAGAACCCGCCGACCTCGCGCCGCGCCCGCCGGCGGCCGACCTCCCAGGCGGTCTCGCCGGGCTCGGCCATGCCCGCCCAGAGATGGAGCGGCAGGCCCTCGCCGGCGAGGTCGATCAGCTCGGCCAGTGCCGGGGCGTCGTCCGGAACCGCGGGTCGCAGATGCATGGCCGGCCCTCCCTGCCCGTCACGAGCCCGACGGCTCGGGGTCGTAGAGATAGCCCTCGCCGCGCAGGGTGCGGATCACGGCCGGCTGACCGGGGTCGGGCTCGAGCTTCTTGCGCAGCCGGGTGATGCGGATGTCGATGCTGCGGTCGTCCGGGTCGGGGGTGCGGTTGTGGGCGAGCTCGCTCAGCCGCTCGCGCGACAGCACCTGCCGCGGATGGCGCGCGAAGGTGGCGAGCAGGTCGAACTCCATCGCGGTCAGCGGCACCTCGGCCCCCGCGGCGTCGAGCAGCCGGCGTGCGTCGAGGTCGAGCCGGCACAGGCCGAAGCTCGCCAGCTGCGGCTGCTTCGGCGGCGGCTCGGCCGGTTCCAGGCGACGCAGAACGCTGCGGATGCGCGCCAGCAGCTCGCGCGGCTCGAACGGCTTGGGCAGATAGTCGTCGGCGCCGCCGCCCAGCCCCGCCACCCGCTGCTCCATCGCCGTGGCGGCGGTCAGCATCACCACGCCCATCCGGTGCCCGGCGGCGCGCAGGCGGGCGAGGATGGTGAAGCCGTCCTCCCTCGGCATGTTGACGTCCAGGATCAGCACGTCGGCCGGCCCGGCCCGCAGCGCCTCGTCGAGCTCGCGCCCGGACCCGACGCTGCGGACCGCATAGCCGTGGGCGCCGAGATAGTCCTCGAGCAGCAGCCGCAGATCGGGCTCGTCGTCGACGACCAGGATGCGCGCGTGCCCGGTCATGCCGCCGCCAGCATCCGGCGCACCTCCCCGCGCAGGGCCGCGATGTCGAGCGGCTTCTCGAGCACCGGCAGGTCGGCGTCGCGCAGCGCCTCGTTGAGCTCGGCACCCAGAGCGTCGCCGGTGATCAGAACCACGCGGCGGGCGAGCTCCGGATGCCGCCGGCGCAGCTCGGCGACCAGCGAAGGCCCGTCCAGATCGGGCATGCGCAGATCGCTGACGACCACGTCGAAGGCTTCGTCCTGCAGGCGGAGCAAGGCCTTGCGGCCGCTCGCCACCACCTCCACCGTGAGGCCGTCGCGGCGCAGATGCTCGGCCACCAGCTCCGCGATCTCCGCTTCGTCGTCGACGACCAGCACCCGGCCGCGCAGCGCCGGGACGGCCCGCGGCGCGCCCTCGACCTCACCCGCAGCCGGCATCCCGGCGGGCAAAGGCAGCACCACCGAGAAGCAGGTGCCGGCGCCGGGTTCGCGGCGCACGCTGATCCGGCCGCCATGCGAGGTCACGATCCCCAGGGAGACCGACAGCCCGACGCCGGTGCCCACGCCCTGCGGCTTGGTGGTGAAGAAGGGCTCGAAGATGCGCTTGCGCACCTCCTCCGCCATGCCGGGGCCGTTGTCCGCGACCTCGATCACCACCTCGGGATCCTCCGCCTTGAGCCGTAGCCACAGGCGCCGCGGCGGCGCGCTCTGCAGGAGGGTCTGCTGGGCGTTGACGATCAGGTTGGTGAGTACCTGATGCAGCTGGTCGCTGTCGCCCCAGATCGCGGGCAGGTTCGGCGCGAACTCGCGCACGATCTCGACATCCGCGGTCCGCAGACCGTAGCCGGCGAGCTCGAGCGCGTTCTCGGCCACCTCGGCCAGGCGCACGGGTCCGTGCTGCGGCGGGCGCGACCGGGCCATGGC
>JBFWWD010000102.1:0-17982 GCA_050246385.1 Geminicoccaceae bacterium
GGTCTGCGCGCCGGTGCCGGTCGTCCGCGTCCCGGGCACCTGGAACACGTTGGTCCAGCCATCGAGCATCGGGAACAGGAAATAGCGGCCCTGCATGTCGGGGATGCTGAGCACCCAGGGCTCGGCATCGAGGTCGAGCCAGGCCGTGGTGTAGAGCGTGTCCGCGTTGGGTGCCGTGACGTCGCGGAACGCAGCGTCGGGATATTCGCGCGCCCGGATGAACTGGCCCATCGGCGCGCGCGTGCCTTCGGGCGCCGCGACGTTGGTCATCACCCGGCGGGTGAACTCCATGGTCACCAGCGGGTAGCCATAGATGTAGGCGTCCGTCGCGGTCCAGAACCGCTCAAGCCCCTCGACCGGGCCGACGAAACCCTCGCCGATGCCGGCCCAGGCGCGCCCGCCCAGAGCACTGCCGAGAAGTGTCGCACCACCGATTGCGGCGCGCCGGGTGATTGGCATGTCCATTCCTTTTCTCGCCGTCGCAGCAGCCTCCGGCCGCTGGCTCAGGCTGAAGTCCCCGCTGTTGCTTCGTCCGTCATCACCGCGAAGGCCGGGCCAGGAACCCGGTCACGCGCGACCTTGCCCACTCGCCCCTAAGGCGGCGAGATGACCTTGTAGTACAATCCGTTGGCGCCGTAGGCCGGCGTCAGCCACATCGAGCCGCACTGGAAATCGTTGGCGGTGCCGACCGCATGGTACTGTCAGTTGGCGGGCAGCGAGGTGTAGACCCCACCCGGCGGCGTGACCGGGGGGCCGCCGCCACGGCCTCGCCGGCGGTGGCGCCGGCCGGGTAGGCGGCCGCGTTGCTGGCGGGTGACGCGGCCGCCTCGTCCGCCGCGGTCTCGCGGGCACCGATCGCAGCACCGGTCGCCACGCCCAGAGCACCCGCGGCGGCGACGGCACCTCCGCTCCAGCCACCGCAGTTCTGGCAGCTGTTGCCATAGTAGTCGACCGTCGTCGGCGGGTGGCAGCCGTAGTAGTAGGAGCCGCCATAGGCATGCGGCGGATAGGCGTAGGGTTCGCCATCGTGCGGCACGCCGTAGCCCGACACGCTGTTGCCGTATTGATTGGTGGCGTGCCACTGACCGTCGTCGCCCGAGGAGTTGCCGCCGGCATTGCCGTGAGCATTCCAGGAACCGTCGCCTCCGGAGGCGGTTCCGCGCCAGTTCCGGGCGCTCCACGAGCCGTCGCCGCCCGACGCGGTCCCGCCGGCGTTGCCGTGGGCGCTCCAGGCGCCGTCGCTGCCGGAGGCCGTGCCGCGCCAGTTCTGGGCATTCCAGGATCCGCCGCCGCCCGAAGCCTCGCCGAAGCGGCCGGCACGCATCCAGGCTTGCGTGGGCTGCGCCACCATCGTCAGCGCCGCGACCGCGAGCACACCCCCGATTCGGTTGCGCATGTCCCTGTCCTCCTCAGGCCGGGGGCGCAAACGGAATGTGCCGGGCGTTCTCTGCCTTCTCCGAGCTGAAGCTGCCGGCGGCCAGCCTCGGATCGATCTTCCAGTCCGAGAGCTCGGCGTCGTGCCTGTAGTTGCCGCGCTCCTGGAAATAGGTGGCGCCTATCCGCCGCGGCAGATGGTCGTCGTCGCCGATCCAGATCTGCGCCTGGGCCGTGTCGCTGGCGATGACCACGATGTCCGTCCTGGTGCCGCCGACGACCTTCGACTGGCCCATGTAGAAGGCGAGGCGCAGCCTCGGCTCGAGATCCCGCCACGGGTCGGCGACGATGACGTCGGTGAACGGGAAGTAGATCGCGGCGAAGTCGTAGGCGGCCTTCAGCGTCTGGTCGATGGTCGCCGGCGCCTGGGCCACGGCCACCATGTCCGCGCTCGGCGTGTAGGCCATCACCGTCTTGCCGTCATAGTAGAACTCGGAGCGTGGGCCGTCGCCGAGGGCGAGCACCCGCAGCTGGTCCGGTCGCTCCAGGGCGACCTCCGACTTCACCATGTAGGCCAGCGGCTGACCGGTGCGCGCCGGGCTCTCGTAGGTCGCGACCGAGGTGAAGCTCAGCGTCCTGGCGGCCGCGAGCGTGGCGCTCATCCGCTGCAGGAGGTCGACCGCCTTGGCTTCGAGCTGCGGCTGGTCGGGCAGGAAGACGGCCGTGGGCGACCAGGGCTGCTGCGCCTGCGCTGCGGCCATGGCCCCGCCCAGGGCCGCGAGGGTGATTGTCCTCATGACCTGCATCGGTCTCCGGAGCGGACGACGATCGCCACGGCGCGCGACATTGCGCAATGGCGCCGCGCCGGTCAAGACAATCCCGGATGCGTCGCAAATCCGTCCAAGTCGACCATACCGTTCTTGCAGTGTTCCGATAGTCGACGATCGCTGCCTCAGGAGTTGGACGCGGCCGGCGATTGTGACGGGCCGTGGGCGCGTGGGCCTCCACCCCGACATCGCGCTTGCCTGCCGCACCACCCGGCCCTAGGCATCGGCAGGCGGGCGATTGCCGTCACAAAGGGGGAACAGCATGCGTGTCGTGTCGGTCTTGTTGGTCGCCGCGGGGCTCGCCGGATGCACCGCCTACCAGACGGAAAATCCGGCGCTGACCGAATATCCGGGCATCGAGGCGCAGATCCAGAGCTTCTACGACGACAATGCCACCGAGGACGACTGGACCTGCGACGCGGTCCAGCTCGACACCATCGACAAGAGCAAGCTCGCGCGCCAGACCGCGACGCAGGCGGTGATCGCCGTCACCTATTACTTCACCTCCTTCGACGAGAGCATGTCGCGCGGCGGTGCGCAGTGCCAGGGCTTCAAC
This sequence comes from Geminicoccaceae bacterium, assembly GCA_050246385.1. GTDB lineage: Bacteria > Pseudomonadota > Alphaproteobacteria > Geminicoccales > Geminicoccaceae > Benzoatithermus. The sequence goes on from JBFWWD010000102.1 coordinate 2,758, forward strand.
ACGCGGTTCTTCACCTTCGACAAGGGGCCCGGCGGCCAGCTCAGCCTGGTCGCGATGTCCGGGCCGCAGCGGGGCGTCGGCGGATGAGGAGCCTGCGCGCTCGCCTCGTGCGTCCCGCCGCGCTCGGTGCGCTCGCCCTGCTTTCCGCCTGCACCCAGGACTCGAGCGAGATCGTCAGCGCCCGGCAGCTGCCGCGGCCGCAGATGGTCGTGGTCCAGGACTTCGCGGTCGCACCCGGCGAGGTCCAGCTCGATCCCGGCCTCAGCGGCACGATCGACGAGACTCTGATGGGCAACCGCCTGCCGCCACGGACCGCCCAGGAGGAGCAGGTCGGCCGTCAGGTGACGGATGCCCTCGCCGACAAGCTCGTCGTCCAGATCCGCGATCTCGGCCTGCCGGCCGAGCGTGGCACGGGCCTGCCACCCGGCGTCGCGGAGGGCCTCGTGGTCTCCGGCCAGTTCGTCAGCATCGATCAGGGCGACCGGACCGAGCGGGTGGCGGTCGGCCTGGGGGCGGGCCGCAGCGACGTGCGCGTGCGGACACAGCTGTTCGAGGCGACCCGGAACGGGCGCAGCCTGGTCGACGAGATCGAGGTCGACGCCAAGAGCGGGCTGGCGCCCGGCATGGCCGAGACCATGGGCGTGGGCGCCCTGGCCGGCCATTTCGTCGCTTCGACCCTGATCAGCGGCGGGGTGCAGGTGGCGGACGAGTCGCTGGGCACCTCGGTCGTGGCCGATTCCGATCGCGCCGCGAGCGGGATCGCCAAGCAGCTGGCGTCGTTCTTCGGCGCCCAGGGCTGGACCGACTAGCCGGCGCGGCAGCAAGGCGCGTGCCCGCAGCCGCCACGGCCGCCGACCGCACGGGCTGGCGCAGGCAATTGCGCCGGCTCCGCAAGCGCACGCTGCCGATCCTGCTCGTCGTCGAGGCGCTCGGGGTGTTCGCCGTGACGCCCTTGATCGAGCTCAAGCTCCTGCCGCGCGAGAGTCTGGGCGTCACGCTGATCCTGATCCTGGCCCTGGGCATGCTGTCGCTGCAGCAACGCGCCTGGATCGGCCGCCTGCTCGTCGTGCTGGGCGCCATCCTCCTCCCGATCCAGGTCTGGCGCTATGTCGCCCCGGGCGCCCTCATCCTGGTGCTCCACCCGCTCGGCACCATCCTGTTCCTGGTCCTGATCTCCTGGGCGCTCACCGACACCCTGTTCCGCAGTCAGCGGATCTCGCTCCACCAGGTGATGGGCGGCGTCGTGCTCTACCTCAATGTCGGCCTGACCTTCGCGCTGGCCTACACCCTGGTCGAGCATGTCATGCCGGGAGCGCTGTCGCTGCCGCCGCCGGGGCCGGACAAGCCGGTCCATCCGACCTACTTCGCCTATTTCAGCTTCGCGACGCTCACCACCGTCGGCTATGGCGACACCATTCCGGTGAGCCCGGTCGCCCGCTCGCTGGCCATGCTCGAGGCGACCCTGGGCCAGCTCTTCCCCGCGATCATCCTGGCCCGACTGGTCTCGATCGAGCTCGCGGACCGCGAGCAGCGGCTGCGTGCGAAGGAGCAGAGGGCGGAGCGCAAGGCGCACCAGCACGCGCCTGAAAGGCACGGCCCAGGCAGGAGCTAGCGGCGGCTCACAGCACCGGAAGCAGGCGCCGCAGGATGCGGGCGGAGCCGCCAGCGACCTCGTGGACGAAGGCGGCGAAGTCGAAGCGCGACTCGCGGCCGGCGAGGTCCGACAGGGCGCGGATGTCGAGGAACGGGATGCCGAACGCCTCGGCGACCTGTCCCAGCGCCCCGCCCTCCATCTCGACCGCCGCCCCGCCCAGCTCGGCGAACAGCCGCTCGCGCGTGCTTTCGCAGTGGATGTACTGGTCGCCCGAAAGGATCGTGCCGAACACGATCCTGGGGCTGGCGCCGAGGCCTCCGGCAGCGCGTGACAGCGCCGGCAACGAAAAATCCTGCAGCCGCGCTCGGATGCGCGCGAGCAGCTCCGGGGCCAGCGGGTAGCCGAGCCGGTCGGTGGGGTTGAAGAACGGGACGTGGCCGGCCTGGTAGGTGGCGAGCCTGCCTTCCTCGATCACGCCGGCATCGTGCTGCAGCGTACGGTCGGCGATCACCACGTCGCCGATGCGCAACGCCGGGTCCAGGCCGCCGGCCACGCCCGAGAACACGATCAGCCGGCAGCCGAAGCGGTCGGCGAGCAGGGTGCCGACCAGGGCGGTGTTGACCTTGCCGATCCCCGCACCCACCAGCGCCACCTCGTGTCCGTCGATGCGGCCGAGATCGAACCGGACATGGGCCACCTCGACCGCGTGCGACGCCTCGAGCGCCTCGCGCAGATGACCCAGCTCCTGCGGGATGGCGCAGATCAGGCCGATGGTCACGGCAGAGCTCCTGGCAACGGCATCGCCGCCGGACCCTGCCGCAAGACGCACGGCAGGAAAACCGCCGAGTGCCCGCGGCGTGAAGATCGCACGGCGATGAAGCCCCAGCCGGGGATGGGATGTCCCGCTGCCCGGCAGGGACCCATATGCCGTCGCGACCGTGATCGGCGGATCATGGCGCTCCGGACACGTTCCGCGACGCGACCGAGCGCGCCCCCGGCTGGACCCGGCAACTCCGCCGCATTCACCGGCAGTCGCGTCTCCATCGGCGCAGCAGGCTTCTCGCGAGGGAGCCGCCATTGACCGCCCGGCTAGCGCAACGGCGCCCATTCCCCGAGAGCGGCCAGGGTCGCGAGCGCGATCAGGGCGAGGCAGCCGCCGCCGATGCTGCAGGCGACGACCGGCCAGTCCCGTGGCGGGCGCGGCGGCGGGGCGATGGCGCGGCGAACATGGACGTTGGTGTCGGCAGGCGGTGCCTCGGCAGGTGAAGCGGTCCAGCGCGCGAACCGCCGGCGCCCTTTCGGCCGCGGCCGTGTCTCGTCGAGCACCACGCGACCGGCAGTCTGGTCGGTACGCGGATCATGGACCTCTTTCCAGACCTTGACGGAGCCGGTGTCGGCGCGCTGCAGGAGCAGGCGCGCCCGTGCGCATGCCTCGGCCTCCTCGGCCGTCGTCAGCTCGATGGTCCAGCGCCCGCCACGCTGGAGATGGACCTCGAAATGCTCGCTCCGGCGATCCGCCACCAGCGCCATCGGCCGCTCCGTCGGCACCGGCCCGCTCCGGCGCCGAGGCGAGCCTGCCACGCCACGGTTAACGCCGCCCTAACCGGACCCGGCTTGATTTCCCGCCTTCGCCCCGCTAGCTGTCCCGCCACGTCCCCATCGTCTAGCGGTCAGGACACAGCCCTTTCAAGGCTGGAACACGGGTTCGATCCCCGTTGGGGACGCCAGGGATTTCAATGACTTATGCGCTCAGTGTACTTCGAGAGCCTGCGGCGTACGGAAAAAAGACGGAAAAGGCGCTGCATTCCACGGCTCAGTAGGCCATCGCGGCATTTCGAGCGCAGCAATGCCGTATAGACCGACAGGGCTTCCGTCGGGTCGCCCCAAGAAGCCGGCGTTTCTGCCTGACGGCACACCAAATCTGACTGTATTGCAGTGGGCTGGCGCAGCCTCCGAGTCGGTTGAACTGGAATTCGATGGTCGGGCTCGGCCGGGTGATGACCCGTGGCCTGCCAACGCAAGCACGGTTGCTCGCAGACTGCGTGTCTCCCCTCGTGCCGTGCAAAAGTGGCGGCATAACCCCGCCTATCGCCAAGCGGTTGATATATTCCATAGGTGGTCGGCGCACGACGAGAGGCTGCAGCTGGGCCGGATCGAGGATGGCTACTACCGGCGAGACGTGTCGCATAGCGAGCGCATGGCCGACATAGCCTCCGACGCATGTCGTCTGTACGCGATGGCGATCAGACGGATGCGTACCGCCGAGCAGGGGCGTAGCAAATGGTGGACATGGTAGCGCAATCCGACTTGCGCCGAGAGATGTCCAGGGCATTGAGGCTGTCACCGCCGGACGGCGCGAGTCTGGTCGTTCGAACGTGAGTCCGGCCGTTTGAAAAATGGGATGGTCTTTCGGTTCGCGAACCTGCACGCCGTCCCTGTTCATGGTTGTATGTGGTTGGCCGCCGAACAAACAGGAGCGGCCATGGCCGAAAAATCCATCCGCGACGCCGAGACGGTTTTCATGTTTCGCATCGACGTGTTCGCACGCCAATGCGGAGTCGGACGGACCTTAGTCTACCGCGCCGCTCACCCGGATGCAGAGTACCGTCGCGGCTTGCCTTACCTACCCACGGTTAAGCTAGGTCGCTGCCGAGGCGTCCGGCCCGAGACTGGCCGTGAGTGGCTCGCCAAATTGGAACAGGCGACAGTCGAACAACTCGGTCGGAATTGCATCGGTGGCTAACGCGGGGCGTCGTTGGGCGATGGGCGACCTGTGTTGCCAAGCTTCGCTGCGCGCCCGTCGCCCGGACCGACCCCGGCCAGCGCAATCGGTTCGTGCCTGCGTTCGAAAGCAGGAAACTCGCACGGCAAGGGCTGCCGAAGGAGAGCTTGCCGGAAGAGCGCAGGCCGGTCATCGGCCGTGAGTCGGCGGCGCCGTCCACTACCAAATGGACGCTCCGCGTCCGAACCGGGCGGGTTCGTGCGATTCTCGCACCGGCTGCTCGATAGTCCCGCGTTTCGGGCGCTCTCCGGAGACGCGCTCAAAGCGCTGCTCTGCCTGTGGCGTCACCACAATGGACAAAACAATGGCGCTATCGGCTTTGGAATTGGCGACGTGACGAAGTCTATCGGCTGTGGTCGGGAGAAGGCGACCATGCTTCTGGACGAGCTAGTGGCACTCAGGCTCATCCGCTGCACGGAGCCGGCGGCGCGGCTCGGCCGCCGATCCCGACGCTGGGAGATCTCGGAAGAGCCCACCCACAGCTCGAGCGAGGGCGGAAAGGGGGCGACGCTAGCCGCGCGCAAGCTGACCAAGGCAGAGGTCACTGCCGCGTTGGACGAGCTGCAGGGCAAACGGCGTGCGAAGAAGGGTGGCTTTGACCCGAGGATACGGGACTATGGAAAGAGAAAGTCTCGTTCGCCCCTCAAAACCGAGATCGTTCGCACCGCAGAACCACAAATCGTCCCAAACATGGATGAACCGACATTGTGTTCGCACCCCGGAACCGCGAACGGTCACCCCGAGCCAGATTTGCGTTCGCATCTCAAAACCAGTCTTATATCTGCCACCCATAGGGTGGTTTGAAGCGATGTCGGCAGGCGATAACTGCGTCAATATGGAGCAAACACACCTTGGCGTAGGTCGCTCTTGTCGCCCGGCCATTCTACCTTTGCGGCATGGCCATCGCCACATCGCTCCTGATCCGCAGGCGCGCCGAGATCGCCGGCCTGATCGAGGCGCGAGCTGCTGAGCTGGACCAGCTCCGCGCCGGTCTGGTTCACCTCTACGCCGCGATCCGCATCATGTGCCCGGAGGCCGAGCTCGAGCTGATCCGGCCGAAGAAGCCCAGCCGAAAGGGCTGTGACTGGTTCGGGCGGGGCGAGCTGGCGCGGGCCGTTCTCGACGTCCTGCGGGGCGCTATGGAGCCACTGGAGGTCAACGCCATCGCGCCGGCGGTCATGGAGGGCAAGGGACTGCCGGCGGATGCCGTGGCGCTACAGCGCGTCGCCGGCATGTTGAAGGGCGCGCTGTACCGGCGGGATGGCAGAATGGTGGAGTGGGTGGCGGTCGGGCAGAGGAGAAGGGGATGGCAGATCGTGGGTTGACCTGAGAAGCTGGGCAAACCCTACGCAGGGGGATCATAGTTGGTTGGACGAACCGCGACCTCGTTGCCAGCAACATCGCATATGGATTGCGGCATCAGCGCGCGTTCCAGATGAATCGGCTTAATGGCGGCTAGGCGTGTAGCCACTCGGGCAAGATCCTGACTATGCCTGCGCTCAGGCGGAGCAATGACCTTTATGTCCATCGTCGGAAACTCAGAGCGAAGCATGCGAACTGCTGGCGTGAGATCTGAGTCGCGCGTTATGAGCAACGCTTGATCATAGGGGCGCCTGTGAGCCTCGTTGATCATGTATAATGCAATACTCACGTCGCTTTCTTTTTCTTCATGACCCTTCCATACATTGTGGCAACGAGGACAGGATCGATCTTTATCTTTAAACCGACCCATAATAGGCGTTACCCCAAGGGCGGTTATAGCGGACACATAAACTTTATGTCTGGCGTGGGCGGAAGGAAGCCACTCGGCGTAAGCCGAAAAGTAATAGACTGCTCGAAGATCGTGAACATTTAGTCGCCGCTGATCCGGTGGTGCTGGCCGAACTCGGCCCGACGCAGGCGCGAGAAGTAGCTCTCGGCCTGATCGGTGCAAGCTCCACCGTCCGAAAACGCGAAGCTGTGGTTGATTCGCTTGGTGGCATAGCGGACGTGCAAGACATCCCAGTGCGGCGCCTCGTCGGCATAGACCGTCGAGCCGGGCTGGTCGCGACAGGCGATGGTGGCGACACCCTCGTCGTCGGCCTTGACCACGATGGGCAGCGCTCGGCCCTGCCGCTCGCGCATGACGACCAGGACCTGGCGCTCGCCGATCTGGTACTAGTCCAGCCGACGATCAACGCTTGGCCCCTCTCTTTGCTTGTTAAGGATGTCCTCGAGTGCTCATCCCTCGATGGCTGATGGACAGCAGCCGCACCCAACCCAGACGCTTGGTGCAGCTGTTCCATGATGTCGGAAAACTGCTTCGCTAAGAGAATTGGCTAATGAGTCGGCACGGCGTCCAAGCCAGAACTGTCGCCTCATGCCACTAGTCTCGAATATAATTGGCTAGGACAATCCTGGAGTGCAGGCATGGGTGGTTGGGGGAGCGGTCGTCATGGTAGCCGGGTCACAATCGAGGGCTGCGCCTCCTGTCGGCTGGCGATCAGGGATCTCGGACACCTGCTGCGGTCACCCCACGGCAAATCCGTGTGGATGAACTATGGCCGCGGCGGCGAGCACCTCCTGACCGTTGTGATCAAGGCACGGCCTGACCACGGCTACTTGCGCCTGCAACACCCGTCACGGGCGTCGGACCGTGCCGAGCACATGGACTATACCGTGGGCCTGACGTCGACTGCGGCCGGGTTCGGCGGCCGCCGCTGGTGGTTCTCCTGCCCGATTTCGGGCCGGCGCTGTGCGGTGCTCTACCTGCCGCGCGGAGCCTATCAGTTCGGCAGCGCCAAAGCCTATGGGCTCGCCTATGCCGTGACCCGGATGGAAACCCCCGATCGCCTGTGGCATCGAATGGAGAAGATCGCCCAGCGCCTAGGCGATGGCCGGCCCGATCCGGAGATTCCGCCGCGACGACCGAAATGGATGCGGCACCGAACCTATAACCCGCTGCTCGAAAGCTGGCACGAGGCGGGCGATCGCCGCGACGAGATCTACGATGCCAAGATCGCCGGTTTCGCCGCCCGTCTGAACAGGTTAGGCGGATGATTTCGGAAAATCTCCGGCGCACCTGTCCGCTCGTGTCCAGCATCAAACACGTCGTGAGATCCCATGAGCGCGGAATTGTCTGAGCCCAAGAAGCCGCTAGCGGAGGTCATCCAGGAGAACTGGTCGAGCCAGCTCGGGCTGGGCGGCAGCAGGAGTGGTTTTGTCGCCTGCTATGCCGCCAACCAAACTCTCAACGCCATCTGGCGCGGCGGTAAGGAAGAGCGGGAGACCAAGGAGATTCGTGACCGGGCAACCCTGCGGCGGGTCGCGGACATCGGCGCCCGCGACGTCATCGAGGCCATGCTGGCCGCCCAGATGGTGGCGACCCACGAAGCCGTCATGGAATGCTTCCGCCGCGCCGCCCTGAGCGAGAACAGCTTTGCCGCTCGAGAGATGGGGTTGCGGCACAGCGAGAAGCTGGCACGGTCCTTCGTGGCGCTTACCGACGCCCTCAACCGCCGTCGCGGCAAGGGCCAGCAGGTGGTCCGCGTGGAGCATGTGACTATTGAGGCAGGAGGGCGAGCGATCGTTGGCGCCGTGAGTCAGGGTGGAAGCGCCAGCGACGAACGTGAGGACCAAGCCCATGCACAAGCAGCTCTTGTGCATGCGAGGGAGTCGTCGCTGCGGTGCGCAAAACCGTCGGAGAAGCTTGTGCCAGTCTCCGATCGTCTAGCGACGGAAGCGCTGCGGAACGCACGGCGGGACGGTCGGCAGCGGCGCACCGACAGGTAGCCGCAACGCCCTCGGGCATGGTGACCAACGGCCGCTTGGCGGTTTCGCCCGATCACGATGAAGTTCTTGCGCGAACAAGTCTATGTCCTCGCAGAGCCAAGCCTTTTGACGCGAGGGTCTGCTGCCAACCATCTCGGTTGCCGATCCTGCTCGTGTCTTCAAGCAAGCCGTGTCGCTCTTCGCTTTCGGTGAGCCGCTGGAAGGTCTCGAACTTCGGATGGTCCTTGGCAAGGAAGGTCTCCTTACGGTGGAGCACTGGCGGGCTGCGGTACGTCTCAAAGCCGCGAAACTTCACCTGAAAAGTTCTCAGATTGACACCGACCGACCATGCGAGCGCGGGGTGCGGGTCGTCGAGAAATGAAGGATAAGCCAAATACGCAACCTTCGGCTCCCAGCGGTTTAGCTTAATGATGTTCGCCCCATCGACCCGGCCGATGTAGCCCCGAGCGCAACCCTCAAATACGCGTAGGGTGGGCGAAAGTTGCTCCACCGCGCTCTCGTGCACGTACAGCGCGCTTGGTAGGAGCTTGCCGGTGGGTGAGGCACGGCAAGCAGCGTCCACCATCTCGGAGTTGCCCAACGAGAAGAGCAGCGTGTCGGCGCGCGAGCACGCCTCCGCGTAACTCGAAAAGAAGCTCTTCACGTCGATCTGTAGATCGCGCGGCAGCCGGGAAAAGGGCGGTCGGACGTCGAAGCGGGCGAGAGCCAAGTAGATCAACAGATCCTGCGAGCGTTGCTCCCTTACGGCTGCCCAGAACTGCTCTCCCGTGGAGCGCTCGATCGCCGCGCGCGCCCGCTTTAATGAGCCGAACGTGGAGGTGATCTGGGCGGCCGCAGGCAGCTCGTCATCCGCCGGCATGCGCCCCCGGGAGGCGAGGAACTCGATCAGCGGCTGAATGAGGTCCTGGTTCGCCGCAAAAAGGCGCTCAGCTTGCGACAGCCGAGGCACGAGTGCGCGCCTGCGGTAGCGCGAAGCTAGGAATCGAGTGCGAGCATTCTCGTCGCGAAAGATGTAGAAGACCCCTGGCCCCGCCGGCACCGCCGTCACCTCAAGCGTCGCATCGATCCAACGCTTGAGTTCGTCCTGCTCGTAGAGCCTTTGGAATGTGCCGGCGCCGGTAAGCCAGCCGTCGGCGTAGGCTGTGGCCGCAGCGAATGCGCGGGCCTCGGATGCCAGGCGGGCGCTCACGATCAGTACGCGCTCGGCTAGTGTCCAAGCCTTGCGAAGAACCTCATCACGTTCGGCCGTATCCTCAACGACGTTGACGACATAGCCTAGGTTGACGATCGGCGCGGCTCGAAGCGGAGCCGTGGGACGGTGGGTCGGGTCCCAGCCGTCGCCCTCGATACCAAGAGAATCGAGTAGTCGCAGGTCGTCTCCGCGTCCGCAGCCGTAGTCGAAAAGGCGAGCTCCCACGCCAAGCAACTCGTCTCGAAGGGCAAGCCTGATGGGGCGCGAGAACTCTGCTCGGCTGATCGCCGTCCGATGGCGCGCGCTCGCGCAGATCGTGGGCGTGGTCACAGCGCCCCTTTTTCCGGCCAGACGTCCGAGGTGTGGACCATTACGCCATCACCGGCGAGCTGTCCTGCGCTCAAAACGAGAGACTCTAGCCATGCACCTATGTTTCATAAACGTCGGAAACGGCTCCGCTACGAACGTCCGAGCGACCAAATTTGACTTCCACGTCGGCTCTGCTAAACTTCCGAGGCGTTTGGGAGATGCAGCGTGGACAGCAACAGCTACGATTTCACCGCCATTCGAGGGATTCAGGCGGGAGCGGCCTATTACGTGATCATGGTGCCCCTGAAGGTCGTCCCGCGGCTTTTCCGCTTCGACGATGAGGTGGTTCCGCCCAGCCTCCGGGCACAGCGTGTGCTGAACAAGGCGCGCATTCCAGCCATCGCCCGATACATCACTGAGAACCCTTCCGAGTACATCCTCTCCTCGCTATGTGCCTCGGTGGACGGGGAGGTGGAGTTTGAACCCATTGCTGCGGAGGGCCATCTACGCGGCGTTGGACGGCTTCGTATTGCCATGGCGGCAACGATCCTGATCAACGACGGCCAGCACAGGCGCGCTGCAATCGAGGAGGCTATTCGCGAGCGGCACTTGCTCGGGGACGAAACAATATCGGTTGTTGTCTTCGCCGACCGAGGTCTGAAACGTTCTCAACAGATGTTTGCGGACTTGAATATGCACGCCGTGCGGCCAACCAGGTCGATCAAGTTGCTCTACAACCACCGGGACGCGCTGGCGGCGCTCTCGCGCGAGGTCGTAAACGCCATACCGCTATTTCGGGATTTTACTGACCTCGAGAATACGAGCATTTCGAATCGGTCGCTGAAGCTGTTCACTTTAAGCAGCATTCACCAAGCAACGGCCGAACTAATCGGAAAGCCCCTGAGCGGAGAGGTCGACAGGGCGGACCGGGACCTCGCCATTGCCTTCTGGACCGAGGTCATCCGGCACATGCCGGACTGGCAGCGGGTCGGAACGCGCGAGGTCGCGGCGGCCGAGCTGCGGCGCGACTACATCCACGCCCACGGGATCGCGGTCCAGGCGATCGCCATCGCCGGCGCCGAGTTGCTCAGGGCCAGGCGGAAGGACTGGGCCAAGCACCTGACGAGGCTCCGCGACATCGACTGGTCACGGGCCAACCGCGCCCTATGGGACGGTCGCGCCCTCGTGGCGGGCAAGGTGAACAAATCCAAGAACAACGTCACGCTGGTCAGCAATGTGGTTCTGCGGGCGCTCGGCCTGCCGCTGCCCCCGGAGGCCCAGCGCGTTGAGGCGCTCCACGCGCCGGCGGCGATCGCCGACGAACACAAGGAAGCGAGCTGAGCCATGGCCCGTGCTTCGATGTTCGAGCGCGGCACGCTCGACGACCGCTACCGCGAGATCCGCGAGGTCTACCTGTCCGATGGCCGGCCCTGGGTCGTGGGCTACAGCGGCGGCAAGGACTCGACCTGCGCGTTGCAGATGGTCTGGACCGCGCTCGCGGCGCTCCCGCCTGAGCGCCGGCGCAAGCCGGTCTACGTGATCAGCTCGGACACGCTGGTCGAGACTCCCGTGATCGTCCGCTTCATTGACCAGACGCTCGCCCGAATCCGGACCGCGGCGGAGGCGCAGGGGCTACCGTTCGAGACCGAGAAGGTCACGCCCACGGTCGAGCGAAGCTTCTGGGTCAACCTGATCGGCAGGGGCTACCCGGCGCCGTCGCGCCGGTTCCGCTGGTGCACGGAACGCCTCAAGATCGAGCCGGCCAACGATTTCATCCGTGCGCGCGTCGCCGAGTTCGGCGAGGTCGTGATGGTCTTGGGCGTGCGCTCGTCCGAAAGCGCAACCCGCGCCCAGGTGATGTCGTTGCACCGGATTGAGGGCTCCAGACTAGCGCGCCACTCCTCGTTGCTGAACGCCTTCGTTTACGCGCCAATCGAGTCGTTCTCCACCGACGACGTCTGGACCTACCTGCTGCAGAACAACCCGTCGCCGTGGGGGAACGACAACCGCGACCTGCTCGCGATGTACCGCAACGCCCAGGCAGGCGAGTGCCCGCTGGTGGTGGACAAGACGACGCCGAGCTGCGGCAACTCCCGCTTCGGGTGCTGGGTGTGCACGGTCGTGGAGCGTGACCATTCCATGGAGGCCATGATCGACTCGGGCGAGGAGTGGCTCCTGCCGCTTCTCGAGTTCCGCGACCTCCTGGCGGAGACCCAGGAGCCGGAGAAAAAGCGGCTCTACCGCGAGTTCCGGCGGCGAAGCGGGCAGGTGGCGTTCATCCGTGGCACCGACTCGCCGGTGCCAGGCCCTTACACTCTGGAGTTCTGCAAATCGCTGCTCGGCCGGCTGCTGGAGACGCAGGCCCGCGTGCAGCGCGAAGCGCCGCCTGGAGAGGCGCCGCTGCTGATCCACGACGCGGAGCTGCACGAGATCCGGCGCATCTGGCGGGCCGAGCGTGGAGACTGGGCCGATTCAGTGCCGCGCATCGTTCGCGAGACGCTAGGTCACGAGCTGGATTGGGTCGTCGAGGACACCGTCTCCTTCACCGACGAGGACGGCCGCCTGCTGGATCGCGTGTGCTCTCGCCACGACGTTCCGACCGAACTCGTGGTACGGCTTCTGGACGTGGAGCGGGCGGCCCACGGCCTGAAGCGGCGGCACGCATTGCACACCAGGATCGAGGAACTCTTCCGCCAGGAGTGGCGCGATCTGGATGAGGTCATCGCCGAGCGGAGGGCGACCACTGGCAGCGCTGGGCCGAACGAGCATGCGTCGCCGCCTCCGCCGCGCGAGAGCGACGAGCCGGAGTTGCCATTCGCGGTGCTTGCGGGGAGAGACGGCGCATGATCCTGCGGACCGTGCGGCTGGAGAATTTCGGCTTGTACGCCGGCGTCAGCGAACTCGACCTTGTGCCGCGACGCCGGCGCGGAGCCGAGTGCCCGATCGTCCTGATCGGCGGCAAGAACGGGGCCGGGAAGACGACGCTACTGGAGGCGGTCCGGCTTGCGTTGTACGGGCGCCGGTCGTTGGGCGCCCGTGTCGCGCAGGCGGACTACGTCCACTACTTACGGGAACGAATCTATCGAGGCGCGCGCCCCCGCGCAGCCAGCGTGGCGCTGGAGTTCGACTACGCGGAGGCCGGCCTGGTGCACCGCTATCGCGTACGCCGGGCATGGGTCGCCCGCGGCAAGAGCGTGGACGAGGATCTCACGCTTGAGAAAGACGGGTCCGCGGTCACGGCCGTGCCGCGCGAGGAGTGGCACCACTTCCTCCAGGAGCTGATCCCGCCGGGCGTGTCGCAGCTCTTCTTCTTCGACGGCGAGAAGATCCGAGAGATTGCCGACGGCGAGGCCGACGACGAGCAGCTGGCGGAAGCCGTTCGCGGCCTGCTCGGCATCGAGCTGGTCGGACGCTTGCGCACGGATTTGGGCCTTTACCTAGCGCGGCATCAACGCGAAGGGGACGGCTCGGTCGCGACCCGCCTGGCGGACGCTGTGCGCGAGGTCGGCGTCGCGGAACGGCGCGCGGCCGCCCTCGCCGAGGAGGTCGCGGAGCTGACCTCCGCGCGGGAGTCGCAAGCGCGGGCCGCGGAGCAGATTCGCCGGCGGTTCGTCGCCGAAGGGGGCGACGCGGCGATGCACCGGGCGCGGACTGAGGCCGAGCGCGACGAGGTGGCGCGGCGGATCGGGCGCTGCGAGCACGAGGTGCGCGATCTCGCCGGCAAACTGTTGCCGTTCGCCGTCGCCCCTCGTCTGGTCGCCAGCTTTTGGGCGGCTCTCACCAATGCTGGGGCAGGTGACGCGCGCGACGCCTCCGTCCAGGCGCTGCGGGGCGCGCTGGAAGCCTGGCGGGTTGACGGTACGCCCCCGCGCCGCGTTGCCTGGAGCGCGGAACACTGGGAAGACCTGGCGCGGTTCCTCGGCGCTTGGGCCGGCAGGACCGAAGCCGGCGCTCGCACCTCGCCGGCCTTTCGCGAGGTGGGCGATGGGGCTGCCGCGCTCGCGCGCCTGGCTGAGGTCGAAGCAGTCGTGCGTCCGCGCGCCGCGGCGCTCCTGGAGGAGCTGGACCTGCTGACGCGGCGCTTGCGCGAGCTGGACGTCGCGCTTGACCGCGCCGACAGCGCCGCCTCGGGCGTGCTCCTCGACGAGTTGCGCGAGGCGGAACAGCGCGTGGGCTCCACCGAGGCGACGCTCCACGCCCGCCAGGAGGAGCTTAGGACCGTTCGTGGGCGGCAGGTGGCGCTCGAGCGCGAAAGACAGCGGCTGCTGGAGGAGCAGGCCGCTGCGGCGGCGGCGGAGGCGCGGGCGGCGCTCGCCCGTCGGACGGCGCGGGCGCTCGCGGACTACGAGCACGAGCTGCTGGAGCACAAGCTCGCGCAGCTTCGCGGCGAGTTCGCCCGCTGTTTCAACCATCTCGCCCGCAAGGGCGACCTCGTCGCGGAGGTCCGAATCGACCCGGCCAGCTTCGCGGCGACGCTGGTCGGCCTCGACGGCGGCGAAGTGCCCAAGGCGGCGCTGTCGGCGGGCGAGAAGCAGGTATACGCGGTCGCCATGCTGTGGGCGCTGGCCCGCACGAGCGGTCGGCCGCTGCCGATGATCATCGACACGCCGTTGGCACGGCTCGACGCGGACCACCGGGCGAACCTGATTGGGCGCTACTTTCCGGCCGCGAGCCACCAGGTGGTGCTGCTGTCGACCGACACCGAAGTGGACGAGCGGCTGCTGGCGGACCTCGGAGCTAGTGTTTCGCACGCCTACCGCCTGGACTACGACGCGGCGGCCGGGCGCACGGTGGTCGTGCCGGGCTATTTCGGCGGCTCCGTCAGGCCGGGGGAGGCCATTCGTGCATTACAGCAAGCTTAGGATCTCGGCCGACGCGACAAGTAAGCTGCGCGCGTTGCGGCAGAGGACGGGGCTCAGGCCGAACCTGCTTTGCCGGATCGCGCTCATGAGTTCGCTGGAAGACGGGCCTCTCGGCGACCTCTGGGTGCCGGACGAGCAGGGCTTGGAGTTCAACGCGTACACTTTGACCGGCGAGTACGGGGCGCTCTTCGCCGCGCTGCTGCGCTGGGTCGAGGAAGGCCCGGCGCCCGATGTGCCGCTCGACGACGAGACACTCCTTCGTCGCCTGCGCGGTCACCTTCACCGGGGCGTGGGAACCTTGTCGGTGCGGGCCAAGTCTGTGGCCGACGTGCTGCGTCTCGTCCCAACGGACGCCTGATAGGGATTTCTTCGGTCATGGCAGAGCCGAGCGAGGATCTGCGCGGCGGCAGTATCTACCTGGACCACAACGCGACCACGCCGATCGACCCGGCCGTTGTGGCGGCGATGGAACCGTATCTGAAGGTTCACTTCGGCAACCCTTCCAGCGTCGAGCACGAGCACGGCCACGCGGCCGCGCGTGCCGTGGACAGGGCTCGCGAGCAGGTGGCCGCCACCATCGGTGCCCGGCCAAGCGAGATCGTCTTCACCGGAAGCTGCACGGAGGCCAACAACCTCGCGATCCTCGGCGCCGCGCGCGCCAATCCCGACCGACGACACATCGTGACGACCCTGATCGAGCACCCGGCCGTGCTTG
>JBFWWD010000103.1:0-17608 GCA_050246385.1 Geminicoccaceae bacterium
CCCGTTTCCGAACTACGATTATGCCGAGCGGGCCGAGATGGCGAGCACGATCCCCTTTCCGTCACCGGAGTCGCCCGACTACCGTCCCCCCGAGCTGCCGGGCAAAGACCGCGCACCCAGGCTGGCATCCCGAACCGGACGTCCATCGCTCTGGCGTCGTCTGCTCCGTCCGGCCGGCGGGCAGGCAGGCTGAGCGCGGCTCACCGCCGCGCACCAAAGTTCAGGGCCTTGCGGCGCGCGCCTGTTGCCGCAGGCCCGCCAGCGTCGTTCGCGGGGTGATCGCCTCGGGGTCGAGGATCAGGTGGAGCAGGGCCGGGCGGCCGCTGGCGAGCGCCTGCTCGCAGGCGGGGGCGAAGTCCTCGGTGGTCTCGACCCGGGCGCCGAAGGCGCCGTAGGCGCGGGCCAGGGCGGCGAAGTCGGGGTTGCGCAGAGGCGTGCCGGAGACGCGGCCGGGGTGCTCGCGCTCCTGGTGCATGCGGATGGTGCCGTACATGCCGTTGTCGACCACGACCACCAGGATCGGCAGCCCGTGCTGCACGGCGGTGGCGAGCTCCTGGCCGGTCATCAGGAAGCAGCCGTCGCCCGCGAAGCAGACCACCGGCCGGTCGGGGTGGGCGAGCTTGGCGGCGACGGCGGCCGGCAGGCCGTAGCCCATCGAGCCCGAGGTCGGCGCGAGCTGCGTGCCGAGGCCGCGATAGGCGAAATGCCGATTCGCCCAGATCGCGTAATTGCCCGCGCCGTTGGTCAGGATGGTGTCGGGTGGGAGGCGCTCGCGCAGCCAGGCGACGATCTCGCCGAGCTGCAGCCGACCCGGGATCCGGGTCGGCGCGCGCCAGGCGAGCTCCTCGGCATGCGCCGCGGGGGTGTCCGCCGCCCAGGGCCGCGACGGCGGCGGCCGGAGCGTTGCGGCCGCGGCGGCGAACGGGTCCATCGCGGCCAGGATCGGCAGGTCGGCCTGATAGACGCGGCCGAGCTCCTCGGGATCGCTGTGGACGTGGACGAGCTTGGCCCGGGGGCGCGGCACCTCCAGCAGCGTGAAGCCCTGGCTGGTGGTCTCGCCGAGCCGGGCGCCGACGGCAAGGACGAGATCCGCCGCCCTGATCCTGGCCGCGAGCTGCGGGTTCGGGCCGAGGCCGATATGGCCGGCATAGCAGCGGTGCGTGTTGTCGAGCAGGTCCTGGCGCCGGAAGCCGCAGGCGGCCGGCAGATCGTGCGCGTCCAGGAACCGCGCCATCGCGGCGACCCCGGCTTCCGACCAGCCGCCCCCGCCCAGGATCACGAACGGGCGCTCGGCGGCGGCCAGAAGCCGCTCCAGCTCGGCCAGCGCCGCGGGGGTCGGCGCGCCCTGGGCGGCAACCGCCGACCGCGCGTCCACCGGCTCCGCCCGCTCGACCAGCATGTCCTCGGGCAAGGCGAGCACCACCGGCCCGGGCCGGCCGGCCATGGCGGTGGCGAAGGCGCGGTGGACGAGCTCGGGAATCCGGGCGGGATCCTCGATCTCGGCGACCCATTTCGCCATGCCGCCGAACATCCGCCGGTAGTCGACCTCCTGGAAGGTGTCGCGCTCGCGGCTGCCGCGGTCGATCTGGCCGACGAACAGGATCATCGGCACGCTGTCCTGCTGCGCGACGTGGACCCCGGCACTGGCGTTGGTCGCCCCGGGGCCGCGCGTGACCATGGCGATACCCGGCCGTCCGGTGAGCTCGCCCCAGGCGGCCGCCATCATCGCCGCCCCACCCTCCTGGCGGCAGATCACGAAACGAACCTCCGGCGTGTCGTGCAGCGCGTCCAGAACCTCGAGATAGCTCTCGCCCGGAACGCCGAACACCGTCGACACCCCCAGCCCCCGAAGCTGATCCACAAGAATCCGCCCGCCGGTCCGCATGCCGTTCTCCTCCTGCCGTCGCGGCAGGTTCTGGCACAGGGGCGGTCAGGGCTCCACCGGGTAGCGCGGAATCGCGACGTGCCGATGTAGGTCGATCGAGAGAAGAAGGCCCAGGCTGACCAACACCGTGAGCAGGGCCGTGCCGCCGTAGGAGATCAGCGGCAGCGGCACGCCCACGACCGGAATCAGGCCGGTCACCATGGAGACGTTGATCACAATGTAGACCAACAGGTTGACCACCACCCCGGCGGCGAGCAGACGGCCGAACTGGCTGGGTGCCCGGATCGCCGCCACCATGCCCAGGATCAGCAGGGCGAGAAACAAGGCGAGCACGGAGATGGCGCCGACGAAGCCCAGCTCCTCGGCCAGCATGGTGAAGGCGAAGTCGGTGTGCTTTTCCGGCAGGAAGCTGAGCTGGGCCTGGCTGCCGTTGAGGAAGCCGCGGCCCCAGAACCCGCCCGAGCCGAGCGCGATCTTGGACTGGATGATGTGATAGCCGCTGCCCAGCGGGTCGGAATCGGGGTCCAGGAACGTGAAGACGCGCTGCCGCTGATAATCGTGGAGATTTGACCAAAGCACCGGCAGCGCCGCCGCGCCGACGATGCCCACCGCCGCGAACTTCCACCAGCGCACGCCTGCCAGGAACAGCATCGCCGTCCCGCTGACGAGCAGAGTGGCCGCCGTCCCGAGGTCAGGCTGGACCAGCACGAGCGCGCAAGGTGCCAGGATGAGGCCGACCGCGGGCAGCACGACCCGCAGCCGACGCATGTCCTCGGGATAGGCGGCGTGGAAGTAGCGCGCCAGAGCGAGCACCAGCGCGACCTTCATCAGCTCCGAGGGCTGAAGCTGGATCAGGCCGAGATCGAGCCAGCGCTGCGCGCCCTTGTTGATCTCGCCGAGGACGTCGACCGCGACCAGCATTCCCAATACCGCGAGGTAGAACGGCCAGGCGGCACGGAACCAGACGCGTGGATCGACCAGGGCGACCAGGACCATGGTGGGGAGCAGGACCGCGAGCCGTACCGCGTGCCGCCACGCCCATGGCGCCGCCGAGCCGCCCGCGGCCGAGTAGAGCATCGCGTAGCCGACCGCGCCGATCAGCGCGAGGAGCGCAACGATGGGCCAGTTCAGCGCGCCGAGCTTCTCCGGCAGGGAGAGCCGGCTGGAGCGCAGCGCCGAGCCGGCAGCGGCAGTCACGCGTTCGTCCCGGGAGACCTCGCCCACTGGCGCACCGATCCCGCCGGATCGATCTCCAGTGCCCGACGCATGATGTCACGGGCGATCGGCGCCGCGGCCTTCGCCCCGCTCTGCCCATGCTCGACCACCACGGCCACCGCGTAGCGCGGCGCCGCGAGCGGCGCGGCGCAGACGAACAGGGCGTGGTGCCGGTCCTCCCATGGGATGTCGGTGCGCTTGTGCCGACCTGCGGCGCGGTCGGCACGTGAGATCCGGCGCACCTGCGACGTGCCGGTTTTGCCCGCCAGCTCGATGCCAGGGATGCCGAGATCGGCCACGCGGGCGGTGCCGCGGGCGCCGTGCACGACCTCGCGCATTCCCCCGACAACCAGCGCGATCGCGGCGGGATCGACACCGATCCGCTCGGGTGCGGGCAGGTCGGGAGACGGCGCAACCAGCCAGGGCGTGACCGCCAGACCGCCGTTGGCGAGCCGTGCCGCCATGATCGCCAGTTGCAGCGGCGTGGCCGAGACGTAACCCTGACCGATGCCGCAGACCAGCGTCTCGCCCTTCTGCCAACTCTCGCCAAGGGTCGCCCGCTTCCAGGCCGTCGTCGGAATCAGGCCGGGCTGCTCGCCCGGAAGGTCGAGTCCGAGCGGCGCGCCGAAACCAAAGCGGCGCGCCATGTCCGCCAGGACGTCGATGCCGACGCGGCGCGCGAGGTCGTAGAAATAGACGTCGCAGGACTGCGCGAGCGCCTGGGTCAGCCCGATCCGACCATGGCCATGTTCCTTCCAGCAATGGAACACTGCCCGGCCAAGGCTGGTGGCGCCCGAGCAGAACACGGTGTGGCCGGGCGAGATGCCTGCGTTCAGGGCCGCGAGCGCGGTGATCATCTTGAAGGTCGAGCCGGGAGGATATTGACCGCGGATGCACTTGTTGACGAGCGGCGTGCGCGGATCGCTGCGCAGCCGCTGCCACGTGCCTTGCTTCAGCCCACCGGTGAAGAGCGCGGGATCGAAGCTCGGGACCGAGGCGAGCGCCATCACCCCGCCGGTGCGGACATCGACGGCTACGGCACTGGCCGCGGGCTCGGCGGACAGACGCTCGACGCAGAAGCGCTGCAGCTCGAGGTCCAGCGAGAGCTTCACATCGCTGCCGGGAACGCCGTCCTGCCGGCCCAGCTCACGGATCTCGCGCCCGAACGCGTTGACCTCGATCCGACTCAGACCCGCCCGGCCGCGCAAGATCTTGTCATAGCTGCGCTCGATGCCGCTCTTGCCGATGCGGAACTCGGGCAGCCTGAGTAGCGGATCTGGGTCCTCGGCCTGCTCGGCAGAGTTCACGGCACCGACATAGCCGAGCACATGCGACAGCACGTCCGCTTCGGGATAGTCCCGCAGGAGCCCGGAATCGAGCATCACCCCCGGCAGTTCCGGCGCCCGCACGGCCAGCCGCGCAACCTCGTCCCAGGTGAGGTCGTCGCGGACCAGATGCGGAACGAAGGCGGGACGGGCGCGCGCCTCGGCCACCACCGCCGCCATGCGGTCGTCCGACAGCTCGATGAACTCTCCGGCACGGGCGAGCACCGCCCGGACGTCGCCCGCCCGCTCCCGGACCACGAGGAGACGATAGGTCGGCAGGTTACGGGCCAGCGGGCGGCCCATGCGATCCAGGATGCGGCCCCGGGGTGGAGCGAGCAGCCGCTGGTTGGCTCGATTGTCCTCGGCGAGAAGCGCGTACTCCTCGCTGCGCTGTACCTGGAGGTAGTGCAGCCGCGCCGCCAACGCCGTGAACGCGGCCGCCTGGGCACCCATCGCGAGCATCGCGCGGCGGCCGAACGCCCGGACGCGATCAAGCTCGTGATGCACGTCTGCGGACCTTCGGACAGAGCCGGAAGAGCAGTGCCGCCACGATCGGATAGGCGACCAGCGAGCTGACGAGCTCGAGGAGCGACAGCCGCAGCGGGAAGATGTGCCCCAGCGCCAGCGATGCCAGCGCCCAGCGTATGGCCTGGTAGAGGGTCGCGATCAGCAGAAATCCCGACCAGATCACGAATGGCGGTTGCTCGAGGAGCACGCGCCTCAAGGCACGCGATGCTGCCCGCGCGCCGAGCAATGCGACGGCCGTGGGGCCCGGCGGCATCCCCGAGGTGGCGTCGAGCAGGATGCCCAGCGCCAGCAACAGCAGAGCGGGCAATCCCACCGGTCTCGCCAAGGTCCAATAGAACAGGACGCAGAGCACGAAGGACGGCGCCGGCCACTGACCTGACGGATCAGGCAGCGGCAGCAGGTCGAACAGCGCAGCCGAGAGGAGAGACAGTGCAGCAATGAGAGTGCGATCCGGCCGGTTGACCACGGCGGCGGTGCTCATCGGCGCGAGACCATGGTCGTCGCCACGTCCCTGCCTGGGGCTGGCTCGGACAGGGGTACCGTGTCGAGCAGCACGACATGATCGAGCCGCGACCAGTCCACGAGCGGCCGCACGCGCGCTTTCCCATCGGCACCGGCCGACATGATCCGGCCGATCGGAAGGCCCGGCGGCAGCATCCCACCCCGCCCCGAGGTCAACACGCGATCACCGTCGGAAAGGCCGGGATTCAGTGGCAGGAAGCGCAACAGGGGCAAGGGCGAGTTGTCGCCCTCCAGCACCGCCTGATCGCCGGCACCCGCGACGACAACGGGAATACGCGAATTGAAATCGGTCACCAGCAGGACGCGCGCGCTGCGCCGGCCGACATCCACCACGCGGCCGATCAGCCCTTCGGGCGCAAGCGCAGCCATGCCCACCGAGACGCCCTGCTCGCTGCCCGCATCGAGCAGCAGCGCCCGTACGAAGGTGCCTTGGGAGTCGCCGACGATCCGCGCGGTGAGCCGAGGCGATTCGGCGGCCCGCTCCCGTACCGCCAGCATGCGACGCAGGGAACGGTTCTCCTCCGCCAACCACGCGGCCTCGGCGTCGCGGGCCAACAGGCGACGGTTCTCGTCGCGCAATCGCCGGTTCTCCGCCCGAACCCCGAGAAGATCCGAGAGCTCAGCCATTCCGTGCCGGAGTTGATCGATCGGGCGCTGCAGGACGGCGAGCACCGGCACGACGGCGTCGCGGAGAGCGTTGCCTGCCGTGGCTGCGATCGGAAGCTCCAGCTTGCCGACGGTCAGG
The DNA here is from genome assembly GCA_050246385.1 of Geminicoccaceae bacterium. Lineage (GTDB taxonomy): Bacteria > Pseudomonadota > Alphaproteobacteria > Geminicoccales > Geminicoccaceae > Benzoatithermus. The sequence goes on from JBFWWD010000103.1 coordinate 6,221, forward strand.
AGGGCGAGGGACAGCCCGACGAGCAGCGCGAGGGAGACTCGCCCGCGGAGCGCACGCGGCGGTCCGCCTGAACGGGGCGAATGCGACCCTGTCGCCATCATCGACGCCGTCTCCGCACGCATGCCGCGACCGGCACGCGCACCATCGCTCCGGAAGAAGGATAATTCAACCTATGAGTTAAAACGCCGTATGGAGAACGGAGCGCAGGTTGCCCATCTCCTCCAGGCAGCGGCCGGTGCCGAGTGCCACACAGGTGAGCGGCTCGTCGGCGATGGTGACCGGAAGCCCGGTCGCATGACGCAGGACGAAGGCGAGATTGCCCAGGAGCGATCCGCCGCCGGTGAGGACGATGCCCTTGTCGACGATGTCGGAGGAGAGCTCGGGTGCGGTATGCTCGAGCGCCACCTTCACCGCCTCGATGATCGCGTTGACGGGTTCGGCCAGAGCCTCGGCGATCTGCCGCTGGCTGATCACGATCTCCCGCGGCACGCCGTTCATCAAATCGCGCCCGCGCAGCTCGATCACCTCGCCCTGGCCATCCTCGGGAAGACAGGCCGTGCCGATCCGGATCTTCACCGCCTCGGCAGTCGCCTCGCCGATCAGCAGACTGTGGTTGCGACGCACATAGTTGATGATCGCCTCGTCCATCTTGTTGCCGCCGACCCGGATCGACTTGGCGTAGACGATCCCGCCCAGCGAGAGGATCGCGACCTCGGTCGTCCCGCCGCCGACATCCACCACCATCGAGCCGGTAGGCTCCGTCACCGGCAGACCGGCACCCAGAGCGGCCGCCATCGGCTCCTCGACCAGAAAGACGCGCCTGGCGCCGGCGCTCTCGGCGCTTTCCTGGATCGCCCGCCGCTCGACCGCGGTGGAGCCGGAAGGCACGCAGATCACCATGCGTGGACTGGCGAAGCTCCGCCGCGGATGCACCCGCCGGATGAAGTGCTTGATCATCTCCTCCGAGACCTCGAAGTCGGCGATCACGCCATCACGTAACGGGCGGATGGCTTCGATATTGCCGGGCGTGCGGCCGACCATCTGCTTGGCCTCCTCGCCGACCGCGAGCACCTGGCGCTTGCCGTGCCGCGTCGCGAGCGCCACGACCGAGGGCTCGTTCAGGACGATGCCCCGGCCCTTGACGTAGACCAGCGTGTTGGCCGTGCCGAGATCGATCGCCATGTCGGCGGAGAAGAGGCCGAGAAGTCTCGAGAGCATCGGGTCGCAGTCCGTCGCAAGCGTGGCACCGGACCGACCGAGGCGGCCGGAGCGGGATCGCCGCTCCGGCCGAGAATTGTTGGCGCCGCGGATAGTGGACGGCCGCGGCGGCGCACCGCGGCCGTCGAACTCTACGCGGACAGCGCCGCGGGCGCAGTCTTCTCGCGTTTGGTGACCAGTCGGTTAAGGGCGGCGATATAGGCCTGCGCCGCCGCCACCAGCGTGTCCGTGTCGGCAGCCTGGCCCGTCACCAGCTTGCCCGCCTCCTCCAGCCGGACCGTCACCTCCGCCTGAGCGTCGGTACCCTCGGTGACGGCATGGATCTGGAACAGCGCGAGACCGGCATCATGGGGAAAGATCTGCCGGATCGCCTTGAAGGTGGCGTCCACCGGGCCGTCTCCCGTCTGCACCGCCTGGCGGCGCACGCCGTCGACCTCCAGCTCCAGCTCGGCCGTCGGCCGGATCTTGGAGCCGCACTGGACATAGAGGCTGACGAATCGGACCTTCCGGTCGCTGTTGTGGATCTCGTCGTCGACCAGCGCGACCAGATCCTCGTCGAAGATCTCCTTCTTCTTGTCGGCCAGCGCCTTGAACCGGACGAAGGCATCGTTGAACGCGTTCTCGCCCAGCGCGTAGCCCAGCTCCTCCAGCTTCTTCTTGAAGGCGTGGCGGCCGGAGTGCTTGCCCATCACCAAGTTGGAGCGGAACAGGCCGACATCCTCGGGGCGCATGATCTCGTAGGTCTGCGCGTTCTTGAGCACGCCGTCCTGATGGATGCCGCTCTCGTGGGCGAAGGCGTTCATGCCCACGATCGCCTTGTTCGGCTGCACCTGGAAGCCGGTGATCGCCGAGATCAGGCGCGAGGCTTTCATGATCTCCTGGGTCACGATCCGGCTGTCATAGTGCAGGCGATCGCCGCGCACCCGCATCGCCATCACGACCTCCTCGAGCGCGCAGTTGCCCGCGCGCTCGCCGATGCCGTTGATGGTGCACTCGATCTGCCGGGCACCCGCATCCAGGGCCAGAAGCGAGTTCGCGACCGCCAGGCCCAGGTCGTTGTGGCAGTGAACCGAGATGATCGCCTTGTCGATGTTGGGGACGTTGTTGCGGATCTCGCGGATCAGATCCGCGAACTCCTCGGGATAGGCGTAGCCGACCGTGTCCGGAATGTTGATCGTGGTCGCCCCGGCCGCGATCGCGCTCTCGATGCAGCGGAACAGGAAGTCCGGCTCGGTCCGCGAGGCGTCCATCCCGCTCCACTCGACATCGTCGGTGTAACGCCGGGCGCGGCTAACGCTGTCGATGACGCGCTCGTGCACCTGATCGGCATCCAGCTGCAGCTGGTACTTCCGATGCAGCGGCGAGGTGCCGATGAAGGTATGGATGCGCTTGCGCTGCGCCGGCTGCAAAGCCTCGGCGGCACGATCGATATCGCCATGGGCGGCGCGGGCCAGGCCGCACACCACCGAGTTCCGGACGAGCTTCGAGACTTCCTGGACCGCCTGGAAGTCCCCCTCGGACGCGATCGGGAAGCCGGCCTCGATCACGTCGACGCCCATGGCTTCGAGCACCTCCGCGACCCGCAGCTTCTCGGGCGTGGTCATGGAGCAGCCGGGCGACTGCTCGCCGTCGCGCAAGGTGGTGTCGAAGATGATGACACGCTCGGGCTGAGCGGCAGGAGAACTGGCTTCGGAGGTCATCGATCGGATCCGTCAGCTGGTGAAGAAAATCGAACGCAGGCATTCCCCTGAACGCGGGCGCACGGGCGCTGGCTCAGGGGCAGCTAAGTCGCGTTCCGATCTTCTCCCGCAGGACACACACGGCCGGTCGCTCCAGTTGGACAGAGCGCCACCACCCGAAAGCGGCGGAGCACCATGCTTATCCGCGAAACGCCCGTCCGCTGTAAAGCTATTCCTGAGGCCCAGGCGTGCCGTCAGCCCAACAGGCCGCGCAGTGTGCGCGTGAAGACCCGTGCACCGATCCCGATCAGCTCGTCGGGAAAATCGTAGTCGGGATTGTGCAGGCTCGGGCAGCTCTCGCCGGCGCCGAGGAAGAACATGGCGGACCGGGCGTTCCGGCCGAAGCAGCCGAAGTCTTCGGAAGCCCGCATGGGCAGATCACCGCGATCGTGCGGCACGGCCTCGGCATCCAGAGCCCGGCGCAGCTGTGCCACCGCGTCGGGATGATTCTCGCAGTGAGCGAACACATCCTCGTAGCCGATGGCGACGCCTAGACCGGCCTCCGCCGCCCGGCTGCGGGCCAAGCTCTCCGCTCGCACTGTCAGCTCGGACATGCCCGCGTCGGTCAGCGTTCGAAGCGTCGCCCAGATCTCGGCGTGACCCGGCGCCACCCCGAACGCCGGCTCTCCCAGCCGGGCATGAACGACCGTGACCAGGGCGAAGCGCTCGCTCAGCGGGCCGCCGGGCCCGAGCGCAGTCAAGGCCGGCATCAGCGACGCCACAGCCACCATCGGCGAAGTTCCTTGATCCGGCATCGAGGCGTGGGCCGTCTTGCCCCGAAGCGTGATACGCATGCCGCGCGAGGCGCAGTTCACCGGACCGGCATCGAGCGCCACCTGGCCGAGGGGCAGACCGGGCAGGTTGTGGAGCGCGAACGCCCAGTCGGGCGCGATTTCGGCAAATCGCGGGTCGGCCAGGACCGCAGCGGCTCCCGCCCCGGTCTCCTCCGCCGGCTGGAACAGGAGCACGGCCCGGCCCCGGTCCGGCCTGCGGCGGCCCAGCTCCCGCGCAAGCGCGGCCAGGGTCGCCATGTGCCCGTCATGGCCGCACAGATGCCCCTTCCCCGGCGTCAGCGAGCGGTGGGGGACGTCGGATGTCTCCTCGATCGGCAGGCCGTCGAGCTCGGCGCGAAACAGAACCGTGGGGCCCGGTGTTCCGCCCTCATACACGGCGGCGACGCCATGGCCGCCCAGACCTTCGATGACCCGATCCGCACTGGTCGCCGCAAGGGCTTCGACGACGGCCCGCGCCGTCTGCACCTCCTCGCCGGACAGCTCCGGCCGGCAATGCAGCGCGCGCCGCCATTCGGCGAGCTCGGCGAGATCCCTCCTGCTCAGGCTCAGGCAGCTCCGATCCGCTGCTGCCGACGGCCGATCAGCCATAGGCGCGGCGAGCAGGGCGCCGGATCGGCATCAGGTTGCCCGCAAACTCCTCGGCACTCCGGCGCCAGGAAAAGCGGAGCGCGAAGTCGCGGCAGAGATTGCGCGGGATCGCCAGAGCGCGCAGCGCGGCGTGACGCAGATCATTGTCGAGCACGCCGACGGGCGCCTTGCCGATGACGTCGATCGGGCCGTGCACCGGGTAGGCCGCCACTGGCAGGCCGCAGGCAAGCGCCTCCAGGAGCACGAGACCGAAGGTCTCGAACCGGCTCGGCAGGACGAAGACGTCGCTGGCGGAGTAGTAGCGGCTCAGCTCCTCGCCCTTCTTCCAGCCGGTGAACACCACTTTTGGATAGTGCTCGCGATAGGTCGCGAGCTGCGGTCCGTCACCGACCACGAGCTTGGTGCCCGGCAAATCGAGCCGGAGAAAATCGTCGAGATTCTTCTCGGCCGAGACCCGACCGACATAGGTGAACACCGGCCGTGGCAGGCCGAGCAGCCCCCGGGCCTCGATCGGACGGAACAGCTCGGTGTCGACGCCCCGGCACCAGCGGCGGATGTTGACGAACCCTTTGGTCCGCAGCTCGCGCTCGAGACTGTCCGTCTGCACCATGAAGCCGTTGCCGGCATTGTGGAACCAGCGCTGCAGCGCCAGAACCAGATCGTGGGGAATGCCGAACTTCCCCTCGAAATAGATGCCTGCACGGGTATGGTACGAGGTCGTGAACGGCCAGCCCCGCCGCAGGCAGTGACGCCGCGCCGCGAGACCGACCGGACCTTCGACCGGAATGTGCACGGCATCGGGCGCGAATTCGTCCATCAGCCGCGCGAGCCGGATCCCTGGCGCCACGGCGATGCGGATCTCGGGATAGCTGGGCATGGGCACCGTCGGGAACCGGTCGGGTCCCAAAATCTCGACCTCGTGCCCGAGAGCCCGGAGCTCGTCCACCACGGCGCTCAAGGTGCGGACGACACCGTTGATCTGGGGATACCAAGCGTCGCTCGCGATCAAGATCCGCATGGTGCTCCGAGGTCCTGCCAATCCGCCCCGCGCTGAGCTGTGCAAGCAATTGATGACAATCTCGCGACCGCCACGCAACTGGCTGTGAGGCGGGTGCCCCATGCGTTGGCGGATGCAGGAACCGGCCGCTCCGTGGGCCGGTTCCGAGAATGTGGTGATGTCTCGACCGAGGAGAAGCGAACGTGGACGAGCCCCTTCAGATCGTGTTCCACAATCTCGAGCCCTCCGACGCCGTCGAGGCGGACATCCGCGAGCGATTCGCCAAGCTCGAGAAGAGATACGACCGCGTGGTCTCGTGCCGGGTTTCGGTCGAGAAGCTTCATCGCCAGCACCGCACCGGCAATCTGTTCGAGGTTCATATCGACGTGCTCGTGCCCGGAGCGGAACTCGCGGTCAGCAAGCAGCCGCAACGGGCCAAGGATCGCTACGCCAATCCAGACGTCTATATGTCGATCCGCGAAGCGTTCAGCGCCGCGGAGCGCCAGCTCAAACGGTTCAAGCGTCAGAAAAGGGAGGATCTGCAGCCACACGGTCTCCTGTTCCGCGGCCAGGTCGCGGAGCTGCACCCCGAGGAGGAATGGGGCTATCTGCTGACCAAGGAGGGAGCGCTCCTTTATTTCCACCGCAATGCCGTTCTGGACGGATCCTTCGATCGCCTGAGCAGGGGCGATCTGGTAAACTATGTCGAGGCCGCGGGAGAAGCCGGCCCCACTGCCGTGAAGGTCTGGCCGGGAGCCGAGCGCGATCTAGATCGGGCCTGATCGAGCGGTTGGCAGCGCGGCGCGGCGCACCACATGCTGCGTGAGACGAGGTGGCGCCGCGCTGGCCCCACCATTGCAATCAAGAGGATCCTAGGCACTGAGCGCAAACGGCGCACCCAGACTGACTCCCGTCGCGGGGCGCGATCGCGAGCCGAAACGGGCTTCGGACGTGGTCGAGGCGCTTGCCTTGTGCGAGGCGGGCGAGTGGGAGGGGATCAGCCGACTACGCGAGTGGAACGGCGGCCGACTTCGTATCACCCTCGAGCGGATGCTCGGCGACAGCTCACTCGCCGCGCACGCGCTGGAGGCGGCGCTGGACGATATCTGGCGCCATGCCGGCGCCCACCGAGCCATGGGGATCGAGGCCGAGGACTGGCTGTTCGGGCGGCTCCGCCACGTCGCCCAGTCCTACCGGAGTGAGACCGCGACCACGGTTCACCTTCGTCCCGTCCCGACCATCGCGGCTCCGGCATCGACCGATGCACCATCGCCCGCATCGCCCATTGAGCCCATCCTTCCGGCCGATGAGCCCGATCCGGTGTCGAGGGAGCTCGTCAATTCCCGCATCCGCCACCCGTCCGCGCCGGTCCAGTCGCGATCGGTCGGCCGAGGGGCAGATGCGGAGCTACCTTCCGGGCGACGCGCCTGGTTGCGGTTCGTTCTCTTGTGGCTGCTCGCCGGCATCCTCGGCTTCGTGCTGGCGGTCGCTGGGCTGCTGTGGCTGACCGGGATCTCGCCGTTTGCACCTGCGACCGATCAGGCGCGGCCGGGTGTCTCCACCGCAACGGAGCCGCCGCAGCTTGGCCCGCACGATCTGGGCGGAGCGGATGAGATCCCCTCACCCTCCGCGCGTGAGCTGCTCGGACCACCCCTCGCCGCGCCCGAGCCGCCGGCGGACGTGCCGTCCGAGCTGCTCTCCGGTGCCCCCATACAGGCCACGACGCCGGCGGCCACGCCGTCGGCGGCCATCCCGGTTACATCAAACCGGGTCGTGATCCATTTCGGCAGCGATTCCGAAACCCGGGAGGTGGCGCAACGCCTCGCCGATCAGCTGCGTCGCGCCGACTACGGCACCGTGGAGCTCAAGGCGGTGCCGTTCGCGATCGGCAGCGCGAGCGTGCGGTTTTTCCATACCGAGGACCGACTGGTCGCCGAGCGGCTGGTCAACGCTCTCGGGCCGTTCCTGGTCTGGCAGGGTCGGGCGGCGCCGACCGCGCCGATCGACTTCACCGACTACCGGCCCCTGCCCGACCCCGGCGCGCTGGAGATCTGGCTCCCGCGCCGCTGAGCGCTGCTCAGTTCTTGGCCTTGTCGACCAGCTTGCCCTTGGCGATCCAGGGCATCATGCCGCGCAGGCGCTCGCCCACCGCCTCGATGCTGTGGTCGGCGTGGCGGCCGCGCATCGCCTTGAAGCTGACCTGGCCGGCCTTGTTCTCCAGCACCCAGTCGCGCGCGAAACGGCCCTGCTGGATGTCGGCGAGAATCCGCTTCATCTCGGCCTTGGTCTCGTCAGTGACGATGCGCGGGCCGCTCTTGTAGTCGCCATATTCGGCCGTGTTGCTGATCGAGTAGCGCATGTTGGCGAGGCCGCCCTCGTAGATCAGGTCGACGATCAGCTTCACCTCGTGCAGGCACTCGAAATAGGCCATCTCGGGCGCGTAGCCCGCGTCGACCAGCGTCTCGTAGCCCGCCTCGATCAGTGCGCTCAGGCCACCGCAGAGCACGACCTGCTCGCCGAACAGGTCGGTTTCGCACTCCTCCTTGAAGGTGGTCTCGATCACGCCGGCCCGACCACCGCCGATGGCGCTGGCATAGGAGAGGCCGAGATCGAGGGCACCGCCCGAGGCGTCCTGCTGGATGGCGACCAGGCAGGGCACGCCGCCGCCCTTGACGTATTCGGCGCGGACAAGGTGGCCTGGACCCTTGGGGGCGACCATGAGCACGTCGAGATCGGGTCGCGGCTCGATCAGCTTGAAGTGGATGTTGAAGCCGTGGGCGAAGAGAAGGGCGGCGCCCTCCTTCATGTTCGGCCCGAGCTCGTCCTTGTAGAGGTCGGCCTGGAGCTCGTCCGGCACCAGCACCATCACGACGTCGGCCCACTTCGCCGCCTCGGTCGGCGTCATGCACTTGATGCCGGCGGCCTCGACCTTCTGGCGCGTCGCGGAGCCGGGCTGGAGAGCGACCGCCACCTCGGGCACGCCGCTGTCCTTGAGATTGTTGGCGTGGCCGAAGCCCTGGCTGCCGTAGCCGACGATGGCGACCTTCTTGCTCTTGATCAGGTTCAGGTCGGCGTCGGCATCATAGTAGACGCGCATGGTGCCCAGATTCCTTCGATTGTCGTGATGTGTCAGCTGCGCGGCGGATCGGAGATCAGGATCGTGCTGCCGCGGCCGATTGCGACCACGCCGGCCCGGCTCACCTCGACCGGCTCCAGAAGATCGATGAAGGCGTCGAGCTCGTCGGACGTGCCGGTGACCTCGAACACGAACGACCCCGGCATGCTGTCGACGAGACGCGCATGCATGAAGTCGGCGAGGCGGAGCGCTCCGATCAGCCGCTCGCGATCACCGATGACCTTCACCAGCGCCAGCTCGCGCTCGACATGTGGCCCCTCGGCCGTGAGGTCCTGCACCCGCCTTACCGGCACGAGCTTCGCGAGCAGCGACTTGATCTGCTCGATCACGAACTCGCTGCCGGTGGTGACGATGTTGATCCGGGACAGGCCACGCACCTTGTCGACCTGCGCCACCGTCAGGCTCTCGATGTTGTAGCCGCGGCCCGAGAACAGGCCAATCACCCGCGCGAGAACGCCGGGCTCGTTGTCGACGAGCGCCACGATCGTGTGGCGTCGGTCTTCGGAGGTCGCTGCCATTGGTCCCCGGAGGTCAAACCGTGCTGCGGCGACTTAAGGCGGCAGCCGTCACGTGACAAGCAGGTTATGCCTGCCGACGGCGCTGGACCTGCCCGAATGGCAGGCAGACCGCCGAGCGAAGTCGCTCGATGGAACGGGGCGCGGCGCCGGGCCACGGCGCCGCGCGGATCACGCTCAGGTTCGCGCGTGCTCCAGTCTTGCTCCGCCCACGGCGGCCTGGAGGCGCTCGAATGCCTGGGTGAAGCTCTGGGTCGCCTCCTCGCCGAGGTCCGCGCCGGACCGGCGCATCATGTTGAGGCGGTCCCTGAGTGACGCCAATCCGGCATCAAGGTCTCGAGCGACGCGTCCATCCGTTGCCGCGCCAAGATCCCGGATCTGGCGCTCCAAGTCGGCAAGGCGCCGCGCCATGCGATCGACATAGCCTGCCAGCTGGCTCATCCCTGACTCCCGCTTGTCGTTCGAGAGAACGACAAGCGTAACATCCAGGGGTGATGAAGCCAACCCAGCGGGAACTATGCCCAGCCCATCGGTGGCACCCGTACGCAGGCTCACACGAGCACCATGCCCTCCTCGGAGATCGCCTCGTGCTGGCCCTCGTCTTCTGGGCTGAGCTTGATCTCGTTGTGCGCGGCACCCCCCGGGATCATCGGATAGACGTTCTCGGCCCGCTCCACGACGATGTCGGCGATCACGGGCCGTTCGGACCGGAGCGCCGCCTCGATCACGCCGTCGAGCTGGTCGATGGTTTCGGCGCGGAGGCCGACGGCACCGAACGCCTCGGCGAGCTTCACGAAGTCGGGCAATGCGTCCATGTAGCTTTCGGCGTGCCGCTGGCCATGGAAGAAGTCCTGCCACTGCCGGACCATGCCCATGTAGCCGTTGTTCAGGATGAAGTTTTTGACCGGCAGCCGGTACTGCATCGCGGTCGACATCTCCTGCATGTTCATGACCCAGGAGGCATCGCCGGAGATGCACAGGACCGTGGCATCCGGGTGGGCGATCTGCACGCCGATCGCGGCCGGGAAGCCGTAGCCCATCGTGCCGAGGCCGCCGGAGGTCATCCAGCGCAAGGGCAGGTCGAACGGGAAGTGCTGTGCGGCCCACATCTGGTGCTGGCCGACGTCGGTGGTGACGTAGGTGTCCAGATGCTTGGTCGCCTCGTAGAGCCGGCGGACGGCGGTCTGCGGCTTGATGATGCGGCCGTTCTGCCGGTAGCGGAAGGAATCGACCTTGCGCCACGCGTCGATCTGGTTCCACCAGGGCTCGATCCGGTCGCGGCGGATCGCGTTCGAGCGGCGCTGCCAAGCCGCGGCGAGTGCCGCCAGCGACTTCTCCGCGTCGCCCACGATCGCCACGTCGACCCCGACGTTCTTGTTGATCGAGGACGGGTCGATGTCGACGTGGATCTTCTTGCTGTGCGGCGAGAACCCGTCCAGCCGCCCGGTGACGCGGTCGTCGAAGCGGGCGCCGATGCAGACCATCACGTCGCAGTCGTGCATGGCCATGTTGGCCTCGTAGGTCCCGTGCATGCCGAGCATGCCCAGGAACTGCGAATCGGAAGCCGGAAAGGCGCCTAGGCCCATGAGCGTCAGCGTGATCGGGTAGCCGGTGGCGCGGACCAGCTCGGTCAGCTTGGCGCAGGCGGCAGGACCGGCGTTGATGACGCCACCACCGACATAGAAGATCGGCCGCTCCGCCCGCGCCAGCAGCTCGACCGCCTCCTCGATCCGCGCCGGGTCGGGCTCGGTGCGCGGATAATAGGTCCGGTGCTGGACCTCGTCCTTCCCGGCATAGGGCGTCTTGCCCATCTGGATGTTCTTGGGCAGGTCGACCACGACCGGGCCGGGACGACCGGTGCGCGCGACGTGGAACGCCTCGTGAATGACGCGGGCGACGTCCTCAGCCCGCTTCACCAGGTAGTTGTGCTTGGTGCAAGGGCGCGTGATGCCGACGGTATCCGCCTCCTGGAAGGCGTCGTTGCCGATCATATGGGTCGGGACCTGGCCGGTCAGGCAGACGATCGGCACCGAGTCCATGAGCGCGTCGGTGAGGCCGGTGACGGTGTTGGTGGCACCGGGCCCGGAGGTGACGAGGACGACGCCGACCTTGCCGGTCGAGCGGGCATAGCCCTCGGCCGCGTGCACCGCGGCCTGCTCGTGACGGACGAGGATGTGGCGGACCTTGTGCTGCTGGAACAGCGCGTCGTAGAGCGGAAGGACGGCACCGCCGGGATAGCCGAAGATCACCTCCACGCCCTGATCGACCAGCGCCTGGATCACCACCTGCGCGCCGGTCAGCGTCGCATCGGTGGCGGTGGCGGGCATGGTCGTCGCGGCGGTCATGATGCTTCTCCTCGGGCGCTCCGGCCCGCACTGCTGGAGGTGATCTGTCTGGGGTC
>JBFWWD010000104.1:0-17603 GCA_050246385.1 Geminicoccaceae bacterium
GGGGCTGATCCTGATCTACACCCTGATGAACCTGCCGATCGTCGTCTGGATGCTCTACACCTTCTTCAAGGAGGTACCGAAGGACATCCTCGAGGCCGGTCGCATGGATGGCGCCAAGCCCAAGCAAGAGGTCTGGATGCTGCTCCTGCCGCTGTCGGTGCCGGGCATCGCCTCGACCGCACTGCTGTCGATCATCCTGTGCTGGAACGAGGCGTTCTGGAGCCTCAATCTCACCAGCTCCCAGGCGGCGCCGCTGACCACCTTCATTGCCTCGTTCTCGGCACCCGAGGGCCTGTTCTGGGCCAAGCTGTCGGCGGCGTCGACGATCGCGATCGCGCCCATCCTGGTGTTCGGCTGGATGAGCCAGCGTCAGCTCGTCCGTGGCCTGACCTTCGGCGCCGTCAAGTAATCGGGAGGATTCAGCGATGGCGACCCTGCAGCTCAAGAACATCCGCAAGAGCTATGGCGACATCGAGATCATCAAGGGCGTGAACCTCGGGATCGAGGACCGCGAGTTCTGCGTCTTCGTCGGCCCGTCCGGCTGCGGCAAGTCCACGCTCCTGCGGATGATCGCCGGGCTGGAGGAGATCACCGCCGGCGACCTCACCATCGACGGCCAGCGGGTCAACGACGTGCCGCCGTCGGACCGCGGCCTCGCCATGGTGTTCCAGACCTACGCCCTCTATCCGCACATGACGGTGGCGGACAATATGGGCTTCTCCCTGCGCCTGGCCGGCGTGTCGAAGCAGGAGCGCCGCGCCAAGGTCGGCGAGGCCGCGCGCATCCTGCATCTCGACCAGCTGCTCGACCGCAAGCCGAAGGAGCTGTCGGGCGGTCAGCGCCAGCGGGTCGCGATCGGCCGCGCGATCGTCCGCAAGCCCAGGGTGTTCCTGTTCGACGAGCCGCTCTCGAACCTCGACGCGGCGCTGCGGGTACAGATGCGGATCGAGCTCGCCCGCCTACACGACGAGCTGAAGGCGACGATGATCTACGTCACCCACGACCAGGTCGAGGCCATGACCATGGCCGACAAGATCGTCGTGCTGCAGGGTGGGGTGATCGAGCAGGCGGGCTCGCCGCTCGAGCTCTACCACCACCCGCGCAACCTGTTCGTCGCCGGCTTCATCGGCAGCCCGAAGATGAACTTCCTGCCGGCCAAGATCATGGCCACGGACGCGGCGGGTGCCACCGTGCAGCTGATGGGCGGCTCGACCGTCACGGTGCCGGTCCAGGCCGGCCGGCTCAAGGCCGGGGACAGCGTCACCCTGGGCGTGCGGCCCGAGCATCTGCGGCCGGCCGAAGTCGGCGAGCTGCAGGGCGAGGTCATGGTGGTCGAGCGCCTCGGCGGCGAGACCTTCCTCTACACGCAGCTCGCCGGCGGCAGCGAGATGCTGGTGATCCAGGCCGACGGCGAGATCCCGACCCGCGTGCACGACAAGATCGCGGTCAAGCTCGATCCTGCCACCTGCCATCTGTTCGATTCCGCCGGGCTGGCGGTCGAGCGCAGCCAGCGCCATCCTCTGGCCGACATGCGGCGCACCAGCGGCCGCAAGGCGAGCTGAGACGGGAGGAGTGGCGGCGATGCAGGCACTGGTCTTGGAGCGCAAGGACGAGATCCGGCTGCGCGACTTCCCCTGCGAGGAGAGACTGGGCCCCCGCGACGTGCGCATCGCCCTGCGCACCGTCGGCGTCTGCGGCAGTGACGTGCATTACTACACCCACGGCGCCATCGGCCCGTTCGTGGTCAAGGAGCCCATGATTCTGGGCCACGAGGCGGCCGGCGAGGTGGTCGAGGTCGGCAGTGCGGTGACGGAGCTGAAGGAGGGCGACCGGGTCTGCATGGAGCCGGGCATCCCGGACCCGTCCAGCCGTGCCACCCGCCTCGGCAAGTACAATCTCGACCCGGCCGTGCGCTTCTGGGCCACTCCCCCCGTTCACGGCATCCTGCGCCCGACCGTGGTCCATCCGGCCGATTTCACGTTCAGGCTGCCCGACCACGTCAGCTACGCCGAGGGGGCGATGGTCGAGCCCCTTGCGGTCGGCATGCACGCCGCCACCAAGGTGCAGGTGCAGCCCGGCGACGTGGCGGTGGTGATCGGCGCCGGCCCGATCGGCATGGTGACGATCCTGGCAGCCCTGGCCGCCGGCTGCTCGCGGGTGATCGTCAGCGACGTGCACGACCCCAAGCTGGCGCTTGCGGAGACCCTCGGCCCGGTGCTGGCGGTCAATGTCCGCTCGCGCAGCCTGACCGACACCGTACGGCGCGAGACCGACGGCTGGGGTGCGGACATCGTGTTCGAGTGCTCGGGCTACGCGCCGGCCATGGCCGAGATGTTCGATCTGGTCTGCCCCGGCGGCCGGGTCGCGCTGGTCGGCATCCCGCTCGAGCCCTTCCCGTTCGACGTCAGCAAGGCGCAGGTCAAGGAGGCGCGGATCGAGACGATCTTCCGCTACGCGCACGTCTATCCGCGCGCGGTGGCGCTGCTGGGCTCGGGCAAGATCGACGTCAAGCCGCTGATCACCGACCGCTACGCCTTCGCCGACAGCGTCGAGGCGTTCGACTTCGCCAAGGCGATGCCGCCCGCCTCGGTCAAGGTGCAGATCGAGATGCCCGCCTGAGGCGGGCGCCGCACAGCCCGGGACGCGCCATCATGCATCCATTGCGCCCGTCCGCTCTGGAGGACCTGCCGGAGCGCGTCGCCCGTCCATGCTACGACCGCGGCGCCGTCACGGCCGGCATCGTCCACTTCAGCGTCGGCAACTTCCACCGGGCGCATCAGGCCGTCTACATCGATCGGATGCTCGCCGTCGCGGGCCAGCAGGGTTGGGGCATCTGCGGCGTCGGGCTGATCGACAGCCCGGGCGAGCGCGCCAAGACCGAGGCGCTGCGGGCGCAGGGCGGGCTCTACACGCTCACCTTGTTCCCGCCCGAGGGTGAGCCATCGACCGTGGTCGTCGGCTCGATCGTGGAGTACCTGTTCGCGCCGGCCGATCCGGAGGCGGTGCTGCGGCTGCTGTGCGACCCGGCCGTGCGCATCGTCACGCTCACCGTCACCGAGGGCGGCTACAATCTCGACGAGGCGACCGGCCGATTCCGTCTCGATGCCGCGGACATCGTCCACGACCTCGCCGATCTCAAAGCGCCGCGCACGGTGTTCGGCTTCATCGCCGAGGGCCTGTCGCGCCGGCGTGCTTTCGGCGCCGGCCCGTTCACCGTGCTGTCCTGCGACAATCTCCAGCACAACGGTGCGGTGATCCGCGGCTGCGTGCTGGACTTCGCGCGGGCGCGCGATCCAGGGCTCGCGGCCTGGATCGAGGCCGAGGTCACCTTCCCCAGCTGCATGGTCGACCGCATCACCCCCGCCGTCGCGGCGGAGGACGCCGCCCGCCTCAACGGCCGCAGCGGCGTGGATGACAAGGCACCGGTCTTCGCCGAGGATTTCATCCAGTGGGTGGTGGAGGACCGGTTCTGCGCCGGGCGGCCGGCGCTGGAGCAGGTCGGCGTCCAGTTCAGCGACGAGGTCGCGGCGTTCGAGCAGATCAAGCTGCGGATGCTGAACGCGACCCACAGCATGCTCTCCTATCCCGGGCTGCTCGCCGGCTACGGCTTCGTCTACGAGGCGCTGGCCGACCGCACGATCCACGCCCATCTGCGCGACTTCCTCGACCGCGACGTCATCCCGCTTCTGCGGGCACCGGCCGGGATGAGTCTCGAGCGCTATCGCGACATCGTCCTGCGCCGGTTCGGCAATCCGGCGATCCGCGACCAACTGTCCCGGATCGCCTCGGATGGTGCGGCCAAGATCCCGATCTTCCTCGGCGAGACGCTGCGTTCCGCCCTGGCCGGCGGCCGGGACACGCGCCGCCTCGCCTTCCTGCTCGCGGCCTTCGGCCAGTACCTGACCGGCCGCGACGACCAGGGGCGGAGCTTCGAGCCCCTGGAGCCGCATCTGAGCGCGGCCGACCGGGCGCTGGCGCTCGAGCCGGATGCCGCCGCCATGCTGCGCATCGGCAGCTTCAGGGGCCTCGGCCTGGAAGGTGCGGAGACGCTTCAGGAGAGCGTGCGGCACTATCGTTCCCGCATTGCCACCGACGGCGTCGTGGCGACGCTGGTGGCCATGCAGTCGGAGGAGAGCTGAGCCATGTATCTGCAGAAGTATGACCTGAAAGGTCGCGTCGCGGTCGTCACCGGGGCGGGCCAGGGCATCGGCTTCTGCTGCGCCCAGGCGCTCGGCGAGGCCGGCGCCAAGGTGATCGTGGCGGAGATGGTTGCGGACCGGGTCTTCGCCGCCGTCGACCAGCTCAAGGGCCTCGGCATCGACGCCGCCGGCGTGCAGCTCGACGTCACCAGGTCCAGCCAAGTCGACGAGGTGGCGGCCAAGATCGCCAAGGAGCACGGCCCCGCGCACATCCTGGTCAACAATGCCGGTGTGGCGAAGAGCGACGTGCGCGCCGAGGACACCAGCGACGAGCACTGGCGCTTCCACATGGACGTCAATCTCGACGGCCTGTTCTGGTGCTGCCGCGCCTTCGGCCGGCAGATGCTGGCGGCGGGACGCGGCTCGATCGTCAACATCGGCTCGATGTCGGGCGAGATCGTCAACAAGCCGCAGCCGCAGGCCTTCTACAACGCGTCGAAGGCCGCCGTGCACCATCTCACCCGGTCGCTCGCCTGCGAGTGGGCGACGCGCGGCGTGCGGGTGAACGTGGTCGCACCCACCTACATCGAGACGCCGCTGACCAGGTTCGGCATCGAGGAGAACCCGGAGATGCACCGGACCTGGCTCGAGATGACGCCCATGGGCCGGGTCGGCCAGCCCGAGGAGATCGCCTCGGTCGTCCTGTTCCTGGCCTCCGACGCGGCGAGCCTGCTGACCGGCAGCATCGTGCTCGCCGATGCCGGCTACACCTGCTGGTGAGAATGAGATGAGACTGAAGGACAAGGTCGCGATCGTCACCGGCGGTGCCCGAGGCATCGGCGCCGCCATCTGCCGCCGCTACGCCGACGAGGGTGCCAGGGTGGTCGTGGCCGACCTGCTCCTGGACGAGGCGCGCGCGCTCGCCGCGGGGATCGGCCGCGGCGCCTTCGCGGTCGAACTCAACGTCACCAGACAGGCCTCAATCGACGCGGCGGTGGCGGCGACGGTGGCCCAGGCCGGCGGCATCGACATCCTGGTCAACAATGCCGGGATCTTCGAGATGGCGCCGATCCTGGAGATCACCGAGGCGAGCTTCGACAAGCAGTTCGCCGTCAACACCAAGGGCCTGCTGTTCATGCTGCAGGCCTGCGCCCGCCGCATGGTCGAGCAGGGCCGCGGCGGCAAGATCGTCAACTTCGCGAGCCAGGCCGGAAGGCGCGGCGAAGGCCTGGTCGCCGTCTACTGCGCCAGCAAGGCCGCGGTGATCAGCCTGACCCAGAGTGCCGGCCTCGACCTGATCAAGCACAGGATCAACGTCAACGGCATCGCCCCGGGCGTGATCGACACGCCGATGTGGGACCAGGTCGACGCCCAGTTCGCGAAGTACGAGAACCTGCCGCTGGGCGAGAAGAAGCGCCAGGTCGGTCTGGCCGTCCCCTACGGCCGCATGGGCCATCCCGAGGACATGGTGGGGGCGGCCGTGTTCCTGGCCTCGCAGGACGCCGACTACATCGTGGCGCAGACGCTCAACGTGGACGGCGGCAACTGGATGAGCTGAGGCTCGACTTTCGGCCCTCGCCTCACGAGCGAACCTCCTTGCCATCTCTGCGGCATTGCCGCACACTGCGTGCGTGGGCAAGCTGATCACCGTCGTCGAGACGTCGATCTTCGCTCGACGCGCGGACAAGCTGCTCTCGGCCGAGGAACGCGACGAGCTGGTCGTCTTTCTGGCGGCGAACCCCACGGCGGGCGATCTGATCGAGGGCACCGGCGGGGTCCGCAAGGTTCGCTTCGCGGCGCGAGGCAAAGGCAAGTCCGGCGGCGTGCGCGTGATCCAGTTCTTCGTCCCCGAGGACGGCCCGGTCTATGCGCTGCTCGTGTACGGCAAGGGCGAGCGAGCCGATATGAGCCCGAACCAGCGCGCAGCGGTGGCGCGCTTGGTCAGGACACTCGAGCGTTCGCAGACGAGGGCACGATGAGCGGTAAGCTGGGCGACGAGCTGATCGAAGCGATGGGCGAGGCCCTGGCCCATGCGCGCGGCGAGACGGTCCCTGGCCTGCTCGCCCACCGCATCGCCGTCATGGGCGCCGACGAGGTGCGTGCGGTCCGTCGGCGGACGGGACTGAGCCGCGCCAAGTTCGCCGAACGCTTCGGCCTGGACCCGCGCGCCGTCCAGGACTGGGAGCAGGGCCGCCGCGCGCCGGACCGGGCGGCGCGCGTGCTGCTGCTGACGATCGACCGGCACCCGGAGGCGGTCACGGACGCCCTGGCGGCCTGATCGAGGCGGAACGACAATGAGCAGACGGCAGTACCGCAGCGGCGCCATGGCCTCGATCCACGAGGCCGCGGAAGGCCTGCACGCGGCCGGCCTCATGGACCGACGCACCATGCGCCGGTTCGACGCGGCCTGCCTGACGCCGGTGCGCCCGCTCACCGCCGGCGAGATCCGCGCCCTGCGCGAGCGCGAGGGCGCCAGCCAGGCCGTGCTCGCGCGCTACCTGAACGTCACCAAGGGCCTGGTCAGCCAGTGGGAACGCGGCGAGAAGCACCCACAGGGCGCCTCGCTGAAGCTGCTCTCCCTAGTGGCGGCGAACGGGCTGGCGGCGGTCGCTTGAGCGACACGACGGTCGCTGCTATGTGCGCATCGTTGCGGTTCCCAACTGGAAGCAACCACCAGGCTGACTAGCCAATCTGACCGTCAGCCGACTCCAGCAAGTGTCTTCAAAAGAGGTGTAAACAGGCGTTAATGGTGCTTAGTCGTGTGAACTCGGTTACGCTTGGGTTTCGCCGCCGGCGCAGATCTCTGCTACCGCCCACTCTAACGTCTGAATGAAGCGAGACAGGCTGCCGGGCTGCCCTAACGCCGCAAGCCTGATGGCAGGACGTTTGGAGATGATGTCCGCCCGCAAGTTGATACCTGGGACACTGTTCAGGCGATCAAGGAACTCTTGGCGCTTGAGCGGATCAAGCGGTGTTAGATTCTTGAGCCACTGAAAGTAAATTTCTATTGTTCCGTAAGTATACACTGCGAACAGATAGCGCTTGCTGTTGGCAATAGGGATTGTAAGTCCGAAAGACCCGCTCTGCGTTCCGCTACCAAACCAGACTTGTCCTTTTGTTCTGGCCCAGTCAAAGATCGTCCGTGCAACTCCGGTAACCGCTGAATCATTTAGCTTCTCGAACTCGACAAAGAATGATTGCTCGTCCCACTTCTGGCCGCCGCTGCGCCCCTTCCTTGTTTCCGCTTCGGCGGTCTGACCGACGATTCGTGGCACCAGTGTCTTGAGACCCTCGCCGACATATTGTTTAATTTCGAGGGCCAACACCTCGGCGGGGTCCATCTGGGCGTTAAGGAACTCGACCACGCGCCGGAGCTCGGTTGGGATCACATCGGCGACGAACATAAGGCGAATTCTACCGGCCTGAAGGTTCGTCTTCACCTTGGACCAGAAGGTGTCGACCTCATCCTGACCGGCCAGGAGCATCGAAAGCTCGGCGGCCGGGTCGAGGCTCGCAGTCACGCATCTTGCCTCGAAGCGTGCGCGCACCTCCTCGACCGGCCAGTAGACGACCGCGTTTGCGGCATAGTCGAGCATCTGGCCCACGACCTCGCGCCGAATGCGGCTGTCCGTGCTGCGCTTCACCTCGACCAATGTCGGAATGCCGTCCTGGTCGAGGAACAGGTGATCGAGCGACCAGCGCGATCCGGCACCCGGCTCAGACGGCACGGCCATCTCGCGGGAGACGAGAAGCCACCGGCGAGGTGATGCTGTGTCGATCTGCTTCCCGGCAATCAGGTCCGGATACTCGGCCAGCAGACTTTGCAACAGAGCTTCGGAGTCGTAGGGCCGATCGGTTAGCTCCACGAGCTTACCTTCACGGAGCAGGAAGATTGCATCGCTCATTGGTTTTGCCGGCCAGTACCAGGAAGGAAACGCACTATCTGGTCGGCGCAACCTTCACATTACACGGTTACAGCGCAAGTCATCAGGACCACCGAACCGAATACATACCCGTCGGCGCTTCCCTTCTACCGCGCACGGGCGCCGCGGGCATCACCCGAACGGGTGACGAAAACGACCGGAGGTGAATTCGGCCCGTGTCGGGGGCACCGACACGCCCCGACCGGCTCATCCCGCGATGTGGGCGCGCAGCTCCGGCAACTAGGCCAGCGGGCGCACCAGATCGGCCTGACACTGCACACCGGCCTTCTGCAGCATCGAGCGCAGCTCGGCGCACGCATGACACCCCTGCTCCTGTCGCATGCGATCCAGCGCATGACCGCTTGACCAGGCCGGTCGGCCGATTAAATCATGAGCAAGCTTATCATAGCTGCGCTTAGGATCAGCATGCCATCGAACCGCCCCGGCTGGAGCGAGCCGACCCTCGGCTTTCTCGTCCACGATGTCGCCCGCCTGCTGCGCAAGCGGCTGGAGCAGCGCGCACGTGCGGCGGGGATCGGGCTGAGCCGCGCGCAGTGGCAGGTGCTGGCCAACATCGCCCGCAGCGAAGGCGTTCACCAGGCGGCTCTCGCCGCCATCCTCGACATCGAGCCGATCACGCTGGTCCGGCTGCTCGACCGGCTGGAAGCGATGGGGCTGGTCGAGCGCCGCCTCGACCAGCGCGACCGCCGCCAGCGCAACCTGTTCCTCACCGAGCGCGCTCTCCCCGAGCTCGGGCGCATCCGCGAGCTGGGTGCGGCGGTCCGGGAGGAGGCGCTGGCCGGCCTCGACGAGGCGTCGCGCAAGCGGCTGCTGGCCGAGCTCGGCTGCATCAAGAGCAATCTGCAGAGCGCATTGTCGGGGGTCGACGGCGTCGATGAAGGAGAGCGTCGCCATGGCTGAGGCGGCGGAGAAGCCCAAGGTCACCACACTGCGCCCGGCCGAGACCGCGCGCGCCGAAGGCACCGCCGCCACTCGGCCGTCCCGCGCCAGGATCCGCGACCGCAGGAGCCGGCGGCAGCTCGTCCGCTGGACGCTGCTCCTCGGCGGACCGATTCTCGTGGTCGTGGCGGTGGGCTGGTTCTGGCTGACCGGCGGACGCTACGTCGCGACCGACAATGCCTATGTTCAGGCCGATACGGTCGATGTGGCGACGGACGTGGCCGGGCTGGTCAAGACCATCGAGATCGGCGACGACCAGCACGTCACGCGGGGACAGGTCCTGTTCACTCTCGACGACGCCCCCTACCGCGCCGCCCTCGCCTCGGCCGAGGCCCAGATCCGCTTGGCGGCGACGGAGCTCGAGGCCCTGAAGGCGAGCTATGCCAAGAGTGCCGCCGACATCGAGCAGGCCCAGAGCGACGTGGCCTACTACGAGAAGGAGTATGCGCGGCAGGCCGATCTCGCCGCACGCCGGGTCAGCGCGCAGGCGCAGCTCGACGCCGCCCGTCACGACCTCGATGCCGCCCGCGCCCGGCTGAGCGCCCTGGAGCAGGAGCAGGCCGGCATCGTCGCCCAGCTCAACGGCGACGCGAATGCGCCGGTCGAGCGGCATCCACGCTATCTCGCGGCGGTGGCGGCCCGCGACCGCGCCGCGCACGATCTCGAATCCACCGTGGTCAGGGCCTCGATCGACGGCATGACGGCGCGCGTCTCCTCGCTGCAGCCGGGCGAGTATCTGGACGAGGGCCAGGCCGCGTTCGCGCTCGTCGGCACCCGGCGCTGGGTCGAGGCCAATCCCAAGGAGACGGACCTGACCTGGGTCAAGCCCGGCCAGCCGGTCGAGGTGTCGATCGACACCTATCCGGGCCGAAGCTGGCACGGCACGGTGGAGAGCGTCAGCCCGGCCAGCCAGGCCCAGTTCGCGCTCCTGCCGGCGCAGAACACCAGCGGCAACTGGGTCAAGGTCGTGCAGCGGATCCCGATGCGGATCGCGGTCGAGCCCGAGGCCGACGCCCCGCCGCTGCGCGCCGGAATGAGCGCCGAGATCGAGGTCGACACCGGTCATCTGCGCCATCTGCGCGACCTGTTCGCCTGGCTCTGAGGCACCGGCCCATGGCGGCGGATCATTCGAGCTACTGGCCGGTCACCATCTGCGTGATGCTGGCGACGATCATGCAGGCGATCGACACCACGATCGCCAACGTCGCCCTGCCCTACATGCAGGGCAGCCTGTCGGCGACCCAGGACCAGGCCAACTGGGTGCTGACCTCCTACATCGTCGCGGCGGCGATCATGACCCCGCCCACGGGCTGGCTCGCCGCCCGCTTCGGCCGCAAGCGCCTGTTCCTGATCCAGGTCATCGGCTTCACCGCCGCCTCGATCCTGTGCGGCCTGGCGCAGGACCTGAACCAGATCGTCCTGTTCCGCCTGCTGCAGGGCATCTGCGGCGCCGCGCTGGTCCCTCTGTCCCAGGCCGTCCTGCTCGACACCTGGCCGCGCGAGAAGCACGGCTCGGCCATGGCGCTGTGGGGCGTGGGCGTGATGGTCGGCCCGATCCTGGGACCCACGCTCGGCGGCTGGCTGACCGAGAGCTACAGCTGGCGCTGGGTGTTCTACGTCAACCTGCCGGTCGGCATCCTGACCTTCATGGGCCTGCTCACCTTCCTGCGCGAGAGCGACCGAAGGGTCATCCCGTTCGACTGGCTGGGCTTTCTGGCCCTGAGCGTGGCGATCGGTGCGTTGCAGCTCATGCTCGACCGCGGCGAGCAGCTCAACTGGTTCGGCTCGACCGAGATCATGGTCGAGGCGATCATTGCCGGCACCGCCTTCTATCTCTTCCTCGCCCACACCTTCACCACCGACCGGCCGTTCGTGAACCCGCGCCTGTTCGCCGACCGCAACTTCAGTGTCGGGCTGGTGTTCATCTTCCTGGTCGGCATCATCCTCCTGGCGACCCTGGCCCTGCTCACCCCCTACCTGCAGGGTCCGATGGGCTACCCCGTGCTCACCGCCGGCATGGTGCTGGCGCCGCGCGGCGTCGGCACCATGCTGATGATGTTCGTGGTCGGCCGGCTGATCGGGCGGATCGACGCGCGCCTGATCATCGGCGTCGGCCTCCTGGTCACCGCCGCCTCGCTCTACGAGATGAGCCTGTTCACGCCCGACGTGTCGGCGGGCACGATCGTGCGCACCGGCTTCACCCAGGGGATGGGCTTCGGCCTGATCTTCGTGCCGCTGAGCACGATGACCTTCGCTACCCTGCCGCCCGAATGGCGCACCGAGGCCACCGGCCTGTTCAGCCTGATGCGCAATCTCGGCAGCAGCATCGGCATCTCGATCGTGATCAGCCGGCTCGCCAGCGGCACGCAGCTCAACCATGCCGAGATCGCGGCCACCGTCGACCCGTTCAACGCCGCCCTCCACCAGCCGATGATCAGCCACTATTGGAACGCCTGGACCGCGGCCGGTCAGGCGGCGCTGAACAGCGTCATCAACGAGCAGGCGCAGGTGATCGCCTATGCCTCCGACTACCGCCTGATGATGTTCCTGACCCTCGCCGCCCTGCCGACGCTGCTGCTGATGCGCAAGCCCGGGAAGCATGCGGGCGGCGCCCCGGCGCACGCGGCGGTGGCGGATTAGCGCCGCAGGTTCCGCAGCGGCGCGTTCCAGCTCCAGGCGAGGCGGGCGAGCATGACGATGCCACGCAGGATCGCGAACACGCCGTACAGCACCCCGAGCACGATCATGAGCGCGATCTGCCAGCCGCCGCTCGCCGGCACGCCCCACTGGCCGAACACCCAGTAGCCGAAATAGAGCGACAGGCCGCCGAACAAGGTGCCCGAGGCGATGAAGATCGCGGGCATGCCGATGCCGGCGAGCAGCCGGGCGAGCTTGCCGCGCAGCGGCTCCGGCCCGGTGCCGGCGATCGTCCACGGCCGGGTGTCGCGCAGGACCGGCACCGCGCTCACGTTCGGCACCTGCGCCGCCAGCGCCAGCTCGCGGACCACCGCCGCCGGCAATGCCACGAGCTCGGCGAGCCAGCTCCGATAGCCGTCCAGCCAGCGGCGCAGCGGGAACGCGAGCCGCCACAGCGGTGCACGCCAGTGCATGCCCGACAGTGCGATCAGCAGGCGCTCGCCGACGAAGGCGCAACGGAAGCCGGAGGCGTGGGCGACCTCGTCGAGGCGCAGCAGGCGCTCGAGCATGCTGGTGGTGAGGACGGTCCGGCTCCAGACCTGATCCGTGCCGTAGACCTCGAACCGCCGCTCGAACACGGGATCCTCGAGCCTGACCCGCTCGATCCCGCTGCCCAGCGAGGCGATCAGGTTGCCGAGGAGGCCGCGCTCGCGCGTCACGATGGTCAGGCCGGGGCAGGCGCGATGGAGACCGAAGCCGCCGACCACGCCCGCGAACACCTCGAAGCCCTCCTGGTTGTAGAGCCGCAGGTCGGCGAGGGCGAACGGGACGCCATCGCTCGTGCCGGTCAGCACATGATCGACATTGACGGTCACGAAGGCCTCGACCAGGCCCGCCGGGGCCAGAGCACCGAGATCGCAGGCGGGGCTGGCAAGGGCGACTGCAGCCTCGTTCCGCCGCTCGCCGTCGATGTGGCGGACATCGTTCCGGCCGGCGACCAGCGCGTCGAGCAGGGTGCGGGCCATGAACCGACGCCAGCCGCCAAGGATGAACGGAACGGCGAACATCGCAAGCAGGCCGGCCCACAGGGAAGCGCCGGCGATGCTCTCGCGCGTCTCGCTGCCTTCGCCGAACCGCAGCGCCAGAGGCCAGGTGATCACAGGCAATAGGGCGCAGCCCAGCGCCCAGCGGAGCGTGCGACGCCGGCGCCGCTCCAGGGCCGCGGACGTGGCACTCACCGCGGCAGCAGCGCGTCGACGTCCGGTGCTTGGCGTGTCTCCGGCGGCGTCTCGAAATAGGGCATCGCCTTGATGCCGGCGGCCGCCGCCAGCAGGCTGCCCGGAAACACCTGCACGGCGTTGTTCAGGTCGGTCACGGCCGCGTTGTAGAAGCGGCGCGCGGCGGTGATCTGCGCCTCGGTCTCGGCCCAGCCCCGCTGCGCCTCGATGATGGTCGCGTCCGACTTGAGGGTCGGATAGCTCTCCGCGGTCGCGAGCAGCCGCCCGGCTGCCTGGGCGAGCTGGTTCTCGGCTGCGAAGCGGTCCGCGGGCGTCGTCCCGCTCTCCTGGGCGCGTGCCCGCAGCCGGGTCACCTCCTCGATCAGGCCGCGCTCATGCGCCATGAACCGGCCGGCGAGCTTGACCAGGTTTGGGATCAGGTCGTGCCGCTGGCGCAGATGGGCCTCGACCGAGCCGAGCGCCTCGCGCACCCGATTGGCGCGGCGCACGATCGACGCATACCAGAGATAGAGCACCACCAGCAGCACCGCCAGCGCCGCAGCCCAGACCCAACCCGGTATCATGCCCCACTCCCCGACCGCCGCACCGCATCGTCATCGGCGTGGGGAGTTGAGACTAGGGTTTTTCACACATGACCCGGCCTGCGACGCTCAGGTCTGGTAAGGCCGCCGCGGCTCGGGGATGCGGAAATCCCGCGGCACCTCGAAATCGCGTGCGGCGCCGCGCATCGTTGCCGCTCCATGGGGCATGCCCACGCGGTGGCGATAGTCCGGCAGCGGTTCCAGCGCCTGCTCCCGCTCGGCGCTGAGCGTGCAGGCGCAAATCACGTCGAGCGGCGCCACGGCAGCGTTGCCGGCACGGCCGTTCCTGCCGGTCAGGCCCGGCGCCATGGCCGCGAGATCGAGTGCGTCGCCAGCCACCCGACCCCACGTCCAGGGCGTCTCCAACCTCACCTTTCATGCTCCCCCAGAGGAGCCGTCGGGACGCCTCGCGAGCGTCGATACCATTGTCGTGGAAGAGGAGCATTCCCCAGAGCCGGCCATCTGGCGGCTCAGGCTCCCTTCAGGCAGGCCAGGAGCTCGTCGTGGATCAGGCCGTTCGACGCCACCTTCTCGAGATCGGCATCCACGGCTTCGCGATCGTCGAGCGTGGTCAGCCGGCCGCCCGCCGCTCGGACCAGCGGCATGGCGGCGGCATAGGAGACGATGTCGGACTTGATCGAGACGAAGCCGTCGAGCTCGCCCATGGCGACGAGCGCCATCTCGAGCCCGCCGGAGCCGATGATGCGCACGCCACGCGCCGCGTTGCCGAGACGTCGGATGATGTCGGCGGTCTGCGCCACGTGCTCGGCGCTGAAATGCGAGGTCAGGATCACGGAGACGACGGCATCGGCGAGCCTGCCGACCGAGGACACCCGCACCGGACGGTCGTTGACGGTGGCGATGCCGTCAACGGTGTAGCGGGCGATCATGCCGGCCCTGGGTGCATGGAGCAGGCCGACCCGCGTGCTCCCTTCCTCCTGGTACGCCATGGTGACGGAGAACCAGGGTAGCCCGGCGGCATAGTTGATCGTCCCGTCCAGCGGATCGATGATCCAGGTGCCGATGCGGCCATCGACGGCCCCCATCTCCTCCGACAGAATCGCCGCATCCGGAGCTAGCTCCCGCAGGCCGTCCACCACAATACGCTCGGCGGCCAGATCCGCTGCGGTGACCACATCGCGCAGCTCCTTGCGGCTGACGTCCAGCGTGGGGCTCTTCTGCATGGCGACGAGCGTCGCGGCGGCTCGCTCCGCGATCGGCTCCGCCCGACGCAGCAACTCGGTGGCGGGCAGGGTCATGGATGACTCCAGGATGGTCGACAGGGATCAAGGCTCGCGGATCGGGCCGAAATCGCCGATCGGAACGAGGTGGGTCACGACGCCGGTCTCGGGGCGCCAGGCGTGGATGGCATAGCCGGGCGGCTCCAGCACGAAGCGCGTCGGCGCGCCGGGGCGCAGGTTGAGGGCCACCTGGAGTGCCGTTCCGGGCGCCACAAAGCCGATCGTTCCCGCCCAGCGCACGGTGACCGGGCGGTGATAGTGGCCGGACACCACGCGCTCGACCTCGGGATGGCGGCGGATCAGCTCGGCCAGCGTCGGGCTCGTCCGGCACATGATCGAATCCATGCCGGTGATGCCGGTGAGGAACGGCGGATGATGCATGAAGACGATCGTCGGCCGACCGCGCTGCTCAGCTAGGCGGTCGGCGAGCCAAGCCTCGCGCTGCGCGCAGATCTCGCCGCCATCCTCGCCGGCGACGACGGTGTCGAGCCCGATCAGGCGGACGGGAAGCTCATCGACGACATAGTGGAGGAAATCCGGCGAGCCACCGAGATAGCCGTACTGGCGAACGAGGCAGTCGCGCATCACCTCACGGCGGTCGTGATTGCCCGGGAGCACGAACACCGGCATGGGCAGGCGGGCCAGGGTCTCGGCAACGAAGCCGTACTCCTCGGGCAGGCCGCGATCCGTCAGGTCGCCGGTGACGAGAACGCAATCGGGCTGTGGGTCACATGCAGCAAGCGCGTCGACAGCACGGCGCAGCATGGCGCGGGTGTCGACGTCGCCATAAGCCAGCTGGCCTTCCGGCCGGACATGAAGATCGGTGATCTGGGCGATGATCATCAAGAAGCATCCGCGCAGCACATGAGGGGTGCGGCGCTGCCGCCGCACCCCTTCGGCCTGAGGGACAGATCAGTCGATCTGCGCCTGTGTTTCGGTGACCAGCTTCTCGAGAGCGGCTTCCGGAGTCATATCGCCGTGCATGAGCGCGTTGATGATGTCGCGCTGGGCGCGCCACAGGCGCACCGCATTGCCGCGATGGCCGCCGAAGGGCAGTGACCGATCCATCTGCTTGGCGATCGTCATGAAATTGGGATTGGCTTCATAGAACGGCCCGAGGAACTCCGGCCCGAGCGCGCGCTTGTTGGTCGGCATGTAGCCGCTCAGCTCGACGACGAGCGTCTGCGCCTCCGGGCCGGTGGCGAACTTCAGGAACTCCCACGCGGCTTTCTGCTCGGCCTCGTCCTGGGTCATGACGACGGCAAGGTTGCCGCCGGTCGGCACGCCCCCGTTCTCCTTGTCGTCGAGCGGGAAGGTCGTCGAGCCGAGGGTGAACTTGTCCTTGCTCATGTCGGTCATCTGCCGCATGAGCGCCGGCGAGTCGAAATACATCCCGATCTTGCCGGCCTGGAAGAGCTGGCGGGACTGCTCGCGCTCGATGAGGATCATGCCGCCGTCGGTCACCATGCGGCGGAACATCTGGAGCGCCCGCAAGCCGTCGGCGCCGCCGAACGCGACCTTGTTGTTCTCATCGACCATCCGGCCACCCTGCTGCAGGATCATCGCTTCCCACAGCCAGGGATCCGGCCAGCCCTGCACGTCATAGGAGATTCCGGTCACGTCGCTGCCAGAGGCGTTGATCCGGGTGGCCAGGTCCAGCAGCTCGTCCCAGGTCGTGGGCATGTTCTCGGGATCGCCGCCCGCCGCCTGGACCAGCTCCTTGTTGTAGTACATGATCGGCGACGAGGCGTTGAACGGCACGCCGTACTGCTTGCCGTTGACCTTGCCGAGTGCCAGCAGCTTCTCCGAATAGTTCTCGGCGTGCCACTCCGGCGTCTCGCCGTCGAACAGCGGCCCGAGGTCGGTGATCTGGCCGCGCTTCTCGAGCGTCTCGGCCAGCTCGCGCAGCAGATGGAATCCGGAATAGTAGATATCGGGCAGCTGGTTCGTCATCGCCTGCCGCAGCACCAGCTGATGCCCCTCGTCATAGTCCGGGACCGGTGCGCGGAACTGGATCGTGATCTCCGGATGCAGCTCCTTGAACTTGGCCGCGATCGGATCGTGGAACCGCGCGAAGGACGGGAACGCATACAGCACTTCCAGCGTCACGTCCGCCAGGGCGCTGTTGCCCGAGGTGCAGGCGATGCCAGCGATGGCCCCCGCCGAGAGCAGCACTTTCCACGATCTCATTTTCACGTTCCTTCCCTGGTTTGAGCGACGATTGGTGATGTCACGGGCCGTCCGTCATCATTTCACGCCCGTCATGGTTATGCCCTGGACGAAACGGCGCCGGGCGAACAGGAAAGCGATCACGAGGGGCGCCGTCAGGATCGCTGCTGCGGCCGTGAGGGCGCCGTAATTGGTGCCGCTCTCGGCATTGGCGAAGAACAGCATGCCCAGCGGCGGCGTCGCGAGGTCGACATCCGTGATCACGATCAGCGGCCAGTAGAGGTCGTTCCAATGGGCGACGACCGAGAACACGGAGAAGGCGGCGATGGCCGGCCAGGCACTGGGCGTCACGATGCGCCAGACGATCTCGAGCTCGCTCATCCCGTCCAGCCGTGCCGCATAGATGATGTCGTCGGGGAATCCACGAAAGAACTGGCGGAACAGGAATATGGCGAAGACCGAAAGGAAGAACGGCAGCATCAGTGAGAAATAGGTATTGAGCAGTCCGGCATAGGCCAGCCCGATGTAGATCGGCAGCGCCGGGACCTGCACGGGTATGCACAGGCCGAGAAGGACGAGCGTGAAGAGCAGGTTGCGGCCGGGGAAGCGCAGGTTCGCCAGGGCATAGGCGCAGGGGATCGAGGTCAGGAGCTGCACGATCAGTATGCCGAGGCAGACGTTCAGGCCAGTGAGCCCGACCCGGATCTGGGGGGCG
>JBFWWD010000105.1:0-17431 GCA_050246385.1 Geminicoccaceae bacterium
GGGTGCAACGCATCGCCTCGCGCGAGGAGAACAGCATGCTCCTCGCCGTCGGCACGGCACTCCTGCTCGAGAATCTCGCCTTGTTCGCGTTCGGCGAGAAGCAGCGCGGCGTGCCGCCGGTGGTGGGCGGCGTGTTCAGGATCGGCGACGCTTTCCTGCCGGCCAACCGCCTGCTGGTGGTCGGCATCTCGCTCGCGCTGATCATCGGCCTGCTCCTGTTCGTCCAGTACACCAGGCCCGGCCGGGCCATGCGTGCCGTCGCCCAGGACCGGGAGGTCACGCAACTCATGGGCGTGGACGTGGCCTGGATCTCGGCGCTCGGCTTCGGGATTGGCGCGGCACTCGCGGGTCTCGCCGGCGGCCTCCTGGTGACCGTGGCGGGCGTGAATGCCGGCATCGGCACGGCGATCTCCACCAAGGCGTTCATCATGATCATGATCGGCGGTGCCGGCGTGGTCGCCGGGGCGATCCTGGGTGCGGTGGCGCTGGGCTTCATCGAGGCGATCGGCACGGCGCTGTTCCCGGGCTCGGTCACCTACCTGCTGATCGTCGTCGCCCTGATCGTGTTCCTGATCTTCCGGCCGCAGGGGATCATGGGCAAGCCCTGGGGCTGACCCGCCTCGCGTCCCACCGCCAACAAGAAGGGAGCCACGCCATGCCGACTTCGGCGCTCTCGACCGCGGGGACCGCGACGCCCGTCGCCAGCCCGGCCGGCATCCTCGCCGCCGCGGTCGCCGCCATTGCCTTCGTCGTGCTGGTCCCGGTCCTGCTCGGCGACCACCCCTACTACCTGAACGTGCTGACCAACGCCTCGGTCCTGAGCTTCGCCAGCCTCGGCGTCTGGGTCACCTTCTCGATCGGGCGGGTGAACATCGCCCAGGGCGCCTTCGCCATGATCGGCGGCTACACCACCGCCATCCTGTCGACGCGCTACGGCCTGTCCTGGTGGCTCTGCCTGCCGCTCTCGGCCGCGGTCGCGGCGGGCGTCGGCGCCCTGATCGGCTGGCCGATCCTGCGCCTCAAGGGTGTCTACTTCGCCATGGTCACGCTGAGCCTGACCGAGGCGGTGCGGCTGGCGTTCCTCAACGGCGGCGACTTCACCCAGGGTGCTTCCGGCATCGTCAACATCCCGCGCCCGGCCGGGATCGACAGCCCGGTCGCCTTCTTCGTCCTCGCCGCCGTGCTGCTCGTCCTCGGCCTCGTCGCGGTCTGGCGGCTGGCGAACAGCCGGCTCGGCTGGGTGTTCCGCTCGCTGCGTCAGAACGAGGAGCTGGCCTCCAGCATCGGCATCGACGTCGCCCGCTACCGGGTGCTCGCCTTCGCCTTCTGCTCCGGCATGGGTGGGATCGCCGGCGCCTTCTTCGCCGCCTTCCACCAGAACATCTACCCGGCCAGCTACACCGTCGCCGATTCGATCAACTTCATGCTCTACTGCTTTTTGGGCGGTCTCGACTTCGTGCTCGGGCCGGTGGTCGGCGCCTTCCTGCTGGTGATCGCCTTCGAGGCCCTGGGGTCGCTGCAGGAATACCAGGCGCTGCTCTACGGCGTCTTGATGATCGCGGTGATGCTGTTCCTGCCCAACGGGCTGCTCAGCCTCGGCCGCCTGTTCGCCGGCCGCTCGGGAGACGGCCGATGAGCCTGCTCAGCGTGCAGCACCTGACCAAGCGCTTCGGCGGCCTGGTCGCGGTCAACGATGTCAGCTTCGACGTCGAGGAGGGCGAGATCCTCTCGGTGATCGGCCCGAACGGCGCCGGCAAGAGCACCCTGTTCAAGCTGATCGGCTCGTTCCTCGCCCCGACCAACGGCGAGGTGCTGTTCAACGGCGAGCGGATCAGCGGCGCCCAGCCGCATCTGGTCGCCCGCCGGGGCGTCGTGCGCACCTTCCAGGAGACCACGGTCTTCAAGGAGATGACCGCTTTGGAGAACGTCGTGGTGGCGCACCACCTGCGGCTCCAGGCCTCGATTCCAGGCGTCTACTTCTCGAGCCCGACCGCGCGCGCCGACGAGCGGCGCTTCCGCGACAGCTCGGCCGAGATCCTGACCTATCTCGGCCTCGGCCATGTCATGCACGAGAAGGCGCGCAACCTGCCGCACGGCTATCTGCGGGCACTCGGCATCGCGATCGCCATGGCGGCCGAGCCCAAGGTGCTGCTGCTCGACGAGCCGTTCGCCGGCATGAACCCGGAGGAGACCGACCGGGCGGTGACCATGGTCAAGGGCATCCGCCAGCGCGGCATCACCGTGCTCCTGGTCGAGCACGACATGTCGGC
Source organism: Geminicoccaceae bacterium (assembly GCA_050246385.1). Taxonomy (GTDB): domain Bacteria; phylum Pseudomonadota; class Alphaproteobacteria; order Geminicoccales; family Geminicoccaceae; genus Benzoatithermus. The sequence continues at coordinate 2,271 of JBFWWD010000105.1, forward strand.
GGTGATGCGGATCAGCGACCGGATCGTGGTGATCAGCTTCGGCAGCAAGATCGCCGAGGGCACGCCGGCCGAGATCCGCGAGGACGAGAAGGTGATCGAGGCCTATCTCGGCCGCGAGGACGAGACCTTGGGGCACTGAGCGGGAGGTTCGGCATGTACTTCGAGGCCAGGAACATCTCGGTCCGCTACGACAAGGTCATGGCGCTGCGCGACGTCTCGATCCGGCTGGAGCAGGGCCAGGTCGTCTCGCTGATCGGCTCGAACGGCGCCGGCAAGACCACGACCCTGCGCGCGATCACCGGCCTGAAGAAGCCGAGCCAGGGCGAGGTCTGGTTCGAGGGCGAGCGCATCGACCAGCTGCCCGCCGCCAAGATCGTGGCGCGCGGCATCGCCATGGTGCCCGAGGGGCGGCACGTCTACCCGTTCATGTCGGTCAAGGACAATCTGCTCATGGGCGCCTATCTGCGCTCGGACAAGGCAGGAATAAAATCCGACCTCGACAAGATCTTCACCCGCTTCCCGCGCGTGAAGGAGCGCATGAACCAGCAGGCCGGCACGCTGTCCGGCGGCGAGCAGGAGATGGTGGTGGTTGGCCGGGCGCTGATGGCGCGGCCGCGGCTGCTGCTGCTCGACGAGCCGTCGCTTGGCCTCGCTCCCATGGTGGTGCGCGAGATCGCGCGGCTGGTGACGGAGGTGAACCGGGAGGAGAAGGTCTCGGTCATCCTGGTCGAGCAGAACTCGCGCATGGCGCTCAAGGTCTCGCAGTACGCCTATGTGCTGGAGACCGGCAAGGTCGGTCTGAAAGGCCCGTCGGCCGATCTCATGGACAATGATCACATCAGGAAGCTCTATCTGGGCGGGTAGGTACCATGAACGAGGATGAGCGCTGGTTGCGCGTGAGCTTCGAGGCCGCCCATGCCGCCGCGGCGCGCGGCGACCAGCCCTATGGTGCTGTGCTGGTCGACGCCACCGGCATCCCGCTCGCCGAAGCGGGCAACAGCGTCGTCACCACCGCCGACTGCACCGCCCATGCCGAGCTGAACCTGATCCGCCGGCTGGGCGAGCAGCCTGCGGCGCTCCTGGCCGGGGCCACCCTCTATGCCAGCACCGAGCCCTGCGCCATGTGCGCCGGTGCGGTCTACTGGAGCGGCATCGGCCGCTTGGTGTTCGGCCTCTCCAACGCCCGGCTCTACGGCGAGGTGCTGCGCGGCTCGCCCGAGGCCCTGCATCTGCCGAGCCGGGCGGTGCTGGCCGCGGGCGAGCGCAGGCTCGAGGTGGTGGGCCCCCTGCTCGAGGACGACGCGGCGGCGGTCGTGGCGCCATGGGCAGCGAGCCGCAGGCGGTAGGGCAGGGGGATGGAGTTCGACTTCACCGCCATCGACGCTCCGCTGCGCTACAAGCTCTTGTGCAGCTTCGTCGGCCCGCGGCCGATAGCGCTGGTCACCACGCAGGGCCTGGACGGCGTGCCGAACGCGGCGCCGATGAGCTTCTTCAACGTCTTCGCCCAGACCCCGCCTTTGCTGATCCTGGGCCTGCAGGACCGGCCGCACGGGCCGAAGGACACCACCCGCAACATCCGCGACACGGGCGAGCTGGTGGTCAACCTGGTCGATGCCCCCATTGCCCGGCAGATGGTCGCCTGCTCGGTCGACCACCCGCCCGAGATCGACGAGACCGAGCTGGCCGGCCTGACGCTGCTGCCGTCGGTCGCGGTCCGCCCCGGCCGCATCGCCGAGGCGCCCGTCGCGTTCGAGTGCCGCCTGGAGCGCACGGTCGAATTCCCCGGCCGCTGCATCGTCTTCGCCGAGGTCGTCCACATGCACGTCCGCGCCGCCTGCATCGACCCGCAGACGCTGCGCGTGCTGCCGGCCCATTACCGCCCGGTCGCCCGCATGCACGGCGACTGGTATGTCACGGCGCAGGACTGGTACGAGCTGAAGAAGCCGGCGCAGGAGTAGCGCCGCCACCGGAGACGCGATGCGCCAGCATCAGCCGTACGAGCTCGGCCTGGCGGTGCGTGTCGGTCTTGTCGAACGCCCGTTGCAGGAGCGTGCGGACGGTGTGGACGCTGACGCCGAGGCTCGCGGCCACGTCGGCCAGGCGCTCGTGCTTCAGCAGCGCCGCCGCCACCCGGGCCTCGGCCGCCGTCAGGCCGTAGGTCGCACGCAGGGCAGCGCCCGCCTCCGGCACCGCGGCCTCGGGGTCGGCGATCAGCACTATCGCCGTGACGCTGCGGCCGGTCGGCACGGGCGGCTCGCCGCGCAACGGAGCGACCAGCACCGACAGGGGCCGCCGGCCGGAGCGCCGCCGCACCGCCAGCGGCCCAGCGGGTCGGAGTGGCGTCCTCGCGGAGGCCTCGCCCACCAGCCGCCGCAGCGTGGCGGTGTCGTCGGCGTGATCGCAGGCGAGCACCGAGCACGTCGCGCCGAGCCCGTCCTTGCGGCCCAGCGCCGCCTCGGCGGCCCGGTTGGCGTGAGTGATTCCAGCCCCGGCATCGACCAGCACCACGCCCTGGTCGATCAAGTCGAGCGCCGCCAACGCATCCCGCGCAACCGCCACAAAGCCATTGAGCCGCCGTCGCACCTGAACAGCACGGAGCAGGTGAGGCCGAAGTAGCCGTAAGACGCCAAGCTCCAGGTCTCCGTATTGGCCCGGCGGCCCCAACCGTCCCACGAAGAACCCGCCGACGATCCCCGGGCCGGGCATGAGGGGCGCCGCGATCAGGTCCAGGGTCCGCTGCGGCCTCAACCATTCGGCATAGAAGCGTGACTTGTCGTAATCCGGCGCGGCCAGTGCCATCTCTTCAGCAGTGAGCGCGCCCAAAGCCGCATTCTCGGCCACCGCGCGAAAGGCGTTGACCATGTCCGGCAGCCGCGTCAGCTCGGCGTAAGTGTGCCTGTAGCTCTCATCGATCCCGACGAGGGTGAGGCTCTCCGTCTCCTCGCTCGCTGCGCCCTGGAGGTTCAGCGCCGCACCCGCGCCGCCAAACGCCCGGCACAGCCCAACGAGTGCCGCCTCCCACGCGGCTGGGTCGAGGATGCCGGCATAGATGGCCTCGATCAGCACCAGCAGTTCCTGCGAGTTGAACATTATGCCTCTTGGTATCTTTTCGATTGTGCGCGGAGCACTCGAACAAAATCATGGACATTCTGTCATTATCGTTACGCAAGTTTCGCCGTCATGTCACTCTCCGCGTCACCCGAACGGCTGACGCGGACCGCTCCCCGAAATGGTACCGTCATCGCGCAGATCAGGCTGAAATCTCCGACTGTCGAATTGAAGTCGAATCATGCCGCGTCTCAGGGGGCAGCAATGAAAAGCGATCGTCGATTTAGCGCGGCTATCGTCGTGCTGGCCGCCACGGTGCTGTCGCTCCTGTGGGCGGGCACGGCCAGCGCCGGCGTGCCCTCCCAGCTCTACGAGGCGCACGCCTCACGCGTCGGCACGATCGACCGGATCGGCGGCTCGTTTGCCGTCCGGAACCTCGCGGGCGGCGGCTTCGCCGACGAGGGCGTCGACTTCAGCTTCAGCGCCACCCGTCCGTAGCGGCCGCGTGGCATCGCTCGCTGGCGGCGCCACCCGCACCGCCGGTGAGCGACTGACTGCCGACGTGGAGGGTGGCGCCGCCTGAGCCCGATCGACAAGTCAAGTCCAGTGGGAGACGGTCATGCACACGTACGTTCGCTCTCTCGTGTTGATCATGTTCCTCATGATTGGGTGCAGCGCCGTTGTCGGCGCTCACGAGCAAGAGAAGTTCCGATACCGCTATCACTATGTTTCACTGGATCAGGCCATCCTGCCGGACGGATTCACCTCCTTCACCGGTGCCAAGATCGTCGACAGTGGCAGGGTTTATGGGACCGTCGACGACGCCGACGGCTGCTCGCCCGCCGTCGCCGTCTGGCAGGACGGCCGGGTGCGAGTGCTGGTCGATGGCGGCGGGGCCACAACCGCCAACGACCTCGGGACCGTCGGCGGGCTGGTCTGGCGTGACTGCGCTAACTTCGTGGCTCAGGCGGCGCTGTTCCGCAGCGGCGGGATCAAGCTGCTGCCGCCACTGCCTAACGATGTGTTCAGCTTCGTCTTCCAGCTCACCAACACGGGGATCGCGTTCGTCTCCTCCTTTGACGGAACGGGTTTTCCCTACTATCTGCATTGGCGCGGAAACATGAAGCGGGTGGACTTTGGACCTGGCGAGGTACTCGCTGACCCGAGTATCAACAACTTCGGAGTAATCGGCGGAACTTACGTGCAGCCCGGTTCCAGCCGTTTCAACCCGGATACCCGCGCTTTCCGTCGTAGTCCGTCCGGGGTCAAGACATTGCTCGATCCGCGGCCGACCGAGACGATCTCCTGGGGCAAGAGGATCAACAACCACGGTGATGTGCTCGGCTACTCCTTCTCCGTCTTCCTCGGAGCGCTGCAGGTCGTCGGAGTGTGGCGCAACCGGCCCGGCAACCCGTTCCAGACCTACCTCGTCGAGGGAACCACGGAATTTCCGACCCGTAGCGACAATCTGCTGTGGAACGAGCCCGGCCTGATCGTCCTCACCTCGACGAACGACGGGGACAGCTACATCGTGCCCCGTCCCGGGGTGCGTCTCAACTTGGCCGACATCACCGACAACCTGCCGGCGGGACGGGTGACGATTATCTATGACCTGAACGACCGGGGCGATCTGCTCGGCTTCAACTTCAATCCCGATACCAATGATCCCGAGGAGGATTTCCTGCTGCAGCGTGTCGGAGAGTATCGGGCCAAGACGGCGATGTCGACTGTCGCAACCGCGCGGCGCCATCCGCTTGCGAGCGCGCAGTCCTGGCGGCTCAGGCTGTCCGAGCTGCTCGAGCGTCGCGCGGGCAGGAGGACGGCGTCGCTGACCCGCTGACGGTATCGGACCGGTCGACTCGCGGCCATCGCGGCGCCCCAACTGAACGCGCCGTCATGGCCGAGAGCCTCTACATGACGAACCGGACCAGACCGAAGCTCTGCCAAGAGGCAGGAAAGTGCCGTCTTCAGGAAGACGCTGTCAGCGATGGGACCGGCAAGGAGAGAATCGACCTACGGGGCTTCGCCGGCATCGACGGCTTCGGCGACCTGTCGGCCGGCAACATCGCCCAGGTCGGCCTCGACACGGTGGTAAACCTCGGCGCCGCCGCCGGCGGGGCAGGCGGCCCCGCGGTGCTCAACCTGACCAGCTTCATCGCCGCCGACCTCGACCAGACGGATTTCGTGTTCGCGTGAGGGCGGTCATCGACTTCGGCTGCTGGAGCAGCGTTACGGGAGCAGCTTGAGCAGGGTGGCGATCAGCCCGACCGTCACCCCTGTCTGGATCAGCAATGCTTGGTAGAGATCCGCTTTGGTGACCAGGTTCTGGCGCCCGCCGCGGTCAATCACCGCCTCGGCCGCCTTGTCCGCCAGATCGGACTTGGCAACCGCGTGAGCCAGCGCATCGCGCAGCTTCAAACCGGGTCACGGCAGGAGCTTGATCGCCGCAACCACGACCGGGACGATGGCGGCGCTGACGCCGACGAATTGCCAGACCTGATCGCGCAGCTCGCGCACGACCCGCGTCTCCAACTCGGCCAGCCCGGTCTTCAGATCGGACTTGGTCGCCAGCTCGGCCCGATCGTGCCGATCGAGCACGGCCTCGACCGCGGCGTCGGCTTTGGCCGGGCTCGCGCCCGCCTCCATGAGCGCGTCGCGCAGCTCCTTAACGGTGGGCGTCATCGCACCTCCTCCGCCGAGCCTATCAGAGGCTCGCGGTCCGAGCCACCGGGATGCTCGGGCGAGTATCGGCGCAGCTCTCATCGCCGTCCGCATCGGTGCTACTACCGCTTGCCGTTAGTAACGCCGCGCGATATCGTGGACGTGTGATCAGGGGCTTCCGCGACCGCCGTACCGCCGCCCTGTTCGCGGGCAAGGTCCTCAAAGGCGTCCCGGCCGATCTGGCGAAGGTGGCGCGGCGGAAGCTCGAGCGGCTGCACGAGGCAAAGACACTCGACGAGCTGAGGCGTTACCCGAAAGACCAGCTGCATATGCTCGAGCGGGAGCGGGCCGGACAATGGGCCATCAAGGTCAACGACCAATTCCGCATCTGCTTTGTCTGGCATGACGGTGACGCAGAGCGGGTCGAGTTCTGCGACTATCACCAGGAGCGAGAGCAGATGGTCGTCACCATGGAGGATTTGCGGGCCGGGCGGGTCGATTTTGCCGATCTCGTCGAGCCCGGCGCCGAGGACCTGCCGCCGATCCATCCCGGTGAGCATGTCCGCGACTGGCTCGAGCAGGCCGGCGTCACCGCCTACGCCTTGGCCAAGGCGATGCGCGTGCCGCAGACAAGGCTCGCCGAGATCGTGGCCGGCCGGCGTGGCATCACCGCCGACACGGCCTTGCGCCTCGGCAGGGCGCTCGGCACCAGCGCCGAGATGTGGCTCGGCCTGCAGACCAGCCACGACCTGGCGATGGCACGGCGCGCCCATGTCGGCGAGGACGTCGAGCCCATCGCCGCCTAGGCGCGGCACGACACAAAGCAGTCGTCTACGGCACCTGCGCCCCGTTGACGTGCGTCAGCACGGCATAAAGGCTGGTGGTGCCGCAGATGTAGAGGCGGTTCTTCTTCACGCCGCCGAAGCAGACGTTGCTCACCACCTCCGGCACCAGGATCTTGCCCAGAAGGTCGCCGTTCGGTGCGTAGCAGTGCACGCCGTCGCCTGCGCTCGACCAGACCCGGCCGGCGGTGTCGACGCGAAAGCCGTCGAACAGGCCGACGTCGCAGGTGGCGAACACGCGGCTCCGCTTGAGCTTGCCCTTGTCGCTGACGTCGAAGGCGCGGATGTGGGCCGGGCCGTCGGGATCGTGGGAAGCACCCGTGTCGGCGATGTAGAGGATCTTCTCGTCGGGCGAGAAGGCGATGCCGTTCGGCTTGACGAAATCGTCCGAGGCGACGCGCAGCTCGCCGCTGTCCGGATCGAAGCAGAACACGTGGCAGCCGCCATATTCCGGCTCGCCCTGCCAACCCTCGAGGTCGGAGAGGATGCCGTAGGACGGGTCGGTGAACCAGACCGTGCCGTCGGACTTGACCACCGCGTCGTTGGGCGAGTTGAGCCGCTTGCCGTTGTAGCTGTCGACCAGCGTGGTCACCCGGCCGTCCAGCTCGGTGCGCGACACGCGCCTTCCGCCATGCTCGCAGGAGATCAGCCGGCCCTGCAGGTCGCGGGTGTGGCCGTTGGTGTTGTTGCAGGGCTGGCGGTAGACGCTGACCGTGCCCTGCAGGCCGGTATGGTCCGGCACGAAGCGCATGATGCGGTTGTTGGGGATGTCGCTGAACAGCAGGAAGTCGCCGTCGCGGAAATAGACCGGGCCCTCGGCCCAGGCCGATCCGGTCCACAGCTTGAGCAGGCGCATGTTGCCGCCGATCAGATTTCCGAACGCGCGGTCATGGATCAGGTATTCGCCCATGGTTTCGGGCATGTCGGCCTCCCTTGCTTGTGGCTTCAGTCGATCCGCTCGACCTGCGGGGCGGTGTCGCCCGGATAGCGGATCCGGTAGCGCGCGTCGCTGCAGGTGAGAATCCAGACGGCTTCGTCGGGGCGGCTGGCGTTCGGGTCGCGCTCGGACGAGACCGGCTTGGCGCATGGGTGGCCGCGGTCGCGGACCGTGTCCGCCAGCGTCGCGGTCGGGTCCTGGGCCAGGGCAGCGCTCGCCACGACGCTTGCCGCCGCCACCCCGATCACGATCCCGCCGAGCCTCATCGCGCGTTCCCCGCCTCGCCGCCGCTCCGTGGCAATAGTCCCGCCCGCCGGGGCGGGCAAGCCGCTCGCCCGCCTACGGTCTTGCCGCGCCGCGCCGCGCCGCTATGGTCCGCGGCCTGGACGACGACCCCGCAGGGAGCCCCGATCATGCTGCACCGCAACCTCATCGGTGGCGAATGGCTGGAAGGCGCGAGCGTCACGCGGAACATCAACCCGTCCGACACGCGCGACGTGGTCGGCGAGTATGCGCAGGCGGACGCGGCGCAGGCGCAGGCGGCCATCGCCGCGGCCAGGGCGGCGTTGCCCGGCTGGGCGGTCTCGACCCCGCAGCAGCGCGCGGACGCGCTGGACCGGATCGGCACCGAGATCCTGGCGCGCAAGGACGAGCTGGGCCGGCTGCTCTCGCGCGAGGAGGGCAAGACCCTGCCCGAGGGCGTGGGCGAGGTCGCGCGGGCGGGGCAGATCTTCAAATATTTCGCCGGGCGGGCCCTGTCGCTGGCGGGCGAGGTGCTGCCCTCGGTCCGCCCCGGCATCACGGTCGAGATCACCCGCGAGCCGGTCGGCGTGGTCGGGCTGATCACGCCCTGGAACTTCCCGATCGCGATCCCGGCCTGGAAGATCGCCCCCGCTTTGGCGTTCGGCAACTGCGTCGTCCACAAGCCGGCCGATCTCGTGCCCGGCTCGGCCTGGGCGCTGGCCGACATCATCGGCCGGTCGGGCCTGCCGGCGGGCGTGTTCAATCTGGTCATGGGTCGCGGCTCGGTCGTGGGCGAGGCGATCCTCGCCTCGCCGGACGTCGCCGCCGTCAGCTTCACGGGCTCGGTCGAGACCGGGCGGCTGGTGGCCGCGAAGTGCGCCGCGGGCATGAAGAAGTTCCAGCTCGAGATGGGCGGCAAGAACCCGCTGGTGGTGCTGGACGACGCCGATCTGGGCGTCGCCGTCAACTGCGCGGTCCAGAGCGGCTTCTTCTCCACCGGCCAGCGCTGCACGGCGAGCTCGCGGATCATCGTCACCGAGGGCATCCACGACCGCTTCGTCGCCGCGGCGACCGAGGCGATGCGCGGGCTGGTGGTCGACGACGCGCTCAAGGCGGGCACCCAGATCGGCCCGGTGGTCGACGAGAAGCAGCTCGAGCAGGATCTGCGCTACATCGGCGTCGGGCGCGAGGAGGGAGCGGTCCTGGCCTGGGGCGGCGAGCGGCTGAACCGCGAGGCGCCGGGCTTCTATCTCCAGCCGGCGCTGTTCACCGAGACCTCCAACACGATGCGCATCAACCGCGAGGAGATCTTCGGGCCGGTCGCCACCGTGATCCGGGCCAAGGGCTATGACGAGGCGCTGGCCGTCGCCAACGACACGCCGTTCGGCCTGTCCGCCGGCATCTGCACCGGCTCGCTGAAGTACGCCCAGCACTTCAAGCGCCACAGCGAGGCCGGGATGGTCATGGTCAACCTGCCGACCGCCGGCGTCGACTATCACGTCCCGTTCGGCGGCCGGAAGGGCAGCTCCTACGGCCCGCGCGAGCAGGGCGCCTATGCGGTCGAGTTCTACACCAGCGTGAAGACCGCCTACACATTGCCCGTCTGAGGCGGCGTCGGTGGCCGGGAGCATCATCCTGCAGGCATCGCGCCGGACCGTGCTGACCGGGCTCGGCCTCGCTGCTGCCACACCGGCTCTCGCCGTGCTGCCGATCCTGCCCGAGCCCTCGCTGCTGCCGCCGGACGGCTTCGCCTGGCAGCCGGAGGTGGCGCCGAAGGGGCCGGTCCTGGTCCTGGTGGGCCTCACCGAGCAGATCGCCCGGATCTACCGCAACGGCCTCGAGATCGGCATCGCGCGGGTCAGCACCGGGCGCCCCGGCTACCCGACGCCGACCGGCGTGTTCACCATCCTGCAGAAGGCGCGGGTGCATCATTCGACGACCTATGACGAGGCGTCGATGCCCTACACCGAGCGCCTGACCTGGGACGGCGTGGCGCTGCATGCGGGGATCGTGCCCGGCTATCCGAGCAGCCACGGCTGCGTGCACCTGCCGCTGGCGTTCGCCGAGCTGCTCTACGGCGTCACCGAGGTCGGCACGACCGTGGTGATCGCCGACGAGCATCGGGTGCCGAGCCAGCTCGCCCGCCCGGGCCTTCTGCAGCCGGGCGGCGAGCTGCCGGCCCCTGCGGGCGACCATGTCTGGGAGCCGGAGCGCGCGCCCGCCGGGCCGCTCAGTCTCCTGGTGAGCATCGCCGACGGGCGCTGCTACGCCTTCCGCAACGGGATGGAGATCGGCCGGGCGGCCGCGCGCTTCGCCCGTCCCGACGAGCCGGTCCTGCCGGCGATCTACCTCATGCTCGAGCGGCGCACGACCGGCGGCGCGCCGGTCTGGACCGAGGTCGGGCTGTTCGGGGCGAAGGCGCCGGCCACGCGCTCGGACGCGCTGGACCGGCTGACCCTGCCGCCCGGCTTCGCCGCCGCCCTGATGCCGGCGCTCGTTCCCGGCACCTCGCTCTACTGCGCGCTCGGCTCCGGCGGCGAAAGCCGCACCGGGCCGGGCCTCACCGTCGTCTCGGCCAGGCCGGCGTGAGTGCGCCCGCAGGCCAGGTCGCCGTCCGCCGTGCCACGGCCGAGGACGCCGGGCTCCTGACCGGGCTGATCGACGAGCTGAACGCGCATCAGGGCGAGGAGACGGGTCGCGTCACCGCCGAGGCGGTGCGGCGCGGCGGCTTCGGCCTCGCGCCGGAGTTCGCGGCGCTCCTCGCCGAGCGGGACGGCGCTGTCGTCGGCTATGCGCTGTTCCATCCGACCTGGTCGACGGAGGCCGGTGAGCCGGGGTTCTTTCTCTACGATCTCTTTGTCCGCGACAGCGCGCGCGGGCATGGCGTCGGCCGAGCTCTGATGCGCGCTCTCGCCGCCACGGCCAGGGCGGAGGGCCGCACCTTCCTCTGGTGGACCGCGAAGGCCTGGAACCAGGAGGCCCTGACCTTCTATCGCGGGTTCGGCGCGAGCGAGGAGGACCTCAAGGCCTTCGCCGTGCAGGGCGAGGCGCTCGAGCGTCTGGCAGGCGGGGAGCGGTGAGCAGGGTCCGGCCTGAAGCCGATTGATCTGCTCCGGAGTCTTCCCGCGCGAACGTGGGAAGGTGGCCGATGGCCGGTCGGGCCCGGGTCGGAACCTGGTTGGCGCTCTGCGGGCTGCCGGGCGCCGCGGTGGCTACCGGAGCAGAATGGGCTCCTGCGCGTCAGGTCGAGTTCGTCATCCCGTTCGGTCCGGGAGGCGGCGCCGACATGCTCGCCCGTACGCCGCTTCGGGCGATCGAGGCGGAGCATCTCGCGACGCTGCCGATCGTCCCGGTCGGTCGTGGCGGCGGTCGGCGTGAGTGACGTGGAGGCCACGCTCGACGGCAACCGAACTCGCTCGTGCTGATCGATCCGCAGACCCGGCTCACGCCGATGCAGGTCCCCGGGGCCGCGGGCCGGCGCGATACTCCCGGGCATGGGCTCCGCAATGCGGTGGTCATGGCCGCGGCGGGTCAGGCGGCAGGGCTTGCGGCACCCGGCGCCAGCAACCGGACCGGCCGGCGCACCGTCTCGCCGCACCATCCCGCCATCAGCGCCGCGACCGACCCGGACGGTACGGGGTGCGCGAACAGGTAGCCTTGCACCTCCTGGCAACCCTCGTCCCTGAGCTGGGCGAGCTGGCCGGCCGTCTCCACCCCCTCGGCGCAGACCGGCACGGCGAGGCTGCGGCCGAGCTGGACCATGGCGCGGACGATGTCGCGCGTGTTCGGGCTGCCGCCGAGCTGGCGGATGAACGAGCGGTCGATCTTGATCTTGTCGAACGGGAAGCGGTGCAGGTAGGCGAGGCTGGAATAGCCGGTGCCGAAATCGTCCATGGTGATCCGCGTGCCCATGGCCTTGAGCTCGGCCAGCGTCGCCAGGGCGGCTCCCGTGTCGTGCACCAGGAGCCCTTCGGTGACCTCGAGCTCCAGGCGGTCGGGCGCCAGCCCCGATTCGGTCAGCGCGGCCGTCACCTGGCCGGGAAAGTCCGGATGACGGAACTGCACCGGCGACACGTTGACCGAGACCTTGAGATTGCCCCAGCCCAACGCGTCGCGGCAGGCCGTGCGCAGCACCCACGCGCCGAGCGCGTGAATGATGCCGGTCTCCTCGGCCAGCGGGATGATCTCGGCCGGCAGGAGCGTGCCGCGCCGTGGATGGTGCCAGCGCAGCAGCGCCTCGAGCCCGACGAGCTCGCCGCTGGCGCAGTCGACCTGCGGCTGGTACAGCAGCTGCAGCCCGCCCTGGACCAGGGCGGCCCGCAGCTCCGCCTCCGCCTCGCGCCGCTCGCGCAGCTGCCGGTCCATCCCGGGCTCGTAGAAGCAGAACTGGTTCCGGCCGCCGCTCTTGGCGCGGTAGAGCGCCATGTCGGCCCGCTGCAGGAGGTGATCCGCGTCATGCCCGTCCTCCGGCATGACGGCAATGCCGATGCTCACCGTCACCTGGGCCGGCTGCCCGCCGAGATCGAACGGCATCGCGACCGCATCGACCACACGCCGGCACAGGCTCTCGATCTCGGCGGGCCGGCCGACGTCGCTCTGCAGGATGGCGAACTCGTCGCCCCCCTGACGGGCGACCGTGTCGCTGGCTCGCACGCATTGGCGCAGGCGCTCGCCGCACTCGACGAGCAGCCGGTCGCCGGCGGCATGCCCCATCGTGTCGTTGATCGCCTTGAAGCCGTCCAGATCCAGGCACAGCACGGCGGCGGCGATGGCCCGTCGCTGGCTGCGGGCCGCGATCTCCTCCAGGCGCTCCTGCAGCAGGACGCGGTTGGCGAGCCCGGTGAGGGCATCGTGATGGGCGAGATAGCGGGCGCGCTCGAGCGCGCCCACCTCGGCCGTGACGTCGGTGGCGATGCCGCGATGGCCGATCAGCACCCGGTCGCGATGCACCGGCTTGCCCGCGACCCGCAGCACGCGGACGGCACCGCCCGACGATCGGGCGCGGAACATCGCCGGCCCGAACGGGCCGTGGGCCGTGAGATCGGCGAATGCCAGCATCTTGGTCGCGGGCGTGGGGAACGGCTCGAGAATGTCCGGGAGGCGACGCCCGAGCAGATCTCGCGGCTCGACCTCGAGCGAACGTCGGCACGCCTCGGAGACGAAGGTGAGCCGTTGCTCCCGGTCCGTCTCCCAGATCCAGTCCGCGGCGGTCTCGGCGACGTCGCGAAACCGTGCCTCGCTGTCGCTGATCTCGCGATGCGCCCGGTCGCGGGCACCGACCAGGAGCGCGACGAAGCCGCAGAACAGGATCGCGCCGAGCAGTGCCGGCAGCACCAGCAGCAGCTGCTCGCGGCCCGGTTCGCTCGTGGACCAGTTCAGGTAGGCCGCCGGCGTCAGGCCGAGGCCGGGCAGCGCCACGGCCGGAGCCATGCCCTGCGGGCGCTGCGGCACCAGCGCGAGGTCATGGAGCCCGAAATCCTGCTCCAGGCGGCGCAGCAGGACGGCGTCGAGGCGCTTGGCGAAGATCAGCGCGGCCTCCGGTGCCCGCGGGCGCGCGAGTGTGGAGTCCGCGCTCGGCACGATCGGCGCCGCGGCCACCGCATAGAGCCCGTCCGCACCGCTCAGGACGGCGAACGCCGTCGCGGGCTCGCTCGCGCCGTCCTGGCCCGTGACCTGGCGCGCGAGCCGCGGCAGATCCGGACCCAGCCGTGCCATGGCGTCGGCAGCGCCGCGCTCGCCGTCGATCTGGCCGAAGGTCGGCAGGCCGGCACCGTCGAGCACGACCGAGACCTCGTAGCCGAAGCTGTCGTGGATGTAGCGGCCGACATTGGCGTCGGCCCAGGCCGGATCGGGCTCGATGACGAGGTGGCGGACGGCATCGTCCCACCAGCCATAGTCCCGGGCCTCGTCGGCGAGCGCGCGCCCGAGGGAACGGATGCCCTGCGCCAGGGCGCGCGCCTCCGCTTCCCACTGCAGCACGGCCTGTCGTTCGACGAGGCGCTGGACCGCGAACACGCTGAACAGCAGGGAGAGGCCGACCAGGGCCGCGAGCGTCGCGATCACCCGCGCGGAGGCGTGACGCGCGAGCCTCGCGCCGAGCGCAGGGAGCGAACTCGAATCTGCCTGCATGCCGCCATCGCGTGCCGGAACCGTGTCCGGCATCTTGGCGCAGGCAGGTTAAGGGTCGGTTGAGGCGGGATGGATGGTCGGAGTGGCAGGATTCGAACCTGCGACCCCAGCGTCCCGAACGCTGTGCTCTACCAGGCTGAGCTACACTCCGATCGTGCGGCCGCTTCTATAGTGACGGCCGTGCGTTCGCGCAAGCCCGCCCGGGGCTCAGTAGGCGCGGCCGGTGCAGAAATCGAGCAGGTCGAGCATCGCCTGCTTGGCGCGCGAATAGGGGAACGGGGCGAGGCTCTGTCGGGCGCGCTGGGCGTAGGCCTCGGCGCGTGCCACGGTGGCGTCGATCGCGCCGTGGCGGGCGATCAGCTCCTGGGCGCGATCGAGGTCGCCCTCGTGCTGGTCGAGATCCTCGAGCGTCCGGCGCCAGAAGGCGCGCTCGCTCTCGCCGCCGCGGGCGAAGGCGAGCAGCACCGGCAGGGTGATCTTGCCTTCCCGGAAATCGTCGCCGACCGTCTTGCCGAGCAGCGCCTCGCGGGCGCTGTAGTCGAGCGCGTCGTCGACCAGCTGGAACGCGATGCCCAGATGGTCGCCATAGGCCGCGAGCGCCTCCTCCTCGCCCTCCGGCCGCTCGGCGACGACGGCGCCGATCTGGCAGGCGGCGCGGAACAAGGCGCCGGTCTTGGCCGAGATGACCTTGAGATAGGCCTGCTCGCCGGTGGTCGTGTCGTTCGAGGTGATCATCTGCTGCACCTCGCCCTCGGCGATCACGGCCGAGGCGTTGGACAGGATCTCCAGCACGCGCAGGCTGCCGTCCGCGACCATGAGCTGGAACGCGCGGCTGAACAGGAAATCGCCGACGAGCACCGGCGCCTTGTTGCCCCACACCGCGTTGGCGGTGGCGGAGCCGCGCCGCAGCCCGCTGTCGTCGACCACGTCGTCGTGCAGCAGCGTGGCGGTGTGGATGAACTCGACGCAGGCCGCCAGCGCGAGCTGGCGCGTGCCGCGATAGCCGCAGAGCCGGGCGGAGAGCAGCGTCAGGATCGGGCGGACGCGCTTGCCGCCGGCGGCGATGATGTGGCGGGCCATCTCGGGGATGAGGCTGACCTCGCTCTGCATCCGGTCGAGGATGATGCGGTTGACCTCGTCCAGCTCGGCGGCGACGAGCGCGCGAACGCCGTCGAGCTTCGCGGCGGACCCCTCCGCCGACAGTGGTGCTGCAGGCAGCGCCGTCACACTGCGTTCTCCCTCGCGCGAGGCCGGTGCGCGAAGTCGGCCCGCGCATGCGGGTTGCTATCACGCGCCCGGGG
>JBFWWD010000106.1:0-17426 GCA_050246385.1 Geminicoccaceae bacterium
GCCGGGCACTCGCCGCCATGGCGCGCAAGCGCGCGGCCTAGAACCGAGGCGGTCGGGTAAAGCGCTAGTCCAGGGTGCGCTGGTAGCGCGCAACCGCCAGCGCAGCGATGGCGACCAGGAACAGCGCGAGCGGCCAGAGATTGGGCCACGCCTCGACGAATCCGTTGCCCTTGAGCATGACGCCGCGGACGATCCGCAGGAAATGGGTGAGCGGCAGCGCCTCGCCGATGATCTGGGCCCATTGCGGCATGCCGCGGAACGGGAACATGAACCCGCTCATCAGGATCGAGGGCAGGAAGAAGAAGAACGACATCTGCATCGCCTGGAGCTGGTTCCCGGCGAGCGTGCTGAACAGGAAGCCCACGGCGAGATTGGCCGAGATGAACAGCAGCAGGCCGATGCCGAGCGCCGTGAGGCTGCCCAGCATCGGCACGCCGAACAGGACGAGCGCGGCTGAGACGATCACCGTCACCTGGATCAGGCCGACGCCGATGAACGGCAGCAGCTTGCCGATCATCACCTCGAGCGGCGTGACCGGCGTCGCGAGCAGGTTCTCCATGGTCCCGCGCTCGCGCTCGCGGGTCACGGCGAGCGAGGTCATGACCACCATGGTCATGGTCAGGATCGTGCCGACCAGCCCGGGGACGATGTTGTAGCTGGAGAGGCCTTCGGGATTGTAGCGGCGGTGGGTACGGATCTCGAACGCCGGCGGCTCGCCGTCCAGCTTGTGCAGGGTGCCGCCGAGATCATGCGCGAGCGCCGAGCGCTCCAGCGCGGGCAGCGCCGCGAACGCGTTGCCGGCCGCGACCGGATCGGAAGCGTCGCCTTCCAGCAGCAGCGCCGGGCGCTCGCCGCGCAAGAGATCACGTGTGAACCCGGCCGGAATGGTGATGGCGAACAGGGCTTGGCCCATGTCGAGTGCTCGGTCCACCTCCTCCCGGCTGCGGGCGATGGCGATCACCCGGTAATAGCCGCTGTTCTGCAGGGCCGCCTGGATGCTGCGGACGAGATCGCTCTGATCGAGCGAGAGGATGATCGTCGGCAGGCGCTTGGGATCGGTGTTGATGGCGTAGCCGAACAGGGTCAGCTGCATGATCGGGATGCCCACCATCATGGCGAAGGTGAGCCGGTCCCGTCGCATCTGGATGAACTCCTTGACGATCACTGCCAGCAGCCGTGCGGGCGAGAACCACCGCCCGTTCACGCGAGCTGATCCGGCGCCCTGGCCATCAGGTGAATGAACACGTCCTCGAGCGAAGGCGCGATCTCGTGCCAGGCGAGGCCGGTGCGGCCGCGCCAGGGCGCGATCGCCGCCGCCAGCGCCGCGGCGTCGGTCCCGCTCACATGCAGCGTGGCACCGAACGGAGCCACCATCTCCACGCCGGGCCTCACGCGCAGCTCCGCGGCGATGCCGTTTAGCCCTACGCCCTCGGCAGCCCAGGTCACCAGGCCCGAGCCTTCGACCACCTCGGCAATGGTGCCTTCGGTCAGCAGGCGACCATAGGCGATGTAGGCGATGCGATGGCAGCGCTCCGCCTCGTCCATGTAGTGGGTGCTGACCAGCACCGTCATGCCCCTGGCGGCGAGGGCATGGATCTCGTCCCAGAACTCGCGGCGCGCCTTGGGGTCGACGCCGGCCGTGGGCTCGTCGAGCAGCAGCAGATCGGGCTCGTGCAGCACCGCGGCGGCCAGGGCGAGGCGCTGCTTCCATCCGCCCGAGAGCGTGCCCGCGAGCTGGTCGCGCCGCCCGGTCAGCCCGAGCCGGTCGAGCGCTGCGGCAACACGCTCGCGGCGCCGGTCCATGGTGTAGAGACGCGCCACGAAGTCGAGGTTCTCGCGGATGCTGAGATCCTCGTAGAGGCTGAAGCGCTGGGTCATGTAGCCGACCCGTCGCTTGATCGCCCAGGCCTCGGTGACGATGTCGTGGCCGAGGCAGGATCCACTGCCGCCGTCGGGCGTGAGCAGGCCGCACAGCATGCGGATGGTCGTGGTCTTGCCGCTGCCGTTCGGTCCGAGAAAGCCGCAGATCTGCCCGCGTGGGACCTGGATGCTGAACCGGTCGACCACGGTCCGCTCGCCGAACCGCTTGACCAGGTCGCGGACGTCGATGACCTCGCTCATCGTGGCCGCACGTCGACCGGCTGGCCCGGGTTCAGGCCGGCGCCGCCGTCCGGCCACGCCTCCACCAGATAGACCAGCTTCTCCCGGCTGCCGACGCTGTAGATCACCGGCGGCGTGTATTCCGCCTCCTTGGCGATGAACCGGACCGTACCGGTCAGGCCGTCGGCGCAGCCGTCGCAGCGCAGGTCGACCTGCTGGCCGAGCGCGATCCGGCCGAGCTCGGGCTCGGGCAGGAAGAAGCGGACCTTCACCTTCTCCGGCGGCAGCAGGCTGACGACGATCCCACCGGCATCGACCCACTCGCCCTGGTCGCGCACGCGGTCCTCGACGGTGGCGGCCATGGGCGCATTCACCATCCGTTGCGCCAGCTCCCAGCGCGCTTGCGCGAGCGCCGCCTCCCGCATGCCGACCTCGGCCGCGGCGGCGGTGATCTGGTCCTCGCGCGCCGGCAGCTCGGCAGTCGCGAGCTCGGCCTCGATCGCCGCGACGCGGGCGGCGGCCTCGGCGGCATTCGAGCGGGCCTGATCCAACCGAGCCTCGGCGGCGAAATCCCGCCGCTCGAGCTTCGTCTGCCGGTCGAAGTCGCGTTGCGCGTAGGTGAGCGTCGCCCGCGCCTCGGCCAGCTTCGCCTCGATCATCGCGATCTCTTCCGGCCGCTTGCCGCGCTGAAGGTCGGCCAGGGTCGCCCGGGCCTGCGTGAGCTGCGCCTCGGCCTGCCGCACCGCGGCGACCTGACGCAC
Organism: Geminicoccaceae bacterium; assembly: GCA_050246385.1. Classification (GTDB taxonomy): domain Bacteria; phylum Pseudomonadota; class Alphaproteobacteria; order Geminicoccales; family Geminicoccaceae; genus Benzoatithermus. The sequence continues at coordinate 2,862 of JBFWWD010000106.1, forward strand.
AGACTCGAGCCGGAACAGAAGCGTGCCCGGCTCGACCCGATCGCCGCGCTGGATCGGCACGCTTTCGAGCCAGCCCGCCGCTGGTGCTCCCAGCCGGACATACTCGCCTTCCGCGTAGCCCTGCAGCCAGCCGTCGTCGGGCGAGTCGCATCCGGCCAGCAGCAGCCCCAGCAGGAGCGTCGCGGCGAGCGGCCTCATGCCGCCAGACCGCGCAGCAGGGTCTCGATATGTGCCTGGAGCACCGGCGCCGGATTGAACGGGTCAGGCTCGTGGGGGGCGAACACCGCGCGCCAGATCGCCATCATGAGCACCGGCGCCACCACGAGCCGGGCCACCGCAGTGCTGTCCTGCGGGCGAAACTCGCCGCTGGCCACGCCGCGGCGATGCAGCCCGGCGATCAGGCCGAGACCTCGGTCGACCACATTGGCACGGTAGAAGCGCGCCAGCTCCGGAAAGCGGTAGAGTTCCCCGATCAGCAGGCGCGGCAGGACCACAATCCGGTCGTCGCGCACGACCCCGATCAGAAGCTCGATCAGCTGCCGCAGCAGGGGCGCCACCTCGCCGCGATGCTCCGCCACCAATGCCTCGGCGCGGTCGAGATTCGGCACGATCAGGGTGCGTACGAGCGCCTCGAACACCGCCTCCTTGCTCGGGAAGTAGAGATAGAGCGTGCCCTTCGCCGCGCCGGCGCGGGCCGCAATGTCCTCCATCCGGGCCGCGGCGAAGCCCTTCTCGGCGAACACGGTGAGCGCCGCGTCGAGCAGCTCGGCAGGTCGCGTGTCCTTGCGGCGGCGAGGAAGCTTCACCATGCATAGCCACTAACTGACTGGTCAGTCACTAGCAAGGCCGCTCGCAACGGTCGTCACCCCGCCCTTGTGCTATTGTCGTTGGAATCTGGCTTGAGCGCAGGGATCGGGCACCATGAACAGCGATCGGAGACAGACACTGGGATCGGCCGGGCCGATGATCGGGCTGGCCCTGGCCAGGCCGGGGACGGCTGGAGCTTAAGGCCGACCGGCTGCAGGGCTAGAAGCACGCCGATGACGCCACGACCGGACTGCATCTCCGGCTCACCTTACTGCCAGGACCGTTGATGACGCGCCCGACACCTCCACCGGCGCGAGCTCGCGCAGCAGCTTGCGGCGGATCGCCTCCACGAAGTCGCCATAGTTCGCGGCGACCATCACGAAGGCGCCTGGCCCACCGATGACGTGCTCGCGGTAGTATTGCTCCAGGTACGGCTCGTCGTTGATGATCGCGAGCCCGTTCACGGTCACACCGGAAAGCACGGCATAGTCCCGCACCCGCTCCGGCCTGAAGCCCTCGTTGGCATGGCCGTCGCCGGACAGGTCGATCTTCCGCCGCGCGCCGAGATAGGCGTTTCCCTCGAGCGATCGGAGCGCGAAGTGAAGCGCGTTGCCGATCGCGGTCCTGCCTTGGAGATCGAGGTCGATGGCGAGCGCGCCGTCGATCTCGTCCGCGAAGGCCAAGGATGAAGCCGCATCCGTCAGATGCCGCCACTCGACCGCAACAAGCTGCTGGTCGGTACCGGCCCAGACCATCACCATGACCGCGACACCCGACGCGTTACCGGCGATGGCGTCGATGATCTCTTGGTTCCGGAACGCCGCCGACAGGCCTTGCCGCTGCAGATCGAGCTCGGCGCCGTCGACGCTGATCGAGATGTCCACCGCGAGCGCGAGCTCGACATCGACGGGCTCTTGCGCCTCGGCGGCAGGAGCCGCGACGAGCAGCAGCGCCCAAATTGCGCACCCCGCGTGCCACATGGCTCGGCCCTATTGTTCGAGCCTGGCGAACCGGCCCCGAGCGACTGCCGTGATCTGCGCCGTCTTTGCGGATCGGGCAGCCAATGTTACACTGTGCCCAAGATCTGGTGACCACACAATGGCCGGTCGTCGTGTTCTGTTGGCTGCCGCGCTTCTAAGCCTTTCGACCCACGGCGCGGTCGCCCAGGAACTGCAGGAGAGTATCCTCGCAGGTGACCGGACGGCGGCTGCCCGCTTCATCACGGCTTCCGGCGACCTCACGGCGCAGACCGGGCTCGGCACGCCGCTGCATGTCGCTGCCCTGATGAACGATACCGTGGTCGCCAGGCTGCTGCTCGATCACGGTGCGCCGATCGAAGCCCGTTCGGATGGCTACGAGATGACTCCGCTCCACATCGCGGCGAGCTACGGCAAGCCGCAGATGGCGGCGCTCCTGATCAATCGTGGTGCGTCGCTCGAGGCCAGAGACCTCTCCGGTCGCACTCCCCTCGCCCTCGCCGTTCAGTTCGGCACTGCCGAGCTGGTCGAGCTGTTCCTGACCCGTGGTGCCGAACCCGACCCTGCGTCCGGCAAATCTGGCACGCCTCTGACCATTGCCATCCGGCGCGACTCCGTCGCGATCGCGGCGCTTCTGCTCTCTCATGGTGCGGAGCCTGTGAGCGCCTACATCGGCACGCCGCCGCCGCTCGTGGAGGCGGCGCGGGTGGGGAACCCTGAGATGATCCGCCTGCTGCTCCGCCACGGCGCCGATCTGAACTCGCCCGACGAAGCCGGTCTGACCCCCTTGGCCGCTGCACTCGCGGCGGGCCACCCGGAGGCCGCGGCCCTGCTGCGCCAGTTGGGAGCCCGCAGCTAGGCGAGCCTACCCGACGGCGGGGCGACCCACGAGGCCGTCGCCCGACTCCGCGACCACCGGCACGTAGAGCTGCCGCGCCCTGGCCTCGAACGCCGCGACCATCCGGCGGACCGCCTCGTTGAACAGCAGCCCGATCAGATTCTGCAGAAGCTTCGAGCGGAATTCGAAGTCGACGTAGAAGTCGACCAGGCATCCCTGCGGATGCGGCTCGAACTGCCAGTGGTTCTTGAGATAGCGGAAGGGTCCGTCGATGTACTCGACATCGATCTGGTGCCGCGGGTGCAGCGTGACCTTGGAGCTGAACCGCTCCCGGAACACTTTGAAGGCAATCACCAGATCAGCATAGAAGGTGTCGCCCTCGCGCCGGGTGATCCGGGCCGCCTTGCACCAGGGCAGGAACTCCGGATAGCGGTCGACGCCCGCCACCAGCTCGTAGAGCTGCTCGGGCCGATAGGGCAGCACCCGCTTCTCGGCATGGGTCGGCATCGCCTAGGCCCTGGCGGCGAGGCTTCTGGTCCTGGCCTCGCGCAGGCGGGCGAAGTCCTCGCCGGCGTGGTAGGAGGAGCGGGTGAGCGGCGAGGCCGAAACCATCGAGAAGCCCTTGGCGCGCGCGGCGCGGGCGTAGCTCTCGAACTCGGTCGGCTCGACGAACCGGATCACCCGGTGATGGCGCGGCGACGGCTGAAGATACTGGCCGACGGTGAGAAAATCGATCTCCGCCGAGCGCATGTCATCCATCACCTGGAGCAGCTCGCGCTTCTCCTCGCCGAGCCCGACCATGATCCCGGACTTGGTGAACAGGCCGGGATCGAGCTCCTTGACCTGCTGCAACAGACGCAACGAATGGAAGTAGCGGGCGCCGGGCCGCACCGTGCGATAGAGCCGGGGCACGGTCTCGAGATTGTGGTTGTAGACGTCGGGCCTCGCGGCGACGATCTTCTCGACCGCCCCGGGCTTGCGCAGGAAGTCGGGAGTCAGGATCTCGATCGTGGTGGTGGGCGAGGCCTCCCGGACCGCCTCGATGCAGCGCACGAACTGGAACGCGCCGCCGTCGGGAAGATCGTCGCGGTCGACCGAGGTGATCACCACATGCGCGAGCCCCATGCTCGCCACCACCTCGGCAAGATGCGCGGGCTCGTGCGGATCGACCGCCAGCGGCGCGCCGGTCTTGACGTTGCAGAAGGCGCAGGCCCGGGTGCAGGTATCGCCCAGGATCATCACCGTCGCGTGCTTCTGTGCCCAGCACTCGCCGATGTTGGGACAGGCCGCCTCCTCGCACACCGTGTGCAGCCGCTTCTCGCGCAACAGTCGGCGGGTTGCGTGATAGGTCTCCGAGGTCGGAGCCTTGACGCGGATCCACGAAGGCTTGCGCGGCACAGCCGCACGGTCGAGCAGCGTTATGGTGGCCATGGGGAGCAAGTGCGGGCCGGCTTCCGCTCTGTCAAGGACTGGCTAGCAGGCCCGGTGGAGCTTCGCGTCGCCCGGGTTCTCGTTGCGGTTGGCGATCGTCGCCGTCGCCAGATAGTCGCGGGTGAGCGGAACCGCATGCCGGTCCTTCGCGAGCTGGACCTGGAACACCATTCCGTCGTCGATGGCGAAGAACAGCTCCGAGGCGATCAGGTAGAATTCCCACATGCGGTAGAAGCGGGCATCGTAGATCTGCTCGACCCTGGCCCGGTTGGCGGCAAAGCGCTCGTGCCAGCGGCGTAGCGTCTTGGCATAGTGCAGACGCAGGATCTCGAGGTCCGTGACCCACAGACCGGCACGCTCGATCGCCGGCAGCACTTCCGACAGGGCGGGAATATAGCCGCCGGGGAAGATGTACTTCCGCACGAACGGCGAGGTCACGTACGGGCCGTGGGCGCGGCCGATCGAGTGCAACAGCGCCACGCCGTCATCGGTCAGCAGATCGCGCACCTTGGCGAAGAACTCCTCATAGTGCGGCCTGCCGACATGCTCGAACATGCCGACGGAGACGATGCGGTCGAAACGGCCCTCGAGTTCGCGATAGTCGATCAGCCGATAGTCGAGCCGGTCGTCGAGCCCACGCTCGGCCGCCCGCGCTACGGCATAGGCGTGCTGCTCGGTCGACAGCGTGATACCGGTCGCGGTTACCCGGCGGCCGGCGAACTCGCACAGAAAGCGGGTCAAGGCACCCCAGCCGGAGCCGATGTCGAGCACCCGGTGGCCCGGGCGCAGCAGGAGCTTGTCAGCGATGCGCCGCTCCTTCTCGCGCTGGGCGGTGTCGATGTCCTCCTTGCCGGTCGCGAAGACGGCGCAGCTGTAGGCGCGCTCGGAATCCAGAAACAGGCGATAGAGCTCATCGGACAGGTCATAGTGATGAGCCACGTTGGCCCGTGAACGGCCGATCGGGTTGCGGCGGGACAGGCGACCCGCAAGCTCGAGCAGGCGGGCCGCGTAGCCGAAGCGCAGATCGGGACCGAACTGCCGCAGATTCGTCAACAGGAGCGCAAGCAGGCTCCTAAGGTCGCCTTCCTCGATGACGAGCCGGCCATCCATGTACGCCTCGGGCATGGTGAGCTCGGCATTCAGCAGTAGCCTGAGCGGCAGCGCGCGGTCATGCAGCCGAAGCGCGACCGGTGGGCCGCTGCCATCGCCCAGACGGATCTCGCGGCCGTTGTGGCCGATGATGGTCAGATCGCCATGCCGAACCAGTCGACGAAGCCGTTGCTCGAGCAGCACCGCCCCTCCCGCGTCGGCGATCGCCATGCTCCTGCCGGCCGCAAGGCGTCCGCCCGTCGCTCCCACCCGAATGGACGTTTACCCGGGCACCCCCGGGCCACGACCGGGCACCATAGGCCGATCGCGGCAGGTATCAACACCCAAGCACCGGCCAAACCGCCACTTGCCTAGGAACGAAGCCTGAGGCTTCCGCAGCCATACTCGGCCACCCATCGCACCGCTGTGGCCAATCGGCAAAAGTGAGAGATTTTTTTTGGAATAGGGCGCAACGGCCGACGTCCACAGAACCAATGGTACGCGCGCGCGAAGGTTGTGACGGCTGATCGCGGCGTTGGGCGGGGAACGGTTCGAAAAGAGCCATGGCGGTACAACCAATCATACTAACCGAGACTGGTGCCGTTCGCTCCTTTCCCAAACCTGTGCGCTACCACAGGGAACGTCGCGCGTGTCCGCGCGCCACGGGCGATCAGCCTTCGAGTTCAGGTCTAATCAACAGCAAGGATAAGAGCCCATGGCCGTAAACAACCCACCCTCATCGTCACGACGGGATGCGCTTCGGCGGGCGCTCGGAGGCGCCGCGTTGCTGAGTGGCGCGACCGCACTGCTGCCGGAGCGTTTCTCGCCGATCACCCCGGCGCGGGCAGCGCTCGGGGCCGGGCCGGGCCCGCGGTCGGGCTTCTTCTGGAGCACCGGGGCCAGCATCAACAACTACAAGGGCTTCACGACCTATCGCGGGCGCTCGCTCGACACGATCACCTGCTGGTGCCCACACAATACTTGGACCGAGGTCGTCTCACTCAAGGGCGGCTTCGTCACGGCCAGGAAATCGGGCTCGCGGGTCTCCTGCGCGATCGCCATGCTGCCCAAGTCGCATGACGGCAAGAAGTATCCGAACAACTGGAAGCTCGCTGCCAGCGGTTCCTACGACGGCTACTACACGCAGTTCGCCCAGAAGCTCGCGGCGAGCGGGCAAACCAACACCGTCTGCCGGATCGGGTGGGAGACCAACGGCGCGTCGCGGCCCTGGTTCTGCGGCACCGACGGTCCCGCATTCGTCGCTACCTGGCAGCGGATCGCCGGAATCCTGCGCCTCTACAATCCAACTATCCTGACCGAATGGTGCAACATCAAGAAAGGCGGCCAGAAGGCCAATATCATGAACTACTACCCCGGCGACGACTACGTCGATGTGTTCGGGGTGAACTACTATGATGGCTATCCGCCGCTGGATACGCAGGCGGTCTGGGACAAGCAATATTACGCCGAGTACAAAGGCGGTCCTTGGGGTCTGGGCGCCTGGGCACAGGAAGCACGCAGCCGCGGCAAGCTGTTCGCCTGTTCGGAATGGGGCATCAATGCCGGACGGTACAATTGCAAAGATAACCCTTTCTACATTGAGAGTATGCATCAGTTCTTTGTGAGCAACAGCGACATCATGTCGTACGAAAATTATTTTAATCAGAAGTATTTCCACCAGCTGACGCCAGGCGACATCAACCCATTGTCGTCTGCCAAGTACAAGGAGCTGTGGGGCAGCGCGATCTGATCGAGCACAGCCCGGACCGCCGGTCGGGATGCGCCTCCGCCTGATGCGGGAGCGCCGCCCAGGCATCGGGCCGGGCTGCTCGCCTAGAGCCGGGCGAGCTCGCTCCAGTGAAGCAGCTCGACCCCGTTCGCCGCAGCGAGCTCGGTGCAGCTGGCGGTGAAGCGCTGGTTGGACACCACCAGCGCCCGATTGCCTTGCCGATGTGAGCGGGCAGCGGCCACCTCCTGCACCGCGCCATTGCCGACCGGCCGACCCAGCAGCTTGCACTGCACCACCAGCCGGTCCGGCCCACGTTCGGCGACCAGATCCGCCCCCTGATCGCCGGTTGCCTCGGTGAGGGCCACTCGCCAGCCGGCGCGTTCCAGCTCGCGGGCGCAGAAATACTCGAACTCCTGCCCGGTCCGCACGCCGGCGAACCGTTCGCGGGCCGAAGCGTCGGGTTCCTGCGTCGCCAGGGCCGTCTCGAGCCGGGCACGGAAGCGCGCGCGATCCTCGCGCACCACCGCCGCATCGCGGCCGGTGAGGCTGGCTGGAACCACCCGGTCGAGGAAGTAGCCGGCCTCCCGCTCCCAACGGCTCGGGTCGACCAGACCATAGTCGTCGGGCCGCAGAAGCTGGCGCCGTTTGCGACGCAGGGCGGGCAGATGTTCCGCAACCAGAGCATCGAATCGTCCCAGCGCCCGCTCCCGAGCGCGCTGCCGCGCCACCCCCCAGATGGTCAGAAGCAGGATGAGGGTGGCGACCACTACTTCGATCAAGAGAGCTATATCCGTTGTATGTCAGTTACTTCCCGAGCCTAGCTGAAGTGAGCTATGAGTTCCAGTGTGTCAGGCATACGGTCAAGCCGCGGAGGTCGAATGAGCCTCCGCAGCCATAGCCGGGGTGCCGACCTCCAGGTTCGTCTTCCTGCCTCGTCTCGGGTTCGCCCGTGCCGCGGCATAATTCGTTCGTGCAGAATCGAATCTGCGAGTGGGATCTCTCGGGTTCGGCCGTACAGCTCTGCACGATACCGAGCGCTGGCGGTGCAGCATCGTGAGACAGTTCCGGGTTCCAGCTGGTCGGGGGCATGCGTAGTCATCCGTCCGTACCGGTACAGGATGTTAGTCCTAGTAGACCGAATCAACCGTGATAGCTGCACAACGGCCACCGGACTTGCATTCGTCGGCACGCGCTCCTAGGTAGACGGGGTCATGTTCGACCAGCGCGCCATCGAGTCTTTCATGCTGCGCGCGGGCAGCCTTCAGGTGTGCCCGTTCGCCCCGGGTGTGCGCGGCGCATAGGCGCCGACCTCCTCCTCCGGGGCCGAACTTCTCCAGCCAAAAAATCGTCGAACCGCTGCGAAAGCAGTCGGTCGTTTCCGTTCACCTCGCGACCACGACACCAGCGTCGAAGAGTACGTCCCGCCGTGGTCATGTTCGCCATCTCCAGGAGCAGACGCCATGGCCGCAAGGACGAGGCCGGACGGTGAGCATATGGACCTCACCGCCGCGAAGCCCCCAATCCAGATCACGACCTACGACTATGGCCGCCTCTCCGGCGTGGTCGAGGCATTCCGCTCACGCGGTCACGAGCCGCTGGTGGAATTGCTAGCGGCCGAGATCGACCGTGCCGATCTGGTCGAGCCGGACGAGATCCCCGCCGACGTCGTGACCATGCATTCGCGCGTGACGTTCGTCGATGATACCGGCGAGAAGCGGACGGTGACGCTCGTCTATCCCGGCGAGGAGGACAGCCGGCGGGGCCGGATCGCCGTCGTGACGCTGATCGGCAGCGCCCTGCTCGGCCTGCGGCCGGGAGCCGAGATGTCGTGGCGGACCCTCGATGGCCGGACCAAGCAGCTTTCGGTGCTGGAGGTCACGGACCAGCCCGAGGCGCAGGGGCACGACGGGGCGGGGGACGCGAACGAGATCGAGGCCCACACCTCGGCGGGCGGGTGACGCCGGGGCCTTCGCTCAGGCCGGCGTGAGCAGAACGAGCTTGTGGTCCGGGCGCTCCGAGGGTGTGAAGCTGTGCTGCTCGAAGCGCAGACGGCCACGACCGGGATGCTCGAACACGCGCACGCCGCCGAGGCGATGCTGGACGTCCTGATCGTCCCAGGTACGGGCGAAGAGCGGGCTTTCGTCCTTCAGCAGATCGATGAAGCCGGCGACCCGGCTATCGCGGAACGTGTGACCGAAGTCGGCGCGGAACTCGGCCAGCAGGCGGCGCGCCCGCTCCTGCCAGTCGGGGATCAGCGCACGGGCCGCCGGCTCCAGGAAGACGAAGCGCAGCAGGTTGCGCTGGTGCCGGCCGTCCAGCCAGCCGCAGAAGAGCGCCTCGGCCGCCTCGTTCCAGCAGCAGGCGGTCCAGAACCGGTCGAGGCCGTAGGCGGGATGCGGGGTGGCATGAACGGCGGCGAGCAGTGCTGGCGGGGCGTCACCGCCCGGCTCCGGCGGCAGCTCCGGGTCGAGGCGGCCGGCCAGCTCGAACAGATAGGCTCGCTCCGGTCGGGTGAGGACGAGCGCCTCGGCAAGGCGGCCCAGCGTTTCGGGCGAGGCCTGGACGGTGCGTCCCTGCTCGAGCCAGGCCAGCCAGGTCGGGCTGATGCCGGCACGTGCCGCCAGCTCCTCGCGTCGCAGTCCTGGAGTCCGTCGTCGGCCGGCCGTCGCCTGCGGCCGGGCGCGCTCGCGGTGGGTGCGGATGAATTCGCCCAGCAGGCGGCGCTGATCGTCGGCGAGCATGGCAGATCTTATACCAGGATAAGCTTGTCCATTGTAACAGTTTGAGGCTGCGCCATCATGCGCCGCGATCGCTGGTGGGAGCCGATGATGCGAGCAGCGCACAAAGACGTGGTGGATGCCCAGTTCGGGCCGCGGGCGAAGGCCTATGTCGAGAGTGCCGTCCATGCCAGGGGCGAGGACCTCGACGCGCTGGAGGCGATCGTCCAGGAGCTGCGGCCGGCGCGGGCGCTGGATCTCGGCACCGGCGGCGGGCACGTCGCCTACCTGCTGGCACGCCATGCGGCGGCCGTGGTCGCCGCCGACCTGTCGCGCGACATGCTGGCGGCGGTGACGGCCACGGCGCGCGAACGGAACCTGGACAATCTCACCACGGCCGAGGCGCCGGCGGAGCGCCTGCCCTTCGAGGACGGCCGGTTCGACTTTCTCGCCTGCCGCTTCTCCGCCCATCACTGGCGGGACTTCGACGGCGGCCTGCGCGAGGCGCGCCGGGTGCTCCAGGCCGGCACCCCGGCCGTATTCATCGATGTCATCGCGCCGGGAACCGCATTGCTCGACACGCATCTGCAGGCGATCGAGCTCTTGCGCGACACCTCCCATGTCCGCAATCGCACGGCCGCCGAGTGGCTCGACGCGCTCGGTCGGGCCGGGTTCCTGCCACGGCGGAGCCGGAGCTGGCGGCTGCGTATGGACTTCCCGGTCTGGACCGCGCGCATGCGCACGCCGGGGCTGCACGTCCGCGCCATCCGCGCCCTGCAAGAGGCGGCCGCGGCGGAAACCAGGGCGCATTTCGCGACCGAGCCGGACGGCTCGTTCCTGCTCGACGTCATGATGATGGAGACGGCGGCGGGGTGACGAGGCGCCAGCCGAGCAGGGCCGAGACGGCGGTGTCAGGGCGGCAGCCAGCTGCGGGTGGTCCGGGACAGCGCAGGGATCGACGACGGTCGGTCCGCGCCAGGGAAAGCCGTCCTACATGTCAATGTGAGCGACCGCGCTATCCCCTGCCCGCCGCGCGGAACTGCTGGACGAACTCGCTCAGCCCCGGCTGGCGGGTGCGGCGCAGCCGCTCCGCGGCCAGGATCGCCCGCACCGCCGCGACGCTGGCGTCGAAGTCCTTGTTGACCAGGCAATAGTCGTATTCGAGCCAGTGGGTGACGTCGGCGGCGACCTGGGTCAGGCGGTAGTGGACGATCTCCTCGGGATCCTGGGCGCGGTCGCGCAGGCGGCGCTCGAGCTCGGGCAGGTCCGGCGGCAGGATGAACACGCCGACCATGTCCTCGCGGGCGGCCACGCGGAGCTGTTGCGCCCCCTGCCAATCGATGTCGAACAGGACGTCGCGGCCGTCGGCCAGGGCCTGCTCGACAGCGGCCTTGGGCGTGCCGTAGGAGTGGCCGTAGACGGTGGCGTGCTCGAGCAGCTCGCCGGCGGTCGCCATGACCGCGAACCGGTCCGTGGCGATGAAATGGTAGTGGGTGCCGTCGATCTCGCCCGGCCGCTGCGGGCGGGTGGTGACGGAGATCGACAGAGTGAGCTCGGGCTCGAGCTCGAGGACACGGCGCGAGATCGAGGTCTTGCCGGCTCCCGAAGGCGAGGACATGACGAGCATCAGGCCGCGGCGCCGCTTCGGGTCCGGCATCACCTCGTCGAGCATCGCGGCTCCGTCGCGCAGCGCGGGCGGCCCCGTGCCGCTCCTCGGGCGCTTCTAGGGCCATGGCGGAAGCGAGCCAAGCTCCTGTGGCCCCGCAGCACGTGCTGATCACGGGCGCCACCAGCGGCATCGGCGCCGCGCTGGCGCGGGAGTATGCGGCACCGGGCGTGCGGCTCGCGCTGTTCGGGCGCGACGAGGGCCGTGCTCGGGCGCTGGCCGAGGAGTGCCGCGCCAAGGGGGCGCTGGTCGCCGTCATCCTGGTCGACATCACGGACGGGGAGGCGATGATCGAGGCGGTGTCGTTGGTCGACGACGCGCATCCCGTCGACCTGGTGATCGCCAATGCCGGTGTATCGGGGGCACGGCTCGGCAGCGGCGACGGCGTCAACCGCCTGTTCGCGATCAACGTCATGGGCGTGGTGCACACGGTCGAGCCGCTGATCCCACGGCTGACAGCACGGAGACGCGGCCAGATCGCGCTGATGAGCTCGCTCGCCTCGTTCGTCGCCCGCCCGGGAACCGAGGGGTACTGCGCCAGCAAGGCGGCGGTGCGGATCTGGGGCGAGGGACTGGCAGTGCGGCTACGGCCGCAGGGCATCCAGGTCAGCGTGATCTGTCCCGGCTTCGTGGATACCCCGCTCACCAGGCTCAATCCGTTCCCGATGCCGTTCCTGATGAAGGCCGAGCCTGCGGCCGTGCTGATCAAGGCACAGCTCGGACGCGGCCGTGCGCGGATCGCGTTCCCGGCGCCGATGTATTGGGGAGCGAGATTCGTCGGGCTGTTCCCTGCCGCGGTGCAGCAGCGGCTGATGGGCAACCTGCCTGGGAAGGAGTGAGCCTTCCTGCTGCGCCCGTCGGCCTTCGGTCTGCCCGAGCCGGGCTCAGCCGTTGTCGCGCCTGAGCTTGCGCCACTTGGCGACGTTGCGGTTGTGCTCGGCGAGCGTCGTGGCGAAAGCGTGACCGCCGCTGCCGTCCGCGACGAAGTAGAGATAGTCGACGTCGGCCGGTGCCACGGCGGCGGCGAGCGCAGCGCGGCCGGGATTGGCGATCGGGCCGGGCGGCAGGCCGGGGTTGCGATAGGTGTTGTAGGGATGGTCGACCTGGAGGTCGGCGCGGGTCAGCTCGCGGCCGAGCGGCCCCTTCCCATCGGCCAGCGCGTAGATGACCGTGGGATCGGTCTGCAGCGGCATCCCCTTGCGCAGCCGGTTGACGAATACGGCCGCCACCAGCGGGTACTCCGCGGGGACGGCCGTCTCCTTCTCGATGATCGAGGCCAGGGTCAGCACCTGCTCGGGCGTCTGCACGGGCAGGTCCGGCTGGCGTGTCGCCCACACCCTGGTCAGCTCCTCGCTCATCGCGGCATGCATCCGCTCGACGACGTCCGTCCGGGTCTCGCCGCGCGGCACCAGCCAGGTGTCCGGCAGGAGCGTGCCCTCAGGCGGAGCGGGCGGCAGCTCGCCGGTGAGGACATCGGCAGCACCGACCAGGGCCAGGACCTCGTTGACGGTCAACCCCTCGGGCACGGCGATGGGGTGCAGGACGATCTTGCCGCTCTCGAGCAGGGTCAAGATCGCATCGGGCGACATGCCCGGCTCGAGCTTGTACTCCCCGGCCCTGAGCGCCCGGTCGCGACGTGTGAGGCGGGCCAGGAGCGCGAAGGCGCGCGGATGCTCGATCGCCCCGGCGGCGGCGAGGCGCGCCGCGATGCCACCGACACCCGTGCCGAGCGGCAGCTCGACGGTCCTGGGCGTCGCGAGCGGACCGGGCGCCGTCAGATAGTCGCTGGCCCACCAAAAGGCACCGGCGGCGGCGACGGTCGCGAGGACGACGAGAACACCCGCGCCGACGGCGAGCAGGCGCAGCCAGCGCGGCATCGCAGATCCGTTCAGTGAACGGCGGTCAGGATCACGCTGGCATTGGTCCCGCCGAACCCGAACGAGTTCGACAGGACCGCCCGCACCTCGCGCTCCTTGGCCTTGTGCGGCACGAGATCGACGTCGCCGCAGCCCTCGGACGGATTGTCCAGATTGAGGGTCGGCGGGACGATCTGGTCACGCAGGGCCAGGATGCAGAAGATCGCCTCGACGGCACCGGCGGCGCCGAGCAGATGCCCGATCGCCGATTTGGTCGAGGACATGGAGAGCTTGGCGACCGAGTTGCCGAACAGGCGCTTGACCGCACCCAGCTCGATCTCGTCGCCCAGCGGCGTGCTGGTGCCGTGGGCGTTGATATAGTCGATATCGCCCGGGTTCATGCCCGCCCGCTTGAGCGCGGCCTGCATCGAGCGGAAGCCGCCGTCGCCCTGCGGGCTGGGCGCCGTGACGTGGTAGGCGTCGCCGGAGAGGCCGTAGCCTTTGACCTCGGCGTAGATCTTGGCGCCGCGCCGCTTGGCGTGCTCGTACTCCTCGAGGATCACGGCACCCGCACCCTCGGCCATGACGAAGCCGTCGCGATCCTTGTCCCAGGGGCGCGAGGCCTTCTCCGGAGTCTCGTTGAAGCCGGTCGAGAGGGCGCGTGCCGCGGCGAAGCCGGCCATGCCGATTCGCCCCAGCGCCGCCTCGCAGCCGCCCGCCACCATGACGTCGGCATCGTCGAGCGCGATCAGCCGGGCCGCGTCGCCGATCGCGTGCGCGCCGGTCGAGCAGGCGGTGACGACGGCGTGGTTCGGGCCCTTGAAGCCGTACTTGATCGAGACCTGGCCGCTGGCGAGGTTGATCAGCGCCGCCGGGATGAAGAACGGGCTGACCCGGCGCGGGCCGCCCTTCTCGAGCACCAGCGTGGTGTCGGCGATGGTGTTGAGGCCGCCGATGCCGGAACCGAGCAGCACGCCGGTGCGGCAGCGCGCCTCCTCGTCCTCGGGCTTCCAGCCGGAATCCTCGACCGCCTGCACCGCCGCGGCGATGCCGTAGACGATGAAGTCGTCGTTGCGGCGCAGCTCCTTGGCCTCGACATAGTCGGTCGGCCGGAACAGGCCGGGGCCGTCGCCGCGCGGCACCATGCCGCCGATCTTGGCAGGCAGGTCCGAGACGTCGAACGCCTCGATCGGACGGATCCCGGATTCGCCCGCCAGGAGCTTGGTCCAGCTGGGCTCGACGCCGCTCGCCAGCGGCGACACCATGCCCAGCCCGGTGACGACGACACGCCTCATACCGACTGCCTCTGCCTGATCGACCGGAGTCCGCGCGTCAGGACTGGTGGCTCTTGATGTATTCGATCGCGTCCTTGACGGTCAGGATCTTCTCCGCCGCGTCGTCCGGAATCTCGCAGCCGAACTCCTCCTCGAAGGCCATCACGAGCTCGACCGTGTC
>JBFWWD010000107.1:0-17330 GCA_050246385.1 Geminicoccaceae bacterium
CGATCGCGGTCGAGACCTCGGCGATGTTGCGCACCTGTGCGGTCAGGTTGCCGGACATCGAGTTGACGTTGTCGGTGAGGTCCTTCCAGGTGCCGGCGACGCCCGGGACCTGCGCCTGCCCGCCGAGCCTGCCCTCGGTGCCGACCTCGCGCGCCACGCGCGTCACTTCCGAGGCGAAGGCGTTGAGCTGGTCGACCATCGTGTTGATGGTCTCCTTCAGCTCGAGGATCTCGCCGCTGACGTCGACGGTGATCTTGCGCGAGAGGTCGCCGCGCGCCACGGCGGTCGTCACCTGGGCGATGCTGCGCACCTGTGCGGTCAGGTTGCCGGCCATCGAGTTGACGTTGTCGGTCAGATCCTTCCAGGTGCCGGCGACGCCCGGCACCAGCGCCTGGCCGCCGAGCTTGCCCTCGGTGCCGACCTCACGCGCGACCCGTGTCACCTCGGCGGCGAAGGAGCGCAGCTGGTCGACCATCGTGTTGATGGCCTCCTTCAGCTGCAGGATCTCGCCGCGGACATCGACGGTGATCTTCTTGGACAGATCCCCGTTCGCCACCGCGATCGTCACGTCGGCGATGTTGCGGACCTGGGCCGTCAGGTTCGACGCCATCGAGTTGACGCTCTCGGTCAGCTCGCGCCAGACTCCCGTGACCTCGGCGACCTGCGCCTGGCCGCCGAGCTTGCCGTCGGTGCCGACCTCGCGCGCCACGCGCGTCACCTCCGAGGTGAACACGCTCATCTGGCGGATCATCGCGTTGACGATCCAGGCCGAGCGCAGGAACTCGCCCTGCAGCGGCCGGCCGTCGACGTCGAGCGGGACGGTCTGCTGGAGATCGCCACGAGCCACTGCCGAGATCGTCTGCGTGACGGCGGTGGTCGGCCAGAGCAGATCGTCGATCAGGCCGTTGATCGAGGCTTCCATGTCGGCCCACGCACCGGTCGAGAAGGCGAAGCGGACCCGGCTGCGGGTCTTGCCCTCCCGGCCCACGGTCTGTCCGACCTGCTCCAGCTGCTCCGCCATACGGGCATTGGCCGTGACGATCTCGTTGAAGGTATCGGCGACCTTGCCGGCAACGCCCGTCAGGTGCGCCGGCAGCCGTACGGAGAAGTCCCCCATGCGCACCGCATGCAGCGCGTCCAGGAGCTCTCTCGGATCCAGGGAGTCGATGGTGCCGTGCCCGTCCTCGCGGCCGCTCGGACGTTCGGCCAGCACGGCTGCAGCAGCACCGTCCGGCCCGGTGGCAGGCTCGGCTAGGTCCTTGGGATGCATGGGCAGCCCCTCGCAAGTCCGATCAGGTCGAAAGTCCGACCATCACTTTCCAATAAGGCGAGCATGCCGCTGGGATCAGTGTTCCGGCGGGTGCCGACTGAAGTCGGATGCGATCATATGCCTGCCGGGTCTTAAGCGATGCTCGGACAGGTGCAATCGGATTGTCCCCGTCGGGAAGAATTCCAGGCACCTGCTCGGCGGCGTCTCCGGGCAGCTCGGCGGTTGCCGTGAGGTCAGGGACCAGGGCGCAGCCGTCGGGGAGAATTGTGCCCGCGCCCGGGCCCAAGCGGTCGGATCTCGACGTTGCGGAACGGGCGCCGTTCGACCGACTGCGTGATCCTCTCCGGCCTCGGTCGCGCGACCGGGGCCGGCGGAAGCGCCTGAACCACGCTGCTCGGCTCGAGGTCCGACTTCTTGATCAGCTTGGCGGGCCCGATCCCGACCGGCGCGTGGCTGACCGGGCGTGGCGGAACGGCGACATTCGCTTTCGGAGGCCGCCCCCGGCGCCTCGGTGCGGCCGCGCCGGCGCCTTCGGCCGTCTTCCTTGTTGGACGCGAAGGTTTCGTGGTCTCCTCCGGCTGGCCGACGAGCAGCAAGGTGTCGGGCGACGGCTCGACGGGCTCGGCGACCTCGGCCCGGGCTCGCGTGCTCCGGGTGCCGCTCGCCGGCCGTAGGACGAGCGTTCCCTCGACCAGATCGGCTTCCAGGCGATCGCCGCTGTTCAGATCCAGCGCTCGGCGTAGCCCGGCGGGCAGCGCGATCCAGCCATCGTAATGGAGCTTCAAGGTCGGCATGCTGGGCAAGCTCTCAAGTCGGTAGTGGCGCTAGCTGCCATCTGCAACTCGGTGTTGCTGCGGCTATTTTCAATGGTCGACTTCGCCGGGACACGGCCATAGCCGATAAACGGCTGAAGCGTAGAAATTGTTCCGGCCGCAGACGGTGTTTCCGCGCGGCCGTGGCGGCTGAGACGCCAGATGCGGCGAGACAACGGGGATCGGGGCGTACATCGGGGCCGGCGATCGCAGTGTGCGACCGCCGGCCTCTCCGAGGCTAGACCGCCTTACGAGTGTCGATCAGCTCGCCGACGACCGCGGGATCGGCCAAGGTCGACGTGTCGCCCAGGCTGTCGAACTCGTTGGCCGCGACCTTGCGCAGGATGCGCCGCATGATCTTGCCCGAGCGGGTCTTGGGCAGGCCGGGGGCCCACTGGATCACGTCGGGGCTGGCGATCGGGCCGATCTCCTTGCGGACCCAGCCGACCAGCTCCTTACGCAGCGCCTCGCTGGGCTCGATGTCGGCCTTGAGCGTGACGTAGCAGAAGATGCCCTGGCCCTTGATCTCGTGCGGATAGCCGACGACGGCGGCCTCCGCGACGGCAGGATGGGCCACCAGGGCGCTCTCGACCTCGGCCGTGCCCATGCGGTGGCCGGACACGTTGATGACGTCGTCGACGCGGCCGGTGATCCACCAGTAGCCGTCCTCGTCGCGACGGGCACCGTCGCCGGTCGTGTAGTAGCCCTTGAAGGTGGTGAAGTAGGTCTGGAGGAATCGCTCGTGGTCGCCGAACACGGTTCGCATCTGGCCAGGCCAGCTGTCGGCGATCACCAGGTTGCCCTCCGCGACGCCCTCGAGCAGGTTGCCCTCATTGTCGACCAGGGCCGGCTGCACGCCGAAGAACGGCCGCGTCGCCGAGCCGGGCTTGAGGTCGATGGCGCCGGGCAGCGCGGAGATCAGGATGCCCCCGGTCTCGGTCTGCCACCAGGTGTCGACGATCGGGCAGCGGCCGTCGCCGACCACCCGGTGGTACCACTTCCAGACCTCGGGGTTGATCGGCTCGCCGACCGAGCCCAGGACCCGGAGCGACTTGCGCGAGCTCTTCCTCACGGGCTCGTCGCCCTTCTGCATCAAGGAGCGGATCGCCGTCGGTGCTGTGTAGAAGATGTTGACCTGATGCTTGTCGATGACCTCCCAGAACCGCGACACGCTGGGATAGGCCGGGATACCCTCGAACATCAGCGTCGTGGCGCCGTTGGCGAGCGGGCCATAGAGAATGTAGCTGTGCCCGGTGACCCAGCCGACGTCCGCGGTGCACCAGTAGATCTCACCCTCCTGATAGTCGAACACATACTCGTGGGTGAGCGCGGCAAAGACGAGATAGCCGCCACTGGTGTGCAACGCACCCTTGGGCTTGCCGGTGGAGCCCGAGGTGTAGAGCAGGAACAAGGGGTCCTCGGCGTTCATCGGCTCGCAGGGGCAGTCGGCGCTTGCCTGCTCCATCAGCGGCCCGGCGTCCAGGTCGCGGCCCTCGACCATCGGGACGGACATCCCGGTGTGGCGGAACATCAGGACCTTGACGTCGGCGCCGCACTTCTCGAGCGCCTTGTCGGCATTCACCTTGAGCGGCACGGCACGGCCGCCGCGCAGACCACCGTCGGAGGTGATGATCAGCTTGGAGTTGGCGCCGTTGACGCGGTCGGCGAGGCTGTCGGGCGAGAAGCCGCCAAAGACGACCGAATGCGGCGCGCCGATGCGGGCGCAGGCCAGCATGGCATAGGCCGCCTCCGGGATCATCGGCAGGTAGATGGTAACCGCGTCACCCTTCTTGACGCCGAGGCTCTTGAGGACGTTGGCGAGCTTGGACACCTTCTCGTGCAGCTGACGATAGGTGATCTTCTGGTCGACCTCGGGGTCGTCGCCCTCGAAGATGATCGCCGTCTGATCGCCGCGCTTGGCAAGATGACGATCAATGCAATTGTAGGCTACGTTGAGCTGACCGTCCTCGAACCATTTGATCGAGACGTCACCCTCGAAGGAGGCATTCTTGATCTTGGTCGGCGGCTTGATCCAATCCAGCCGTTTTGCCATGTCGGCCCAGAATCCTTCAGGATCCTTGACCGAGCGCTCGTACATCGCGAGGTACTTGGCGTTGTCGCAGTGACTATTCTTGGCCCACCGCGGATCGACCGGAAACACGTCCGACATAGCCCCCTCCGTTACGCATGCTCCCGCGAAGGCGCCGGTTGACCTTCGCCGCACCCGCAGCCTATTCACACGCGGCCAGCCACGGCCACAACGCCCGACGGACCTTTTGCCGCAATATCCGGCAACCGCACGCGAAAAATGCCCCATCATTGCCCACCGTGTCCACAGGCTTGCCCACAACCGTCTGGTTTTCCCCAACGTTCTCAACAGATTGTGGGTAAGTCCCGGCGATCGCCCCGCGATCGAACGATGGCCGGCCGCACGTCGTGCCAGGCGGAAACACCAGCTTCCATTACGGCATGTCCATCCCGCAGAAGTATCGGGCCAAATCGCCGTAGCATGGACTTGGTCAGTCGTCTTGAATGGCTGCGGCCACGAGCGGCGCTATGCGTTGCGCGATGACCTCGACTCCGCGCGCGTTCGGATGGATGCCATCGGGCTGCATCATCCCCTGGGTCATGACGGCCCCATCCAAGAAGAAGGGATAGAGCGGCACGTCGTTGCGGCGCGCGACATCAAGATAGACCTGCTTGAAAGCCTCGGCGTAGTTGCGGCCCATGTTCGGCGGGGCGAGCATGCCGGCGAGGACGACTTGGACGCCGCGGCCCTTCGCTGTGGACACTATTCGGTTGAGATTCTCCTCAAGCTGCTCAACCGAAAGTCCGCGAAGTCCGTCGTTGCCGCCCAGCTCGACCAGGAGGTGCGTCGGCTGGTCCGCGAGCACCCAGTCCAGTCGTGCGAGCCCTCCGGCCGAAGTATCTCCGGAGACACCGGCGTCGAGCACCTCGCACTCCACGCCCTCTGCCTCGAGGGCTGCCTGCAGCCTGGCCGGGAAGGCGTCCTGCTCTTCGACGCCGTAGCCGGCGGTGAGCGAATCACCGAGCACGGTCAGGCGACACGCCCAGGCCGGAGGGGACAGGAGCAGGAGTCCGGCGAGAACGGCCATGAAAAGCCCGCCCTTGCTGCTCCCGGCCCTGCGCTCCATCTCCCCCGGAGTTGGCCGTCGGCAGGCCGGGGAACCCAGCTCTTGTCCATGATCGAGCTCAGCGATGTGCATCTGACCCTTTCCAGTGCCGCGGGTCCGGTCGTGATCCTGCGCGGCATCGATCTCCAGGTGGAAGCCGCCGCGAGCGTGAGCGTGGTTGGCCCTTCCGGTTCCGGCAAGTCCAGCCTCATGTCCGTGATCGGAGGGATCGAGCGGCCGACCGCGGGAAGGGTCGTGGTCGACGGTGTCGACCTCGCCGATCTGGACGAGGACGGGCTGGCCGAGTTCCGCCGCGATCGCCTGGGGATCCTGTTCCAATCCTTCCATCTCATCCCGACCATGACCGCGATCGAGAACGTGGCGCTGCCGATGGAGCTCGCCGGGGACCGCGACGCGTTCCCGGCAGCACGTTCGCTCCTGCGCGAGGTTGGCCTGGAGGAGCGGACCGGCCACTATCCCGGCCAGCTTTCCGGCGGCGAGCAGCAGCGCGCGGCGCTCGCACGCGCGCTCGTGAACCGGCCGCGCCTTCTGCTCGCCGACGAGCCCACCGGCAATCTCGACGGCGATACCGGTCGCGCCGCGGTCGACCTGATTTTCGGTGCCTGCGCCGCGCGCGGCATGACGCTGCTGTTGATCACCCATGATCCGCAGCTTGCCGCCCGCTGCGAGCGACGGCTCCACATGGACCGCGGCCGGCTCGGCGAGCGTGTGACCGCGCGCGCGCCGATGGCCGCGCTGACGTGAGCAAGGCCCTCGAGGGCCTGTCACTAGCCTGCCGGATCGCCCTGCGCGACCTGCGGGGCGCCAGCGGCAGCTTCCTCGTCCTGCTTGGCGCGCTGACCCTGGGCGTAGGCATCATCGCCGCCGTCGGCACCCTCAATCGCGGCGTCGAGACCGCGCTGGACCGGGACGCACGGATCCTGCTCGGGGGCGACGTCGAGCTGGAGCAGGCCAATGCCCCGATCGCAGCTGCGGACCTGGACCGGATCGTCCCCGTCGGGGCGAGGTTGAGCGAGCAGGTCCGCCTGAACTCGCTGGCGGGCGCCGACGGCCGGACCGTGTCGGTCAATCTCAAGGCCGTGGACAGCGGCTATCCCCTCCTCGGCACCGTGCAGCTCGAGCCGCCGATGCCCTTGGCGACCGCGCTCGCGGACGACGGCGGCGTGGCGGAGGCGGCACTGCTCGCCCGGCTCGGGATCGGCGTCGGCGATCGGGTGCGGGTCGGCGATGCGGAGATCACGATTCGAGCCGTGCTCCTGCGCGAGCCCGATCGGGTGGGCGGCCTGTTCAGCCTCGGCCCGCGTCTCCTGGTCGGCCGGCGCACGCTGGCTGCGGCTCAGGTGCTGATGCCCGGTGCCCTTGCCACCTACGAATACAAGCTGGTGCTGCCCGAGGGAGTGGACACAGCCGGCTTCACGCGGGACCTGCAGCGGGCCTGGCCGGATGCAGGCTGGCGCGCACGCAGCCCGCGGGACATCCAGCCCCAGATCACTCGCGTCACCGACCGGCTCGCGACCTTTCTCACCCTCGCCGGGCTGACGGCGCTGCTGACGGGCGGCCTGGGCATCGCACTCACGATCGAGACCCATCTCGCGCGCCGGGCGACGACGATCGCCACAATGAAGAGCGTGGGCGCCAGCGGCGGCCAGGTGTTCGCCATCTATCTCGCCCAGGTCCTGCTGCTCGCGGCCGCCGGGGTGGCGGCGGGGCTTGGCTTGGGCGTGCTGCTGCCGCTCGCCGTCCGGTTGGTTCCCGCCGGTCTGCTGCCGCTCGCACCCGAGCTGGGGCTCTACGCCGGTCCGCTGCTGCGCGCAGCGCTGGCCGGGCTCCTGGCCACGCTGGTGTTCGCGATCTGGCCGCTGGCGGTCGCGCGCGACATCTCGCCGGCGCGGCTGTTTCGGACGCTCGTGACGCCCGCGCAGCGACTTCCCCGCCCGCCCTATCTGGTCGCGCTGGCCCTTGCCGTCGCGGCACTCGCGGCGGTGGCCGCGTTCGGCGTTCCACAACCGGCAATCGGGGGCTGGTTCGTGCTGACCGTGGCCGTGGCCGCGTTCGCCCTGTGGGGGCTGACGCGCCTTTTGGTCATGGGTGCCCGCCGGCTCCAGCATCACGGCGACTTCGCCGTGCGTCTCGCATACGCCAACCTGCATCGGCCCGGCTCGCCCTCGCCGCGGGTGGTCATCGCGCTGGGCGCAGGCGTGACGGTCCTTGTCGCGGTCGGGATCCTGGCAAGCAATCTCGACGACGAGATCGCCCTGCGGCTGCCCTCGCGTGCATCGGCGCTCTATCTGATCGACATCCAGCCGCAGCAGCGCGACACGCTGCGCACCGTGCTCGCCGAGACCCGAGCCACGCACCTGGAGCAGCTTCTGCCCAGCCTGCGCGCGCGGGTGACCCGGATCGCGGGGCGGCCGGTGGCCGAGGTCCGAGTGGCCGACAATGTCGCCTGGACGCTCCGGCGCGATCGCGGCCTGACCTACGCCGAGACGGTTCCCGACGGCACCGAGCTGGTGGCGGGGGAGTGGTGGCCCGCCGACTATGCCGGACCGCCGCTGGTGTCGATCGACGAGGAGATCGCCGCCGGCTACGGCGTCGGCCTCGGCGACACGCTCACCTTCAGCGTGCTCGGCCGCAGCCTGGAGGCCCGCATCGCCAGCATCCGCCGCGAGGTGGACTGGAGCGGCGGGCGACTGGACTTCCTGTTCATTCTCGATCCGGGCGCCCTGGCCGGCGCGCCGCACACCTTCGTCGCCGCCGCCGATGTGCCTGCGGCTGCCGAGGCCGATCTCCTCGACCGGCTGGCGGCCGCGCTGCCGAACGTCACCCCGATCACGGTGCGGGAGGTGGTGGCCCGGGCGACCGAGGTGCTGACGCGGATCGAGCTCGCCGTCTATGTCGTCGCCGGGTTCACGCTCGGCGGCGGGATCCTCGCGCTGGTCGGCGGGATCCTCGCCGCTCGCGAGCGCCAGCGCTATGAAACCGTCGTGCTCAAGGTGCTGGGCGCACGGCGCGCGGTGCTGCTGCGGGCCTTCCTGATCGAGTATCTGGTCATCGGCCTCGCCGTCGCCCTGATCGGCGGTCTTCTGGGGTCGATCGCCGCCTGGGTGCTGATCACCGAGGTGATGACGCTCTCCTGGTCGCCGGCGCTCGGCACGCTCGTCGGCGTGCTGGCGGCATCGATCTTGGCCGTGGTTCTGGTCGGTGGACTGAGCCTTCGGCGCCTCATCCGGCTCCCCGCCGCTCCTGTGCTGCGTTCCGGATGAAATAAACTCCCCAGTTTTACGTATGCTGACTCGCAGGAACCTCAAGTTGTACAAGGAAACAGCGAGTCATGGTCCCTCAGCCCGGGATATCGCGCCGAGCCATCCTGAGACACGCGAGCCAGGCGGGTGCCGCAACGCTGCTGGGCGGTGCCTTCACCGCGCTCACCCCCAGCGCGGCATTCGCCGCCTCGCCCTATCCGGCCGACCGCAACTTCCGCCTCCGCCGCCTCGATACCCGTTGGCTGTGGCGGGTCGCCTGCGAATCGGATCAATGGCCGCACGTCGCCGTCGACAGCAGCAGGCTCATCGCCGGGTGGGGCGACGGCTGGGGCTTTCACAGGCCGCGCGGCGAGCAGAAGTCGGCGATCGGCTTCACGCAGTTCAGCGGCTCGCCGACGGCGCCGGTCATCACCGACCTGTGGGCCGACCGGATGAGCCAGCCGGTCCGGTCGCTGTCCTTGAAGCCCCAGGCGATGCTCAAGGTGGGCAACGCCATCTATGTCTACACCATGGGCCTGGCCGACGGTCGCGACCGGACCCGCCTGTTCAGGATGCCACTGGACGGCTCGAGCTTCACCTCGGTGCAGCCCGACGTCGTCCGCAAGTCGGTTCACGGCCTGCAGGTCGTGGGCTCGGTCCATCACAAGCCGCTCGTCAACGGCGACGTGATCCTGCTGCTCGCCCAGCATGGCGGGCTCGAAAGTGCGGTGCTCTACGTCGACGAGCCCAAGAACCCGATCGTCTGGGCCGCCCGGGTCCCATCGGGCGCGCTGGGCGACAGCACGCGCTGGCAGTGGTTCTGTGGGTTCGACGGCAACGGCGCGCCGATCTGGGCGAGCGGTTCCGTTCGCAGCCGGGCGTTCACGACGGCCACGGGCCACCGTGTCGTGCCGGTGTTCCGGGACCCGCGCGGTGCCGGCAAGCACGTCATGATCTCGCGCTGCCCCTCGCTCCCGGGCTACGTGCTGGCCAAGACGCAGAACTGGCTCGAGCTCGGGCTGTTCTTCGGGCCGACGCCGCTCGGGCCCTGGACCACGCTCTACTACGGCCCGTTCGTGCCGCCCGGCGACGCCCCAGATCCCCGGATCTTCACCGCGCAGGTGGTGATCAAGTGGAGCTACAACGGCATCCTCTCCCTGATGTGGAGTGGCGCGCCGCGGCCCACCGCCTGCTCCGATCCGGGGAGCGGCAACTACGACGCGGTCCACCTCACGCGGTTCGCGGTCGAGCGGATCTGATCACGCCGGCGCGCATCGCCGCGGGATTGGGCTGGCGGATCCCGGCCGGAAAGGGCTAAGGGTCCGCCATGCTCGAAACAGGTTCGATCGGGTTCGCCACGGCGTTCGTCGCGGGCGTGGTCTCGTTTCTCTCGCCCTGCGTCCTGCCGCTCGTGCCGGGCTATCTCTCCTATGTCGCGGGCACCTCGCTCGAGGAGCTGCGCGATCGGCAGAGCGCGCGGCTGCAGTCGCTGGGCTATGCCCTGTGCTTCGTGCTCGGCTTCTCGGTCGTGTTCGTGTCGTTCGGCGCCAGCGCCACGGCGCTGGGCTCGCTGCTGCTGAGCTGGCGCTACGAGCTGGGCGTGGCCGCCGGCATCGTCGTGCTCCTGTTCGGCCTGCACATGGCGGGCCTGTTGCCGATCCCGTTCCTCGAGCGCGAGGCTCGCTTCCGGGCCGAGGTGAAGGGCGGGCGGGTCGTCGGGGCATTTCTCCTCGGCCTCGCCTTCGCCTTCGGCTGGACCCCCTGCATCGGACCGGTCCTCGGCGTGATCCTGACGATGAGCGCCTCGACCGCGAACCTGCAGGCGGGCACCGCTCTCCTGGCCATCTACTCCCTGGGCCTGGGCCTGCCCTTCCTGCTGGCCGCGCTGTTCACCGACGTGCTGCTCGAGCGTCTGCGCCAGCTCTCCCGGACCGGCCGGCGCCTGCAGCAGGTGGCCGGAATCCTGCTCGCCATCGTCGGCGTGCTCATGATCACGGGGCAGCTCGAGGCGCTGGCCTACTGGCTGCTCGAGACCTTTCCGGTCCTGGGCCGGATCGGCTGAGCCGGCAATTCTTGCTTGAACGCTGCGGCAATGGGGCCACATAGTCGAGCGGCGTTTCCTGAGTGTCCCTTGCGAAGGGCTTTGTGCGATGGCGTACCGTACGGATCCTCGTTTGGCGCAGCCCGGTCTATCCGTCCCGGCGATAGACGAGGGTCTGCGCAGCTTCATGCTGTCGGTCTACAACTATATGGGCCTGGGGCTCGCGATCACGGGCATCGTCGCCCTTGCGGTCGCGTCGACGCCCGCCCTGTATATGCCGATCTTCACCTCGCCGCTGAAGTGGGTGGTGATGCTGGCGCCGCTGGGCTTCGTGTTCTTCCTGAGCGCGCGCATCGGCACCATGAGCGCCAGCGCGGCGCAGATCACGTTCTGGCTCTTCGCCGCCGTGATGGGCATCTCGATGGCCAGCATCTTCCTGGTGTTCACCGGGGAGAGCATCGCGCGCGTGTTCTTCGTGACCGCTGCCACCTTCGGTGCGGCGAGCCTGTACGGCTACACCGCCAAGCGCGACCTGACGAGCATGGGCTCGTTCCTGTTCATGGGCCTGATCGGCATCGTGATCGCGAGCCTGGTGAACCTGTTCATCGGCTCGAGCGCGCTGCAGTTCGCGGTGTCCGTGATCGGCGTCCTGGTCTTCACCGGGCTCACCGCCTGGGACAGCCAGCGCCTGAAGAGCGAGTATCTCGGCACCTACCAGTATGGTGGTGAGCTGGCGGCCAAGGGCGCCATCATGGGTGCCCTGAGCCTGTACCTGAACTTCATCAATCTCTTCATGATGCTGCTGCAGCTGATGGGCAATCAGCGCAACTGACGCTGAACACACTTCCGGTGAGGCTCACGGCGGCCCGCCTCGGACAGAGGCGGGCCGCACCGTTTGGTGCGCCCCGCGTGGCGTGGCCGGCCCTCTTCTTGCTGCTGCTGGTCCTGACGTCCTGCCGGATCACTTCGGGCGAGCCCGGCAAGGTGACCGCGGTCCGGCTGCCGGCCGAGGAGGTTCCGGCGCGCCTGGGCGAGCTCGAGGTCCTGGCGGCGTTCGAGCTGCGCTCGGCCGATCGCCGGTTCGGCGGCATCTCCGCCGCCCGGTTCGACGGCGGCCGGCTCCTGCTGCTCAGCGACCGCAGTCGCCTGTTCGAGATCGAGTGGCCGGGAGAGGCCACCGGCGACGGATGGGCGGCCACGATCCTCGACCGCCGTCACCTGACGCACGGCGCCGGCGACGCGCTCGACGCCGAGGCCCTGGTCGTCGACTCCGACCACCGGCTTCTGGTGGCGGACGAATCGGGCAACCAGATCTTCGCCTATGCACCCGGGCAGGACGGGCCGGGAACGCCGTTCTGGCAGCCGCCGCAACCCTTCCAGGCCGGTGCCGCCGTCAACAAGGGCGTCGAAGCGCTGACGGAGCTTTCGGACGGCGCCCTGCTGGCGATCGGCGAGGGCTCGGGCGGGCGGCCGGGCATCCATCCGGCGGCGGTCCGGTCCACGTCCGGCGCAGTGCGCATCGGCACCTACGCGGGCGATACCCGCCTCGATCCTTCCGACGCCGCCACTGCCGGCGACCGGCTGCTGGTGCTCGAGCGGGGCGTGTCCTTGTTGACGGGCTGGCGCGTCCGGATCGTGGCCGTGCCTACGGCCGAGATCGCCGGCGATCCCCTGCAGGTGCCGCGTGGCCGCGTGCTCGCGACCATCTCACGCGCGATCGGCGAGAACTACGAGGCTCTCGCAGTGCGGCCCGAGGGGGACGGCAGCTTCGAGCTGGTCCTGGTCTCCGACGACAACTTCTCGCCCCTGCAGCGCACGCTCCTCCTGGAGCTGCGCTGGCGGCCGTGAAGCGGTTCAGGCCGCGGCGCGCTTGGCCTGGAGCTCGGCGATCCGCCGCTTGAGCCGGACCAGCTCGCCCGGCAGCTTGGTGCTGGACGCCTGCAGCAGGAAGCCGTCGATCCCGCCATGCTTCTCGATCGTGCGCAGCGTGTTGGCGGCGATCCGCAGGTGCACCGTCTCGCCGAGCGTCTCGCTGAACAGCCGCCGGCTCTGCAGGTTGGGCAGGAAGCGCCGCCGCGTCCTGTTGTTCGCGTGGCTCACATTGTTCCCGGTGAGCACACCCTTGCCCGACAGTGTGCAGCGTCGCGCCATGACGAAATCCTCGAAACTCGGCCGAAAACGGCACGCGGGCCGACGGGCCCGCGCGAGACCGCCTCCGATAGAGCGGCGGCGGCCGCGCGTCAAGGCATGGCGCGGAGGCCGCTCAGTGCAGCTGCCAGATTCCCGCCGCGTGCCGGTGTGCGCTCGGCCCGATCAGTGTCTTGCGGGCGACCGTGACGCTGTGCAGCCTGCCCTCGATGCTGCGCGACCAGAAGTCCAGGAACTTGTGGAGCTCGGGGTAGTCCGGCTCGATGTCGTAATGTTGCCAGACGAAGCTCTGCAGCACGTTGGGATGGTCGGGCATGTGGTAGAGGATCTCGGCCGTCGCGAGGCGATAGCCTCTGAGCTGCAGCTCCATCGGCACCCGGTCGCTCTTGCGCATCGCGCGATCTCCGCAGGCTGGACGGGATCATTGTGTGGGGCAAAAGGTTGACGTCAAGTATGCCGGCGACATAAACCTCATGGATTCAATGAGTTAGCAGCATCCGGCCGAGAGTGCTGACAATTCTTTGCCGGACCCCTTGAAGCCTCCGCCCGATAGTCCTACCTGACGGCCGACGTTGGCACTCGCCCTGCGGGAGTGCTAACAGGCCACCCCATCGCATTAGGAGGCTGAGCCCCATGAAGTTCCGGCCGCTGCACGATCGCGTCGTCGTCAAGCGCATCGAGGAAGAGCAGAAGACCAAGGGCGGGATCATCATCCCCGACACCGCCAAGGAGAAGCCGATGCAGGGCGAGATCCTGGCGGTCGGCCCCGGCGGCCGCGGCGAGGATGGCAAGCTGATCCCCATGGGCGTGTCGGTCGGCGACCGCGTCCTGTTCGGCAAGTGGTCCGGCACCGAGGTGAAGCTCGACGGTGACGATCTCCTGATCATGAAGGAGTCCGACATCATGGGCGTCCTCGAGGAAGGCGCCGCCCAGTCCAAGGCCGCCTGACACACCCGCCTGACGTAACGAATTCGGGAGAACGGCAAGATGGCCGCAAAGGAAGTCAAGTTTTCGGTCGACGCTCGCACCAAGATGCTCAAGGGCATCGAGACCCTGAACAACGCGGTCAAGGTCACGCTGGGCCCGAAGGGGCGCAACGTGGTGCTGGAGAAGAGCTTCGGCGCGCCGCGGATCACCAAGGACGGCGTGACGGTCGCCAAGGAGATCGAGCTCGGCGACAAGTTCGAGAACATGGGCGCGCAGATGGTGCGCGAGGTGGCCTCGAAGACCAATGACATCGCCGGTGACGGCACGACCACGGCCACCATCCTGGCGGCGGCGATCGTCCGCGAGGGTGCGAAGTCGGTGGCCGCCGGCATGAACCCGATGGACCTCAAGCGTGGCGTCGACCTCGCGGTCGAGGCGGTCGTGAAGGACCTCGCCGGCCGCTCGAAGAAGGTCACCACCTCGGAGGAGATCGCCCAGGTCGGCACGATCTCGGCCAACGGCGACACCGAGATCGGCAAGATGCTGGCCGAGGCCATGCAGAAGGTCGGCAACGAGGGCGTGATCACGGTCGAGGAGGCGAAGAGCCTCGAGACCGAGCTCGACGTCGTCGAGGGCATGCAGTTCGACCGCGGCTACATCTCGCCCTACTTCATCACCGACTCCGAGAAGATGCGCTGCACCCTCGAGGAGCCCTACCTGCTGATCCACGAGAAGAAGCTCTCGAACCTGCAGTCGCTGCTGCCGGTGCTCGAGGCCGTGGTGCAGAGCGGCAAGCCGCTCCTGATCGTGGCCGAGGACGTCGAGGGCGAGGCTCTCGCCACCCTGGTCGTCAACAAGCTGCGTGGTGGCCTGAAGGTCGCGGCGGTGAAGGCGCCCGGCTTCGGCGATCGCCGCAAGGCGATGCTCGAGGACATCGCGATCCTGACCCAGGGCCAGGTGATCAGCGAGGATCTCGGGATCAAGCTCGAGAGCGTCACGCTCGAGATGCTCGGCCGCGCGAAGCGCGTCGTGATCAACAAGGAAGACACGACGATCGTCGACGGCGCCGGCTCCAAGGACGAGATCCAGGGCCGGATCGCGCAGATCAAGGCGCAGATCGAGGAGACCACCTCGGACTACGACCGCGAGAAGCTGCAGGAGCGCCTGGCGAAGCTGGCGGGCGGCGTGGCCGTGATCCGCGTCGGCGGCGCCACCGAGGTCGAGGTGAAGGAGCGCAAGGATCGCGTCGACGACGCGATGAACGCGACCCGCGCCGCGGTCGAGGAGGGTGTGGTCCCGGGTGGCGGCGTGGCGCTGCTGCACGCGATCAAGGCGCTCGACGCGGTGAAGCCGGGCAATGACGACCAGCGCGTCGGCATCGAGATCGTCCGTCGGGCGATCCAGACCCCGGCGCGGCAGATCGCCGAGAACGCGGGCCTCGACGGCGCCGTGGTCGTCGGCAAGCTGCTCGAGAGCAATGACGTGAACTGGGGCTTCGACGCCCAGGCCAACGAGTATGCCGACCTGATCGGTCGCGGCATCATCGACCCGACCAAGGTCGTGCGCACCGCGCTGCAGGACGCCTCCTCGGTCGCCGGCCTGCTCATCACCACCGAGGCGATGGTGGCCGAGAAGCCGAAGAAGGAGACCCCGATGCCGGCCGGTGGCCCCGGTGGCGGCATGGGCGACATGGACTTCTGATCCGATCCGGATCGGAGTCGAAGGGGAGGGCCGCGGGCGACCGCGGCCCTTTCCATTTTCTGGCTGGCGGAACGAAGCAGGCCGTACGACCGTTGCCCTCACGAACTCTGCGGGAGCGGCACCGTGGCGCCGAACGCGTTCTGGAAGGGCTATCTCAAGCTGTCGCTGGTGACCTGCCCGGTGGCGATGGTTCCGGCGGTGACCGACAGCGGCAAGGTCCGCTTCCACACCCTGAACCGGGCCACCGGCCATCGCGTCGAGAGCCGCTACCGCGACGCCGAGACCGGCCGGCTGGTCGCGGAGGAAGACGAGGCGAGAGGCTACCAGACGGGTCCGGACGAATATGTCCTCCTCGAGGAGGATGAGCTCGACACGGTCGCCCTGGAGAGCACCCGGACCATCGACATCGACATGTTCGTCCCCGCCGACACGATCGGCTGGATCTGGTTCGACCGACCTCATTATCTGCTGCCCGACGACCCGGTGGGCGAGGAGGCGTTCGCGGTCATCCGCGACGCCATGGCCGCCACCGACATGGTCGGCGTCTCCCGTCTCGTGCTCTATCGCCGGGAGCGTGCGGTGATGCTGCAGCCGCGCGGCCATGGCATGATCGTCTGGACCCTGCGCTACGGCGACGAGGTGCGCCCGGCCAACAACTATTTCGGCGACATCGGCACCGACAAGAGCAACGCCAAGCAGCTTGCCCTGGTCACCCAGCTGATCGAGGAACGGACCGAACGCTGGGTTCCGGACATGGTCCGCGATCCCGTGCAGGAGCAGCTCCTGCAGATCATCGAGGCGAAGAAGAAGGGCCGCCGCCCGGTGCGCAAACGGAGCACACCCGAGGAGCCTCGCGGCCAGGTCCTGAACATCATGGACGCCCTGCGCCGGAGCATCGCGGCCGAGGGTGGCAAGAAGGGCCGCTAGGCGGCAGCGCGGCGCCGACCTTTGGCCTTGGGCAGCGGCACCGCCGTCTTGCGGAAGTCGCCCCAGGGGTCGGTGTCCAGATTGGCCAGCCGATTGCCCGCGTTGGCGACCGTGAAGTAGGCAGGCCCGATCTCCGGCCCCAGCTCGCTCCAGGCGAGCGGCATCGAGACCGGCGCGCCAGCCCGTGCGCGTGTCGAGTACGGGGCCACCGCGGTCGCCCCGCGCGCATTGCGCAGATAGTCGATCAGGATGCGGCCACGCCGCTTCGCCTTGGCGACGGTCGCGACGTACTTGTCGGGGCTGTCGGCCGCCATGGCATCCGCGAGCGCCTTGGCGAATGCCTTCACCGCCGGCCAGCCGGCCGACGGGCGGAGCGGCACGTTGACGTGCAGGCCCTTGCCGCCGGAGGTCTTGACGAACCCGGCCAGCCCCGGCCCCTGCAGCCGCTCGCGCACCTCGGTCGCGGCCGCGATCACCTGCGGCCAGCCGACGCCCTCGCCCGGGTCGAGGTCGATCACGATCTGATCGGGCTGCTCCAGGTTGGCGAAGGCGGCACCCCAGGGGTGGATTTCCAGCACGCCAGCCTGGACGAGCCCGATCAGCCCGTCGATGCCCTCGACCAGCAGCAGGCCGGTGTCCGGCTCCAGCGGGTCCGGCTGCTGCCTGATCGCCCGGCTGATCCCCTGCCAGGCATGCTTCTGGAAGAAGCATTGGCCGTCGATCCCCTCGGGGCAGCGCACCAGCGCCAGCGGCCGGCCGACGACGTGCGGCGCGATCCAGCGCCAGATCTCACTGTAGTACTGGGCGAGCCCCTCCTTGGTGACCCCGGCGTCCGGCCAGTAGATCCGGTCGGGATGGGTGAGCCGGGCGATGGCCTTCGACCGTGCCGCGGGCTTCGGCTTCTCCTCCTGCACGATCTCGGCCACCGGCTTGTCCTCCCGTAGCCCCCGGAACGAGGCATGGCGCAGATTCGCGTCGGCGGTCCAGGCGCGGAAGTCCACCTCCGCCACCAGCGCCGGGCGGACATAGCGCACCTGGTGTGCCGCCTCGGCACTCAGGCGCCCGGCGAATGGGCTCGCGTCCGTACGCAGCGCCTCGAGCCGACGA
>JBFWWD010000108.1:0-17275 GCA_050246385.1 Geminicoccaceae bacterium
CCGTACTGGAGCGAGCGCTTGAGCCGCAAGCAGCTGCACAGCCGCCATCTGTCGCCCCGTGGCGGTGACCTCTGGTGCGAGGTCGACGGCGCCACGGTCGCGATCGCGGGCCAGACCTATCGGTTTCTGGACGGAGAGCTGTCGCTGCCCGATTGATCACCGCTCCTGGAGCAGCCGACCGGTCCGACGATCTGCAGTAGCCGGGCCCGGGCCGGCTAGAGCCCGAAAAACTGTCGGATGCCGTAGGTCTCGGGATAGTTGTCCGGGAACAGCGCACCGACGGTGCGCCAGATCAGGCGGTCGACGTCGGCCGCGGTGGTGCCGCTGGTCGAGCCGCTGGCGTCCGCGATGAAGGTGCGGCCGTCGCAGAACACGGCGACGAGCCGCAAGGGCTCGGGGCTCGGCACGGACGCCGGCAGCGGCGAGGTGGCGCAAACCCGCTTTAGATCGAGGCCGGCCGGCGGGTCGAACAGGAGCAGCAGCGCCGCCGAGCCCGGCGCGCCCGGCACCTCGGTGAAGCGCACGCGCAGGTTCTGCACGCCGCGCGCGGCCTGCTCGGCCATGCGCGGCTGCAGCACGGTCGAGTCGCGGGCGCGCACGACGCCGTTGATCTCCATCCGCACCGGGCCGGTCTCGGCGGCACCGACCAGGAGCTCGCGCGCGACGTGCGGGTCGGAATCGGATCCGAGCTGGACCGGTACCGAGCTGCAGGCCGCCAGAGCCAGCAGCAGGAGCGAACCCCAGGCGAAACGCGGCATGCGGCGCCGTCCTCTCGATGCCATAGCGTGGTAGGCGCGCCGCCCCTTCGGCCGCGCCTTGTCGCGCGATGTCGGTAGACGTTAACGGCATGGCAACCAAGCGTCATCTCGCGGCTGCGCTGATCGCCACGCTGACGCTGGCCGGCTGCGCCTCGCGAGAGGAGCTGCAGACCGTCTACTGCTATCGCACGCTCGCCGATGTCGCCTGCTATACCGAGCCCGATCCCGGCCGGGAGAGCCGTCTGGTCGGCACCTACCAGCGCCGCCTGGACGGCGCCGTCGAGGCTGCGGACGATGCGCCAGCGCCTCAGGGCGCCCTGGCTCGCTGGCTCGGGGCGTCGCTGGAGCTGGCCGGGCGCCTGATCAGTCCGGTGGGTTCGATCGTGGGGCTGGTCGCCGATCCCTGATCGCTCCGATGCGCGGATGTCGCGTTGACGCTCCCCCGGCCGGGTCTACTATCCAGCCCGCAAAACCCGGGCTCGCCCGAACGGGCAGGTCCACCCTCCAGCAGGAGCAAGACATGGCCCAGGCGAGCAGACCGCTGTCGCCGCATCTTGGCATCTACCGCTGGTACTTCACGATGGCCCTGTCGATTGCGCACCGCGTGACCGGCGGTGCCCTGGCGGTGGCGCTGATCCTGCTGGCCTGGTGGCTGCTGGCGCTCGCCGGTGGCCCGGAGAGCTTCGCCACCGTGCGCGCGGCGATGGACAACTTCCTGGGCGGGATCGTCCTGTTCCTGCTCACCGCCTGCCTCTGGTACCATTCGTTGAATGGAATCCGGCATCTGGTCTGGGACACCGGCCACAACATCTCGCGCGAGAGCGCGAAGCAGAGCGGCATGATCGTGGTGATCGCCACCGCCGTGCTGACCATCGTCACCTGGCTCGCGATCCTGCTGGTCGCCTGAGGAGCTTCACGAGATGGCAGCCGTCGGAAAGTCCCTGAGCGCGCGCATCCTGGCCCAGGCCTCGGCCCGGAGCGGCGTCGGCCACTGGATGCTCGAGCGCACCACCTCGGTGGCGCTGGTGCCCCTGACCTTGTGGTTCATCGTCTCTGCCGTCTCGCTCTCCGGAGCGGGCTACGAGGAGGTGCGGGCCTGGCTCGCCACCCCCTTCAACACGGTGGCGATGCTGCTCACCGTCTTCGCGGTGTTTTGGCATGCGCAACTCGGTGCCCATGTAATCGTCGAGGACTATGTCCATGGCGAGGGCGCCAAGGTCGCCACGCTGATGGCCATCAATTTCGGCACGGTGGCGGTGGGGCTCGCCTGCATCGTCGCCGTACTCAAGGTTGCTCTCGGGAGCTGACGCGATGACCCGCGCCTATCCGATCACCGATCACTATTACGACTGTCTCGTCGTCGGCGCCGGGGGCTCGGGCCTGCGCGCGGCGGTGGGCATGGTCGGGGCGCACCTCAAGGTCGCCTGCATCACCAAGGTCTACCCGACCCGCTCGCACACGGTGGCGGCCCAGGGCGGCATCAACGCCGCGCTCGGCAACATGAACGAGGACGACTGGCGCTTCCACATGTACGACACCGTCAAGGGGTCGGACTGGCTGGGCGACCAGGACGCGATCGAGTACATGACCAAGAACGCGCCCGCCGCGGTCTACGAGCTCGAGCATTACGGCGTGCCGTTCTCCCGCACCCCCGAGGGCCGGATCTACCAGCGCGCCTTCGGCGGCCAGTCGGTCAACTTCGGCAAGAGCCAGGCCTACCGCACCTGTGCCGCCGCCGACCGTACCGGCCACGTCATCCTGCACACGCTGTTCCAGCAGGCGCTGAAGAACAAGGTCCAGTTCTTCAACGAGTATTTCGCCCTCGACCTGATCATGGACGAGGAGGGCGCCTGCCGCGGCGTGATGGCGATGTGCATCGAGGACGGCTCGGTGCACCGCTTCCACAGCCATCTCACCTGCCTCGCGACCGGCGGCTACGGCCGCGTCTACGCCAGTGCTACCTCGGCGCACACCTGCACCGGGGACGGGAATGCGATGGTGCTCCGGGCCGGCCTTCCGCTCCAGGATATGGAATTCGTCCAGTTCCACCCGACCGGCATCGCCGGCGCCGGCTGCCTGATCACCGAGGGTGCGCGCGGCGAGGGCGGCTACCTCACCAACGCCGAGGGCGAGCGCTTCATGGAGCGCTACGCCCCGACCGCCAAGGATCTGGCCAGCCGCGACGTGGTCAGCCGGGCCGAGACGAT
The DNA here is from genome assembly GCA_050246385.1 of Geminicoccaceae bacterium. GTDB lineage: Bacteria > Pseudomonadota > Alphaproteobacteria > Geminicoccales > Geminicoccaceae > Benzoatithermus. The sequence continues at coordinate 2,966 of JBFWWD010000108.1, forward strand.
CGAGATCCACGAGGGGCGCGGCTGCGGCCCGAACAAGGACCACATCCACCTGCATCTCGAGCATCTGGACCCCGCGCTGCTGCACGAGCGGCTGCCGGGCATCTCGGAGACGGCCAGGATCTTCGCCGGGGTCGACGTCACCAAGGAGCCGATCCCGATCGTGCCGACCTGCCACTACAATATGGGTGGCATCCCGACCAACTGGCGGACCGAGGTGGTCCGCCCGGTCGGCAACAACCCCGACGCGGTGGTCTCGGGCCTGTGTGCGGTCGGCGAGGCCTCCTGCGCCTCGGTGCATGGCGCCAACCGCCTGGGCGGCAACTCGCTGATCGACCTGGTCGTGTTCGGCCGCGCCGCCGCCAAAACCGCGGCCGAGGTCGTCACGCCCGGCTCGCCCCACAAGCGCCTGCCGCCAGATGCCGGCGAGCAGTCGCTGGACCGGCTGGACAAGGTCCGCTCCGCGAGCGGCAGCATGAACACCAGCAGGATCCGCACCGCCATGCAGCGCACCATGCAGCGCTACGCCTCGGTGTTCCGCGACGGCCCGACGCTCGATGAGGGCTGCAAGAAGATCTCGGAGGTCGCGGACAGCCTGCGCGAACTGCGCGTCAGCGACCGCTCCAAGGTCTGGAACAGCGACGTGGTGGAGGCGCTCGAGCTGCAGAACCTGATGGTGCAGGCGGTCGCGACCATGGAGTCGGCGAGCTTCCGGACCGAGAGCCGCGGCGCCCATGCGCGCGAAGACTATCCCGAGCGCGACGACGAGCACTGGATGAAGCACACCGTGGTCTGGCTCGACCCGGACTTCGCCGCCACGCTCGGCGACCGGCCGGTGCATCTGCACACGCTATCCAACGACGTCGAGCCGGTGCCGCCGGCCAAGCGCGTGTACTGAGTCGCGGCGGACGAGGGAACGATGGCCGAGTTTGTTCTACCGAAGAATTCACGGATCCAGCCCGGCAGGGTACACAAGGCCCCGGCCGGCGCGAAGAAGCCGCGCGCCTTCAAGATCTACCGCTACGACCCGGAGGATCAGCAGAACCCGCGGCTCGACACCTACGAGATCGACCTCGCCGAGTGCGGCCCAATGGTCCTGGACGCGCTGATCAAGATCAAGGACGAGGTCGACAGCACGCTCACCTTCCGCCGCTCCTGCCGCGAGGGCATCTGCGGCTCCTGCGCCATGAACATGGGCGGGCACAACGCGCTCGCCTGCACGACCGCAATCGAGGACGTGCCGGGCGACGACGTCGCGGTCTATCCCCTGCCCCACATGCAGGTGGTCCGCGACCTCGTCGTCGACTTCAGCGGCTTCTGGGCCCAGTACGAGTGGATCAGGCCCTGGATCCAGACCTACCAGCCGCCGCCGGACCGGGAGCGCACCCAGACGGTCGACGACCGGGCGAAGCTGGACGGGCTCTACGAGTGCATCCTGTGCGCGTGCTGCTCGACCGCCTGCCCGTCCTACTGGTGGAACGGCGAGCGGTTTCTCGGCCCGGCGGCGCTGCTGCAGGCCCATCGCTGGCTGGTCGACAGCCGCGACGACGCCACCGGCGAGCGGCTCGAGGCGCTCGAGGACCCCTACAAGCTGTACCGCTGCCACACGATCATGAACTGTACCAACACCTGCCCGAAGGGGCTCAACCCGGCGAAGGCGATCGCCGAGATAAAGAAAATGGTGGTTGAGAGGAAGCTATGATCTTCGCCGTTTTGTGGGCTTGGCGGATCGCAATCAACGGCTAAGATGGGTGAATAACGAGGCGTAAGCCCACACACGCAGGTCCGATCTGAAAAGGAGGCTCATGCCTCCTTTCTTCTTTCAGGCCGCTAGCCGAACTCCGCGACATGTCGCTCGCCCTCGGGTTGGGTCGCTTCGGCACCTGCGGCGGCCTGTCCGCGCGCGAGATCACGGCTGAGCTGCATGCGCAGCTCGCGACCGAGCACCTTCCGGTTCTGCACCGACCAGGAGAGCACCGGGTCCCCCATGACGACCCGGATCTCGAGGCCGGGATGCTGCAGCGTGTTCCAGAGGTGGGGCAGGAACTCCGAGTCCGAATGCCAGGCGTAGAGATCGCAATTCTCGCGCCCGATCGGCAGACCGTCGGCCATCCGGGCGAAGACCAGGGTCACCGGCTGGACGGCGACCGGGCAGTCGAGGATCCAGGGCTCGGCGACGCTCAGCAGGCTGGTCTTGATCGGCAGGACGCCGAGCCCGTTCGAGCTGGTGCCCTCGCCGAACAGGATGAAGCTCTCGCCCAGGCGCATGCGGGCGGCGAGCGCGTTGCGTTGGATCAGAGCGCTGCGCCAGTGGCGGCGGATGAACAGGGTCCGCGTCAACCGCCCGAGCAGGCCGAACAGCGGCCAGGATGCGATCTCCGACTTGGCGATGAACGTCCCGTCGAGGACGGCGCCGAGGACCAGGATGTCGAGATAGGAGACGTGGTTGGCGACGTAGAGCGTGGGGCAGGCCACGAACGGGCGGCCCGCCACCGCGACCCGCGCACCCACGATCCAGGTGCTGATCCGGCACCAGCGGCGTCGCATCGCGAGCGTGGCACGCTTGCCGAGCACAATCGCCGGCAGGTAGGCCAGAAGCAGGACGGCGGTCAGGGCGAGGAACAGGAAGCCGCGCAGGGCGCCCCGCAACGGGCGCTTGGTCATGGCAATCAGGCGGCCGCGCGATGCCGCTGGATGCGGTAGTGACGCTGATACTGGGCCTGCACCCGTTCCGTCGGCAGGACCAGGCAGACGTCGATCGTATTGAACTGGCGGTCGATCACGGCGCCTTCGCCGATCATCCCGCCCATGCGCAGATAGGCCTTGAGCAAGGGCGGGAGCTGCTTGAGTGCGGCACGTGTGTCGCCCTGGTCGGCCGGGAGGCGGTCGGCGGACACGAAGCGGTCGCCCAGCGCCCGAGGCCGCATGCCCTCGGGAGCGAGCACGTGGTGATGCAGAAAGGCCAGTGCGTTGGCGGCGCCGTCCGGATCGGTGCCCGGAAGGCTGGCGCAGCCGAGCATCAGGCCGACGCGATGCGCATCGACATAGTCGGCGATGCCGCGCCAGAGGAGCTGCATGACCGCGCCCGTGCGGTACTCGGGCTCGACACAGGACCGGCCGAGCTCCATCAGCTCGCCGTCGGCAGAGCGCAGGCCGGAAAGATCGAATTCCTGCGCCGTGTAGAAGCCGCCGCGCCCCCGCGCCATCGACTCGCGGAGTACCCGATAGCAGCCGACCACGCTGGGCTGGCGCCCGTGGCGGTCCAGATCGACGACCACGAGGTGCTCGGCGAGACCGTCGAACTCATCGGCATCGACTCCCGTGGCCGACATGGCCGCGGTCGGAACCGCACCCATCTCCTCGTAGAAGACGCGATAGCGCAATCTTTGCGCGGCTTCGATCTCGTCTGGATCGCGGGTCAAGCGCAATTCGAGCTGGTTGACGCGAGCGAGGATGGTCATACCGCCTCCGAGCGAGCCGGGGCCTCGTGCGGCCACGGCTCGAGCCTGTAGGAGAGGCACCGCGACAGGGCGGCGGCGGGAGCGTGACAGTTCGGCGATGTTGCGCTCGGGCGGCAGGTGCCGTCCTTGGCGGTCACATGATCGAGGGAGGACTGCGTGAACCTGAACCGTCTATTGCATCAGCGCGCGGCGGAGGGCCGACCGATCCGGGTCGGGGTCATCGGCTGCGGCAAGTTCGCGGCCATGTTCCTGGCGCAGGCTCCTGCGACTCCGGGCCTGCAGATCGCCGCGATCGCCGATCTGGCGCCCGATCGGGCGCGCGCGCGGCTGCGGGACATCGGCTGGACACACGACCGGGTCGGCGCGACCACGATCACGGACGATGCCGGCGCGGTGCTGAATGCAGCCGACATCGAGGTCATCGTCGAGGCTACCGGTGACGCGCTCGCCGGCGTCGGCCATGCGCTGACCGCGATCGCGGCCGGCAAGCATCTGGTGATGGTCAATGTCGAGGCGGACGTGCTGTGCGGGGTGGCGCTGGCGCGCCGGGCCGCCACCGCGGGGCTGGTCTACAGCCTCGCCTATGGCGACCAGCCGGCGCTGATCGCCGAGCAGGTCGACTGGGCGCGCAGCTGCGGGCTCGAGGTGATCGCCGCCGGCAAGGGCACCAAGTACCTGCCGGTCTATCACCGTTCCACGCCCGACACCGTCTGGGGCTATTACGGCCTCACGCCCGAGCGCGCCGCGGCCGGCGGCATGAACCCCAAGATGTTCAACTCGTTCCTGGACGGGACCAAGTCGGCGATCGAGATGGCCGCGGTCGCCAATGCCTGTGCCCTGAAGGTACCCGAGGGCGGCCTCGCCTTCCCGGCCTGCGGCGTCGACGACCTGCCCTTCCTGCTCCGACCGCGCAGCGAGGGCGGCGTGCTGGATCGGCCGGGCATGGTCGAGGTGATCTCCTCGCTCGAGCGCGACGGCCGCCCGGTCTACCGCGACCTGCGTTGGGGGGTGTACGTCGTGTTCAAGGCGCAGTCGGACTACACCGCCCGCTGCTTTGCGGAGTACGGACTGACCACGAGCCCCTGCGGGCGTTACGCGGCGCTTTATCGGCCGTACCACCTGATCGGCCTGGAGCTCGGCGTCAGCGTCGCCTCGGCGGCACTGCGCCGCGAGCCGACCGGCTCACCCGATGCATGGCGGGGCGACGTGGCGGCGACCGCCAAGCGCGCCCTCGCCGCCGGCGAGATGCTCGACGGCGAGGGCGGGCACTGCGTTTACGGCCGGCTGGTGCCGGCAGCGCGCGCCGCCTCCGACCGGCTGCTGCCGATCGGGCTCGCGAGCGGCGTGCGCCTGCGTCGTCCGGTGGCGGAAGATGCGCTGCTGACCCTGGCGGACGTCGAGATCGACCCGGAAGCGCCGGCCTTGGGCCTGCGCGCGGAGCTGCGTCCCGCCGCTTAACCTCCCGTTAGCACCTCCCCCCTACCCTCGGGCATGCCGCGCTCGCGCGGCCTGCCAGGGGGAAGTTGGGCCATGGCCATGACGCATCTCGGACCGGCCGCTCGCGCCATCGGCGCTCCGGCCAATGACGACATGGGCCACCGTGCGGACGATCGCCTGCCGATCCCGCAGGCGGCGCTCCTGATCGTCGCCATGTCGCTCGGGCTATGGACCGCGATCGGCTTCGGTCTGCGCTGGCTGTTCGCCTGATTCGGGCGGCATTTCGCCGCCCGCTCGATCGCGTCGTTTGCGCGGGGAGCGTTCCTGCAGCAAAGCCGGAGCATGGCCTTCGGGCCGGTACTGTCCGGTGATCCATGAGCGCCTCCCGCGAATCCTGGCGGCTCGCCTGGCCGCTGATTCTGTCGGTGCCGCTGCTCGGCGTCGTCGACACGGCCGTGGTCGGCCACCTTGACTCGCCGCGCTATTTCGTCATCCGCCTGTTCCGCGCGTCCGCGGCGCTTGCCAACATGGTCTGGCTCAGCTGGTTCCTCGGCCTGCAGGACCCGCGGTGTCCGCTCGCCTTGATGATCGTCACCAACGGCATCAACGCGGTCCTGCCGCTCGGCCTCGTTGCGGGGATCATGCTCGCGGCCAGCGCCAGAATATTCGAACGCCTGAGGTGTGGCGCCGGGAGCCTGATTCCAATTGCCACCAACTGCGCGGCAATTCGCGAAAGCGAGACTCAGCTGATATGAACCAGCTGTCCGCCGATTGCTCGCGAGATCGCGGCGCTCAGGTCCGACCGGAATGTGACTGAGGACCCGTAAACCCCGCAACCTCGCTGATCGGCACGAATGCGAACGAGCCCGATTCCCAACTGCTGACAGACTGGCTGCTTGCCTGAGTTGCCGGGCGGCATAACGCCGCCCGCGCTCGCGGGGCGTTTGCCTGCGCGGCGATCCTGCAGCAGATCGGGCATGACCCCGCGGGGCCGCTCCTATCCGGTGTCACATGAACGCCACCCGTGAATCCTGGCGGCTCGCCTGGCCGCTGATTCTGTCCAATCTGTCGGTGCCGCTCCTGGGCGTCGTCGACACGGCCGTGGTCGGCCACCTTGATTCACCACGCTATCTCGGCGGCGTGGCGCTCGGCGCGCTCGTGATGAGCGTGTTCTACTGGATGTTCGGCTTTCTGCGAATGGGCACGACCGCGCTTACGGCACAGGCTTTCGGTGCGGGCGATTGGAACGAGACCCGCGCGGCGCTGGGGCGGGCGATGCTGGTCGCGGCCGGGCTCGGGCTCGTGATCGTCCTGGTCGGGCCGGTCGTGCTGGTGCTGGCGGAGCGGCTGTTCGCCCCGACGCCGGACGTCGCCGTGGAGTTCGAGCACTATCTCGCCATCCGCCTGTTCGGCGCGCCCGCGGCGCTCGCCAGCATGGTCGTGCTGGGCTGGTTCCTCGGCCTGCAGGATTCGCGGCGCCCGCTGCTGCTGATGATCGCCACCAACGGCATCAACGCGGTCCTGGCCGTGCTGCTCGTGTTCGGGCTCGGCTTGGCGACGCCGGGCGTCGCCAGCGCCACCGTGCTCGCCGAGTATGCGGGGCTGGGCCTCGGCCTGTGGCTGCTGCGCGGGAACTGGCGGCGCCAGGGCGGATGGCCGGGCTGGGGCGTGCTCATGGTCCCCGACCGGTTCCACCGCCTGCTCGCGGTCAACCGGGACCTGTTCCTGCGCAGCCTGATGCTCGAGGCTGCGTTCCTCACCTTCGCCGCCATCGGCTCGCGCCAGGGCGAGGTGGTGCTGGCGGCGAACGCGGTGCTGATGAACTTCTTCACCGCCGCGGCCTATGGCCTCGACGGCTTCGCCCATGCGGCGGAGGCGATGGTCGGGCGGGCGGTCGGCGCACGCGACCGCGCGGGCTTCCGGGCGGCGGTCCACGCCGCCTTCGTCAATGCGGCGCTGCTCGCCCTGGTCATGACGGTCGCATTCGCCGCGTTCGGCGGCTGGGGCGTGCGGCTGATGACCGGCTTGCCCGAGGTCCGGGCCCAGGCCGCCGCCTTCCTGCCCTACATCGTCGTCGTGCCGCTGGTCTCGGTCTGGGCGTTCGTCCTCGACGGCATCTATCTCGGCGCCACGCGCACGGCGGAGCTGCGCAACGGCATGGCCGTGTCGCTGGCCCTGTTCGGGGTCGCGGTGCTGGCGCTGGTGCCGCCGCTCGGCAATCACGGCTTGTGGCTGGCCCTGCTCGCCCTTCTCGCCGGGCGCGCCCTGGTGCTGGCCGTGATCTACCGCCGGATCGAGCGCCGCGCCCCCTTCGTGCCAGTGGCGCGGCCGGCATGAAAAGTATGCGTCAGCCCTCTTGCGCCGCGCCAAGCCCTTCCCAAATGACTGCCTGTCAGGCGGCGACCGGGATCCAAGAAGATACGGTCGCCAGACTTGGCAGCCCGGGCTTCGGCCGGGCGGATGACACGGTCGCTCAAATGGAGGACTTGTGATGCGTGGTTTGGATCTTTCTCCCCTGTTCCGGTCGAGTGTCGGTTTCGATCATCTCGACAAGCTGTTTGAGACCGCGTTCCGCGAGGCGGGCCGCGACGTCTCCTACCCTCCGTACAACATCGCCAAGCTCGCCCAGGACAAGTACCGCATCTCGATGGCGGTCGCCGGCTTCGGCGAGGGCGATCTGGACATCACCGCGCACGAGAACGTGCTGACGGTGAAGGGCCAGATCAGCGAGTCCGAGTCCGGGGTCGAGTACCTGCATCGGGGCATCGCGCAGCGTGCCTTCGAGCATCGCTTCCAGCTCGCCGACCACGTGAAGGTCGTGGGCGCGAAGCTGCAGAACGGCCTGCTCAATGTCGAGCTGGTGCGCGAGGTGCCCGAGGCGATGAAGCCGCGCAAGATCGAGATCGGCGGCGGGCAGTCCCAGCCGCGCGTGATCGACAGCAAGGCGGCCTGACCAGACAGCTTTGCGGTGCCGCCAGCGCAGCGGGACGGCACCGGGGGCGACAGGCGGGAGGGGGCGAAAGCCCCCTCTTTGCATTTGAGCCATCCTCCGCGCCGGCTTGTTCGCTGCCCCGTCGGCGAGCTATAGCGTGCCCCTCATGAACAATGCTCACGCCACCCCCCTGGTCGGGCTGACCTCGTGCCTGAAGTCGCGGGACGAGGTGCATTTCCACAGCGTCGGGGACAAGTATGTCGACGCGGTCGTCGCCGGCGCCGCCGCGGTCCCGGTCCTGATCCCGGCGATCGGGGATCGGCTCGACCCGGACGAGCTGCTCGACCGGCTCGACGGGCTGATGGTCACCGGCAGCCCCTCCAACGTCGACCCGGGCCTTTATGGCGGTGCGCCGGCACGCGAGGGCAATGAGGCGGACCCCGCCCGTGACGCCACCACCCTGCCGCTGATCGACCGCGCGCTCGCCCGCGGCGTTCCACTGCTGTGTATCTGTCGCGGGCTGCAGGAGCTGAACGTCGCCCTGGGCGGCAGCCTGCACCAGCATGTGCAGGAGCTGCCCGGCCGCTTCGATCATCGCTCCGACAAGAGCAAGGCGCTCAAGGAGCGTTACGGCCTCGCCCATCCGATCACCCTGACACCCGGCGGCACGCTGCAGGCGCTGTTCGCGGGTGCTGAGCGGATCGAGGTGAACTCCCTGCACGGCCAGGGCATCGACCGCGTCGCCGAGCGGCTCGCGGTCGAGGCGGTGGCCGATGACGGGACGGTCGAGGCCGTCTCCGTGCGCGACGCCAAGGGCTTCGCGCTCGGCGTGCAATGGCACCCGGAATGGCAGGTGCTGGAGAACCCCTGGTCGCGGCACCTGTTCGCCGCCTTCGGCGCGGCTGCGCGCGCCCGCGCCGCAGCCAGGACAGCGCCCGCGCCGACGGGCGCTATGGTCTGAGCCACATAGGCCGGATGCCCCGTCGCTCCGGCACGGATAGAAACGATCGAGGCCAAGCCATGTCCACCAATGCCGAGCTGCTCGCCCGCCGCAATGCCGCCGTCCCGCGCGGCGTCGGCCATGCCACCCCGGTCTACGCCGCGCGCGCCGAGAACGCCGAGGTCTGGGATGTCGAGGGCCGGCGCTATGTCGACTTCGCCGGCGGCATCGCCGTGCTCAACACCGGCCACCGCCATCCCAAGGTGATGGCCGCGGTCGCCGAGCAGTCCGAGAACTTCACCCACACCGCCTTCCAGGTGATGGCCTACGAGCCCTACATCCGCCTCGCCGAGCGGCTGAACGCCAAGGCGCCGTTCAAGGGCCCGGCCAAGACCATCCTGTTCACCACCGGCGCCGAGGCCGCGGAGAACGCGGTCAAGATCGCCCGTTCCGCCACCGGCCGGACCGGCATCATCGCCTTCTCCGGCGCCTTCCACGGCCGGACCATGCTGACCATGGCGCTGACCGGCAAGGTGCTGCCCTACAAGAAGAGCTTCGGCCCGATGCCGGGCGACGTCTACCACGTCCCCTTCCCCGTGCCGCAGCACGGCGTCTCGGTCGCCGACTCGCTCAAAGCCCTGAACTATTTGTTCCGGGCCGACATCGAGCCGTCGCGGGTCGCCGCGATCATCATCGAGCCGGTCCAGGGCGAAGGCGGCTTCCATCCGGCGCCGACCGAGCTCCTGGTCGAGCTGCGCCGGATCTGCGACGAGCACGGCATCCTGCTGATCGCCGACGAGGTGCAGACCGGTTTCGCGCGCACCGGCAAGCTGTTCGCGATCGAGCATTCGGGCGTCGAGCCCGATCTCGTCACCATGGCCAAATCGCTGGCCGGGGGCTTCCCGCTCTCCGGGGTGCTCGGCCGCGCGGAGATCATGGACGCGCCGGAGACCGGCGGCCTGGGCGGCACCTATGCCGGCTCGCCGGTCGCCTGTGCCGCGGCCAACGCCGTGCTCGACGTGATCGAGGAGGAGAACCTGCTGGCGCGCGCCGAGGAGATCGGGGCGCGGATCGAGGCCAGGCTGCGCTTCATGGAACGCCGCAACGACCTGGTCCCGATCGCCGCGATCCGCCGCCTGGGTGCCATGGTCGGCTTCGACATCGTCAAGGAGCGCGGCACGTTCGAACCCGACGCGGCGGCGACCAAGCAGGTGACCGCGAAGGCGCTCGAGAACGGCCTCGTGCTGCTCTCCTGCGGCACCGAGTTCAACGTCATCCGCATCCTGGTGCCGCTGACCGCGAGCGACGAGGTGCTCGACGAGGGCCTGGGGAAGCTCGAGGAGAGCCTGAAGCTCGCCGCCTGAGGCGGCTCAGCCCGGCGGCGCGGCCATGATCCGTGCCGCCACCAGCTCCTGCAGCCGCCACAGATGCGGATCGTGGATGCCGGAGGCCTCGAGCTGGGCCACGGTCCGGTAGAGATACTCGGCCCCGGAGCCGAGATGGCCCACGGCCGTGGCCAGCATGTCCGCGGTGGTCCCATCGGACAGCCGGCCCGCATAGCGCGGGTCCTTGCGGCTGATCGTGAACGCCAGCGCCCGCACCGTCCGGCGGCCGGCGGTGAGCACCCGGACCCAGGTCGGCCGGTTGGTGGGCGGATCCTCGCTGATCTCGCGGCGCAGCAGCTGCTCCAGCTCCGTCTCGGCCGTCGCCGCGGGCAGCCGCTGCAGCAGGCCCTTGCAGCGCCCGCCACGGTCGAGCACCAGCATCAGGCCGGGCTGCTCCTTGGTGCCGCGCCAGCGGTCCAGCTTGAGGCGGAAGGCACGGTGCCAGCCCAGCGCCAGGCCGCCCAGGGTCTCCTCGACCGCACAGGCGGGGTTCCAGATCAAGGAGCCGTAGGCGAACACCCAGATCTCGCCGCCCGCCTGCTCCCGCAGGCGTTGCACGAAGCGTGCGTAGTCGGCGTCGACCAGCTCGACCGTGCCCGGATCGGGGCCGGCGTCCCGAACCTCGCGCGCGACCCGCGCGACGAGCTCGGGCGTGAGCGCCATGCGCCGGCTGGCATTGGCGGTCACGCCGCAACGCTCCCGACCACTTCCCGCAGCCGGTCCGCGACCAGCTCCTGCAACCGCCACAGCCCACGGTCGTGGATGCCCAGCTCCTCGCAGCGACGCACCGTTTCGAGGAGATACTCCGCACCGGGACCGGCATGGCCGCAGGCGCCGGCGATGAACCGCGCGATCTCCTCGTCAGGCAGCGCTCCGGCATAGCGCTCGCCCGTCCGGTTGGCGACAAAGCCCAATGCGAGAACCGGCTCGCGCGCCGTTACCGCCGTCATCCAACGCGGCCGATAGCCATCGGCGATCATCTCGCGCCGCCACACGCCGGCGAGCTTCTCGCGCAGCCCCGGCCCGACCACGCGGTAGGCAATGCCACGGCAGGCGCCGCCGCGGTCGAGCGCCAGCATCAGCCCGGGCCGCTCGCGACTGCCGCGGTAGCGCCATTGCCAGAGGCAGAAACGGCGGTGCCAGCCCCGCACCGTGGCGAGGCGCGCCTCGGCGAAGTCGAGCTCGGGCCGCCACATCAACGAGCCGTAGGCGAACAGCCACAGCTCCTCGCCCGCCTCTTGCCGCGCGGCGAGCGTCCGGTCGAGCCAGGCGGCGAGCACCTCCTCGTCCAGCAGCCGCATCGCTGTCCGGTCGTCGAGCACCGGCTCGGGGAAGGCGCGCTCGATCAGCGCCCGGGTCAGGCTGGGCACGCGCTCTCGCTGCATCCACCACCGTTGCTCAGTCGACCGATGGCGCGACTAGACGCGGTCGCCGCAGCGCTGGTCAACCCACCATCGACGTCGCCGGCGCAGCCGGACCGAACAGCGAGCGGTAGCAGCGATAGGTACCCAGGTCCTCGGCCAGGTAGACCCCGCGGCAGACGGCACGGGCCATGACGTCGGCGGCGAGCGCGCCCAGCCGGACCAGGAATTCGGCGGTCTGCGGGACGGGTGCCGGGGCCGTAGTGAGCGCGAACACGACGTCGCCGTCGAGATGGGTGTGGATCGGGCGGATCGCATAGGCATAGCCGTCCTGCGCCATCACCGCGAGCCGCCCGAGCTGACCCTGGTCGAGTGCCGCATCGGTCGCGATCACGCCGATCGTGGTGTTGTCGGCACTTCCGTCCTTGAGTTCCAGCCGGTGGCCGGTGGCAGCAGTTGGCAGGCTCTGACCGCCCAGCTCGCCCGCCTGCTCGAGATGCCAGGCCCACATGGTCGAGCTCCCCGGCATGGTGACCGAGCCCACCGGGTTCACGGCGACCAGGGCCGCCACGGTCACACCGGTATCCGGGTCGACGGCCGAGGCCGTGCCCAGCCCGCCCTTGATGCGACCGGCGACGGCACCGTAGCCCGCCCCGGCATTGCCGAGAGCGAACTCCTCGTGCGCCGCTGCCGCCGCCTCGCCCGCGAGCCGCCGGTAGGGCGGCGTCTCACCCCAGCCCTTGTCGCCGCCATTGGCGAGATCGTAGAGGATCGCCCCGGCCACGGTCGGGATCGACTCCTCGCCGATGGGCGCACCCAGGCCGCGCACCGCGAGCCAGCTGGTGAGGCCGCCGGCCGCGTCCAGGCCGAAGGCCGAGCCGCCGCTGAGCACCAGGCCGTGCAGCGCCTTGACGATGCTGCTCGGATCCAAGGTCGAGGTGTTGACGGTGAAGGGCGAGCCCCCGCGGACGTCCACGGCCGCCAGCACCGGCCGGGCCGGGAGCAGCACGGTCACGCCGCTCCACGCCGCCTCGTCGTGCGCGTTGCCGGCCTTGAGGCCGGCGATGTCGGTGATGCTGTTGCGTGGACCGGCGGTGATCATGGTTTCCTCCGACGTCGCGAGCGACGTGCAGCGTCGCAGCCTGTCACTCCGCCGGTGCTGGCAGGGAAGCCTCCACGGCAGGCTTGGCACGCCGCTCTGGCAATGCCGCGTAAAGGGCAGGCAGCACGAACAGGGTCAGCAACGTACCTAGACTCATGCCGCCGACGACCACCCAGCCGATCTGCTGCCGGCTCTCCGCACCGGCACCCTCCGCGAGCGCCAGCGGCACCGCGCCGAGCACCATGGCCGCCGTGGTCATCAGGATCGGCCGCAGGCGCAGCTCGGCCGCCTGCAGCGCCGCGGCACGGCGCGAGGCGCCGCCGTCCATCGCCTTGTTCGCGAACTCGACGATCAGGATGCCGTGCTTGGTGATCAGGCCGATCAGGGTGATGAGGCCGATCTGGCTGTAGACGTTGAGGGTGTTGCCGGTGAGGTGGATGGCGAGGAAGGCGCCGGCCATCGACAGCGGCACCGTCACCATGATCACCAGCGGGGCGATGAAGCTCTCGAACTGAGCCGCGAGCAGGAGATAGATGAAGGCGAGTGCCAGGCCGAAGATCAGCATGACCGAGCTGCCGGACTGCTTGAACTCGCGCGACGGACCGGAGAAGTTGTAGCGGAAGGTGTCGGGCAGGACCTCGCGCGCCACCGCCTCGAAGTGATCGAGCGCGTCGCCGATCGCGGTGTCCGGGGCGAGTGCCGCATAGACCGTGGCAGCGCGGAGCTGGTTGTAGCGGTTGAGCTCCCGGGCGGCCACGGTCTCGCGCAAGGTCACGAGATTGGAGAGCTGGATCATCTCGCCGCCGCGGCCGCGGACATAAATGGCCGAAAGATCGTCCGGCTCCCGGCGGTCGGCGTCGCCGACCTGGACGATGACGTCGTACTGCTCGGCATTGCGGTTGAAGCGGGTCACCGTCCGGCCGGCGAGGAAGGATTCGAGTGTGCGCCCGACCGTGTCCACGCCGAGACCGAGGTCGGCGATCTTCTGCCGGTCGAGCTCGACGTCCAGCTGCGGCGTCGCGAGCGTCAGCTCGCCGGTGACGTCGGTGACGCCCGGCCAGTCCTCGACCGCGCGCACGAAGCGCTCGGTGACCTCGGCCAGCTCGGCGTAGCTGCCGCTGGTCTGGAGTACGAGCTGCACCGGCGGGTTGCGCGAATCCTGTCCCAGCGAGGGCGGGCTGCCGGGCGCCGCGACCACCCCGGCGATCCTGGCGAGCTGCGGCCGCAGCTCGGTCAGCACGTCCTGCTGGCTGCGCTCGCGCTCCTCCCAGGGCTTGAGCCGCAATACGACGATGCCGCGGGTCACCTCGGGCACCCCGGCGATGACGAAGGTGCTGGCGACCTCGGGAATGCCGGCGACGATCGGCTCGATCTGGGCGATGTTGCGCGTGGTCCAATCGATCGTCGCCCCTTCCGGCCCGCGCACCGAGGCGCGGATATATCCGCGGTCCTCGGCCGGCGACAGCTCGCTCGGAGTACGGTCGTAGAGCGCCGCGCCGCCGCCGAGCGCGAGGCCGACCAGGGGCAGCAGCAGCCAGGACCGCGCCAGCACCCATTCCAGCAGCCGGGCATAGCCGCGCTCGGTAGCCTCGAGCCCCCGCCGTGCCACGTGGGCCACTGCGTTCTCGTGGCCATGCGCGACCAGGAGGCGCGAGCACATCATCGGCGTGAGCGTGAGCGCCACGAATCCGGACA
>JBFWWD010000109.1:0-17260 GCA_050246385.1 Geminicoccaceae bacterium
GATGCCGAATCCCACCGCCACCGGCAGACGGGTGTGCCCCTTGATCCGCGCCACCTCCGGCGCCACGCGCTCGGCGACGGCGGCCTTCTGGCCGGTGATGCCGGTCACCGAGACATAGTAGATGAAGCCCGAGATGTTCTCGAGCCCGGCCGGCAGGCGGCGGTCGTCGGTGGTGGGCGTGGCGAGGCGGACGAAGTCGAGCCCGGCCGCGCGCGCCGGCAGGCAGAGCTCGGCATCCTCCTCGGGCGGCAGGTCGACCACGATCAGCCCGTCGGCACCGGCGGCCCTGGCGTCGGCGAGGAAGCGCTCGTTGCCGTAGGCGTAGATCGGGTTGTAGTAGCCCATCAGGACGATCGGGACGTCGGCGTCCCGCGCGCGGACCCGGCGGACCAGCTCGAGCGTTCCGGTCATGCGTGCACCCGCCGCCAGGGCGCGCACGCTCGCGGCCTGGATCGAGGGGCCGTCGGCCATGGGATCGGTGAACGGCATGCCGATCTCGATCAGGTCGGACCCGGCCTCCGGCAGGCCGGCCATCAGCTCGACCGAGGTGGCGAAGTCGGGGTCGCCGGCGGTGAGGAAGGTGACCAGCCCCGCCCGGCCCTCGGCACGCAGCGCGGCGAAGCGGGCGTCGATCCGGCCGCTCACAGCTCGAACCCCATGCGCCTGCCGATCGTGAACACGTCCTTGTCGCCCCGCCCGCACAGATTCATGACGATGATCCGGTCCCGCGCCATGGTCGGCGCCAGCTTGACCACCTGGCCAATGGCGTGGCTCGGCTCGAGCGCCGGCAGGATGCCCTCCAGCCGCGAGCACAGCGCGAAGGCGGCCAGCGCCTCCTCGTCGGTGATCGCCGCGACCTCGATCCGGCCCATGTCCTTGAGCCAGGACAGCTCCGGCCCGATCCCGGGATAGTCGAGTCCGGCCGAGATCGAGTGCGGCTCGATCACCTGGCCGTCCTCGTCCTGCAGGAGATAGGAGCGCTGGCCGTGCAGGATGCCCGGCCGACCGGCCATCATGGCGGCGGCGTGCTCGCCCGATTCGATGCCGTGGCCGGCGGCCTCGACCGCGACGATCCGCACGTCGCGGTCGTCGAGGAACGGGTGGAACAGGCCCATGGCGTTGGAGCCGCCGCCCACGGCCGCGACCAGCGCATCGGGCAGGCGGCCCTCCTTGTCCAGGATCTGCTCCCTGGCCTCCTTGCCGATGATCGACTGGAAGTCGCGCACCATGGCCGGATAGGGGTGCGGGCCGGCGACCGTGCCGATGACGTAGAAGGTGTCGAGCGGGTTGCTGACCCAGTCGCGCAGGGCCTCGTTGAGCGCGTCCTTGAGCGTGCGCGAGCCCGAGCTCACGGGCCGGACCTCCGCACCCAGCAGCTTCATGCGGAAGACGTTGGGCTGCTGCCGCTCGATGTCGCGCTCGCCCATATAGACCACGCATTCCAGGCCGAAGCGGGCGGCCACGGTCGCGGTCGCGACGCCGTGCTGGCCGGCGCCGGTCTCGGCGATGATCCGCGGCTTGCCCATGCGCCGGGCGAGCATCATCTGGCCCAGTACATTGTTGATCTTGTGCGCGCCGGTATGGTTGAGCTCGTCGCGCTTGAAGTAGATCTTTGCCCCACCGAGACGCTCGGTCAGGCGCTCGGCGAAATAGAGCGGCGACGGCCGGCCGACATAGTCCTTGAACCAGCCCTGCAGCTCGGCCGCGAAGGCCGGGTCGCGCTTGGCGTGCTCGTAGGCCTGCTCCAGCTCCAGGATCAGCGGCATCAGCGTCTCGGCGACGAAGCGGCCGCCGTGGAGGCCGAAGCGGCCATGCTCGTCCGGGCCGTTGCGCAGGCTGTTGGGCATGTTCATCGAGCGGAATCCTCATCGGCGCGGGCCAGGGCCGCGAAAAAGGCGTCGAGCTTGGCCGGGTCCTTGATCCCCGGCCGGCTCTCGACGCCGGACGACACGTCGACCACCGGCGCCCCGGTCAGCGCGACGGCGGCGGCCACGTTGCCGGCGGTGAGCCCGCCGGCAAGGAGCCAGGGCGTCGCGATCCCGACGCCCTCGAGCAACCGCCAGTCGAACGGCAGGCCGTGCCCACCCGGCCAGGCCGCGTCGCGCGGCGGCTTGGCGTCGAACAGGACCATGTCGGCGGCCTGCGCATGGTCCGCGACGGTCGCGAGGTCATCGGCCGTCTCGACGCGCAGGGCCTTGATCACCCGGCAGCCGAAGCGGAGACCGATCTCGCGCACCCGCTCGGGCGTCTCGTAGCCATGGAGCTGGAGCAGGTCGAGCGGCACCGCCTCGAGCAGCGTCTCGATCGCATGGTCGGAGGCGTCGACCACCAAGCCGACGGTCTCGACCGTCCCCGGCGCGGCGGCCACCAGGTCCCTGGCCCGCGCCGGGTCGAGCGCGCGCGGCGAAGGCGGGTAGAAGACGAAGCCGAGATAGGCCGCACCCAGCCGCCCCGCCTGCTCGACGCGCTCGGGCTCGGTCAGCCCGCAGATCTTGACCCGGGTCGGCATGTCACGCCGCCGGCCGCAGCCCGCGCACGAGACCGGCGGCGGCCTCGGCGGGCACCGGTGCGCGGGTGATCGGCCGGCCGATCACCAGCAGGTCGGCACCGAGCGCCAGGGCCTCGGCCGGCGCCAGCACCCGTTTCTGGTCGTCGCCGGCATCGCCCGGGCGAATACCCGGCACGACGATCTTCGGGACGGGGCCGAGGGCATGCCGCAGCGCCGCGATCTCGAGCGGCGAGCAGACCAGCCCCTCGAGTCCTGCCGCCACGGCGAGCCGAGCGAGGCGGAGCGCGTGCTGGTCCGGCGACGCCACGATCCCGAGCTCGGCGAGGTCCGCTGCGTCCAGGCTGGTGAGCACGGTCACGCCGAGCAGGGACGGCCGACCGGGCACGGAGGCCGCCGCCTCCAGCATCGCCCGGCCGCCGGAGGCATGCACGGTGAGATAGGCGACACCCAGCCGCGCGACCTCGCGTACCGCACCCGCCACGGTGTTCGGGATGTCGTGCAGCTTGAGATCGAGAAAGATCGGCAGGCCGAGCGCGGCCACCGCCTCGACCCCGCGCGGCCCCTGCGCGGTGAAGAATTCGAGTCCCAGCTTGATGCCGCCGACATGCGGCGCCAGCGCGCGCGCGAGTGCCAGGGTGCCCTCGAGGTCGGGGCGGTCGACGGCGCAGAAGATCGGGTTGGCCAAGGCGGAGGACGATCCGGACGCAGGCTGCGACAGCGCGAGCCGCGGGCTTATAGCAGACGTGACGAGCGCTGCCAAAGCGGGTTGCGAGGCTAGCCCGCTATTGCGGCACCGGGTTGGCCACCCGGTAGACCTCGCCGGGCCAGGGTGCCGCCGAACCGTCCAGCACGCCGGTGATGTAGAGGGTGCTCGCGTCGTCCCCGAAGCCGACATTCGACACGTTGGGCGCGGGCGGATCGATCGTCGCCAGCAGCTTGCCCTCGGGATCGGCCACCAGAACCTTACCACCCTCGTAGAGCGCGATGTAGAGATTGCCCTCGGCGTCCGTCTTCAGGCCGTCGGGTGCCAGCGGCGGGCCGCCGCCCGCGATGTCGTTGACCCGGGCGAACTCGCGGCGGTTGGCGAGGCTGCCGTTCTCCCCGACATCGAACGCCACGATCCGATAGGCGTAGGTTTCCGAGCAGTAGAGCGTCTTGCCGTCGGGCGAGAGGGCGAGACCGTTGGCGTAGTGCAGATCGTCCGCCACCGGCCTCAGCCCGCCCTCGGGGCCGCGGTAGAGGATCTTGCCGACGATGGGTGCGGTCTCCCACGGGCCGGAGGCGGACATGAACACGCCGCCCGTCGCATCCGTCGCGAAATCGTTCGGGCCGACGAACGGCACGCCGAGATCGTCGCGCTGGTAGACCTGCAGGGTCTCGCCCGTCGCGGAGACCAGGACGAGGCTGTTCTCGTCGTAGCAGGTGACCAGCAGGTCCGCCCCGGCGGACGCGAGCGCCGAGGGTCCGCAGCCCGGTCGTTCCCACAGCTTGGTGCGGGTGCCGTCGCGGTCCAGGCGCAGGATCGTGTGGCCGCCATACTCCACGAACAGCAGCGACCCGCCGAACCAGAGCGGACCCTCGGGAAAGCGGACGTCCTCGGCGACGATCTCGATCTCGGCGGCCGCAGCGGGTCCACCGAAGGGCGACGCCGCTGCGACAACCGCAAGGCCCAACCAGCCGAACCTTCTCATGGCTCCTCCACCAGGGTGCTGCACGGGCTCGGTTCGCCGCCGGCGGCGAGGGGCTAGGCCTGCGGCGCGGTCAGCGCCAGGTTCTGGGTCTTGCGCCGCGCCTGCTCCAGCATCTCCTGCTCCTCGCGCTCGCGCCGCAGCCGGTCCTGGTACTCCACGGCGCGCACCTTGCGCCGCAGCGCCCGGGCCTCCCTGCGCTTGGCGTGCGCCGAGAGCCAGGTCACCATGCCGCCGAGCAGGGCGCCGACGACCAGGCCGAGCAGGAACACCCGGTAGAGCGGCGTCTGATAGCTGAAGGGCAGCGGCCAGAACACCAGATCGACCGGCTGGCGGTTGTCGACCGACAGCACGATGATGACGATCGCCCCCAGGAGGCTCAACAGGATGGTCAGGAGCTTGGACATCGGCGGACGGTTCCTTGGCGCAGCGCGGGCAGTGGCCGCTAGTCGGTGACGTTCAGTCGGTCACGCAGCTCTTTACCCGTCTTGAAATAGGGCACCACCTTGTTCGGCACCGCCACCTCGTCGCCCGTGCGCGGGTTGCGACCGACACGCTCACCGCGCGCCCGGACGGAGAAGGCGCCGAAGCCGCGCAGCTCCACGCGGTCACCGCGTGCCAGGGCGGCCCCGATCTCCTCGAACACGCGCCCGACGATCCGCTCGATGTCGCGCACGTAGAGGTGCGGGTTCGCCTCTGCGAGCCGCTTGATCAAGTCCGACTTGGTCATGCCTCCGATCCGGCGACGGGACCGCATCCAGCTGGCAGCGGGCCGTTTCGCCGGACAGTGCCGCAGGGGGCTGGAAGCGTCAAGAAAAGGGGGCGCGGCCTCTCGGCGCGCGCCCCTGCTTCCTGGTGACCGGGGCGAACCCCCGGCCGACGTCACTCGCCCTTGGTCTGCTCTTCCTGCTTCTGCCGGAAGGCGGCGCCCAGGATCTCGCCCAGGCTGGCGCCGCTGTCGGACGAGCCGAACTCGGCCATGGCTTGCTTCTCGTCCTCGATCTCCAGCGCCTTGACCGAGAGGGCCAGCCGGCGGCTGGCGGGATCGACGGTCATCACCTTGGCGTCGAGCTTCTCACCCGGCGCGAACCGCTCCGGGCGCTGCTCGTCGCGATCGCGGGCGAGGTCGACCTTGCGGATGAAGCCGGTCGCACCGGTGTGCGTCTCGACCTCGATGCCGCCGGCATTGACCTCCTTCACCGTGCAGGTGACGCGGTCGCCCTTCTTGATGCCGGAGACGGCGGTGCGGAAGGGGTCCTCCTCGAGCTGCTTGACGCCGAGCGAGATCCGCTCCTTCTCCACGTCGACGTCCAGCACCTGGGCGCGGACCATGTCGCCCTTGCTGTACTTCTTGACCGCCTCCTCGCCGGGCAGCTGCCAGTCGAGGTCGGACAGGTGCACCATGCCGTCGACGTCGTGGTCGACGCCGATGAACAGGCCGAACTCGGTGATGTTGCGGACCTCGCCCTCGACGATCGTGCCGACCGGATGCGTCTCGAGGAACGCCTCCCACGGATTGCCCAGGCACTGCTTGAGGCCGAGGCTGATCCGGCGCTTCTCGGGATCGACCTCGAGCACCATGACCTCGACCTCCTGGGACGAGGACACGATCTTGCCGGGATGCGTGTTCTTCTTGGTCCAGCTCATCTCGGAGACGTGGACCAGACCCTCGACGCCCGGCTCCAGCTCCACGAAGGCGCCGTAGTCGGTGATGTTGGTGACGCGTCCGGTGAACTTCGCACCGACCGGATACTTGAGCTCCACGCCCTCCCACGGATCGGCCTCGAGCTGCTTCATGCCGAGGCTGATGCGCTGCGTCTCGCGGTTGAACCGGATCACCTGGACGCGGACGTTCTGGCCGACGCCGAGCACGTCGCTCGGATGATTGACGCGCTTCCAGGAGATGTCGGTGACGTGCAGCAGGCCATCGAGACCGCCCAGGTCGACGAACGCGCCGTAGTCGGTGATGTTCTTGACCACGCCGTCGAGGATCTGCCCCTCGGCCAGGGTCGCGAGAAGCTCGTTGCGCTGCTCGGCCCGGCTCTCCTCGAGCACCGCGCGCCGGCTGACCACGATGTTGCCGCGGCGGCGGTCCATCTTGAGGATCAGGAACGGCTCGGGCTTGTTGATCAGGGGCCCGATGTCGCGCACGGGCCGGATGTCGACCTGGCTGCCCGGCAGGAAGGCCACGGCACCGCCGAGATCGACGGCAAAGCCGCCCTTGACCCGGCCGAAGATGTTGCCCTCGACCTTGCTGGTGTCGGTGAAGGCGCGCTCGAGCCGGTTCCAGCTCTCCTCGCGCTTCGCCTTCTCGCGGCTGAGGACGACCTCGCCACCCTTGTTCTCGAACCGCTCGACGAACACCTCGACCGCATCGCCGACCCGGACCTCGGGCGGCTGCCCGGGCGTGCCGAACTCCTTGAGCGGCACGCGACCCTCGGACTTGAGGCCGACATCGACGATCACGATGTCGTCGTCGATGCCGACGACGGTGCCGCGCACGACGCTGCCCTCGAGCCTGGGCGCCGTGCCCAGGGTCTCGTCGAGCATCGCCGCGAAGTCGTCGAGCGACGGGCGCGGCTGGATGGCTTGGGTGGCTTCCTGCATCAGGGCTCCAACGATGGCGCCGCCATGGAGCGACGGGCACCGCCCGGCCACCGGGCCGGGGCTAGGGTTAAATCCGGTCTACTGTCTCAGCGACCCGGCTGCGCGGCGGCCATCCCGGCCTCGATGTGGTCGCGGGCCGCGGCAAAGGCGGCCTGCGCATCGAGGGCGGTCGTGTCGAGCACCCAGGCGTCCGGAGCAACACGCATCGGCGCGACCGCCCGATCCGCGTCACGGCGATCACGCTCATGCAACTCCGCCAAAACCGCGGCGTATATAGGCGTGTCGCCGCGGCCCCGCAACTCCTCGAACCGGCGCCGCGCCCGCTCCTCGTCGCTCGCGGTCACGAACAGCTTGAAGGTGGCATCCGGCCGGACGACGGTCCCCACGTCGCGACCGGCCAGCACGGCGCCGCGCCCGCCCGCGCCGAAGCGCCGCTGGAACGGCAGCAGCGCCGCGCGCACCTCGCCGACCGCGGCGACGATGGATGCGCCCTGTCCGACCCCCTCGCCGCGCAGCCTCCCGGGCTCGACATCCGCGGGCTGCAACGCCCTGGCGGTCTCGACCGCGGCGTGCGCGTCCGCGAAGGTTCGGCCGCGGTCCAGCATGGCACGGGCCACCGCCCGATAGAGCAGGCCGGTGTCGAGGAAGGCCAGCTGGAAATGTTCCGCGAGCCGGCGCGCCAGCGTGCTCTTGCCCGAAGCCGCCGGCCCGTCGACGGCGATGACGCAGGGCGCGCTCAAGCTTCGACCTCGACGGGGCCGATCGCCGTGCCGAGCTCGTTCATGAGACGGCCGAAGCCCGGAAAGCTGGTCTCGATCGCCTCCGCACCCTCGACGGTGATGGGTGCCCGCCCGAGGCCGCCGAGGACCAGGAAGCTCATGGCGATCCGGTGGTCGAGCTTGGCGTCGATCGTGGCGCCGCCGGCGACGGTCCCGTCGCCATGGACGATCAGATCGTCGCCCTCGACCTCGACCCTGGCACCGCACGCGGCCAGCCCGTCGGCCATGGTCGCGAGCCGGTCGCTCTCCTTGACCCGCAGCTCGTGCAGGCCGCGCATCACCGTCGTGCCCCGGGCGAAGCAGGCGGCGACCGACAGGATCGGGTACTCGTCGATCATCGCCGGCGCACGTTCGGCCGGCACCTCGATGCCGCGCAGCTCGCCGCCGCGGATGACCAGATCGCCCACGCTCTCGCCGCCGACCGTCCGCTCGCCCTCGATCGCGATCCCCGCCCCCATCTCGAGCAGCGTGGTATAGAGGCCGGTGCGCAGCGGGTTGAGGCAGATTCCCTCGAGCCGCACCGCCGAGCCCGGCGCCGCAGCGGCTGCGACCGTCGGAAAGCCCGCCGAGGACGGATCCCCCGGCACGACGAAGCTTTGCGGCCGCAGCTCGGGCTGGCCGGTGATGGTCACGCGTCGCCCGCCGCCCGCGAGCGGCTCGACCTGCAGCTCCGCTCCCATCGCCGCCAGCATGCGCTCGCTGTGGTCGCGCGAGGACTGCTGCTCGACGACGGTGGTCGCACCGGGCGCGTGAAGCCCGGCAAGCAGGATGGCCGACTTCACCTGGGCCGAGGCCACCGGGCTCTCGTAGACGATCGGCAGCGGATCCGTCCGTCCGGTCAGCGCCAGCGGCAGCCGCCCGCCGCTGCGGGAAAGGAAGGCTGCTCCCATCTGGCTCAAGGGCTCGATCACCCGCCGCATCGGCCGCGAGCGCAGCGAGGCGTCGCCGGTGAGGAAGCTGGTGAAGCCGTGGCCGGCCAAGAGCCCCATCAGCAGCCGCGCGCCAGTGCCGGCATTGCCCATGTCGAGCACGTCCGCGGGCTCGGCGAGCCCGCCGACCCCCACGCCCCAGACGCGCCAGCTGCCGACGCCGGTGCGCTCGATCTCCACCCCCATGGCCCGCAGGGCGGCCGCGGTGGCCAGCACGTCCTCGCCCTCGAGCAGGCCCTCGATCCGGCTTTCGCCCACGGCCATGCCGGCGAGCATGAGCGAGCGGTGCGAGATCGACTTGTCGCCCGGCACCCGGGCGGCACCGGAAAGAGCGCCGTGCGGCGCTGCCCGCAACAACATGACCAGGGAACCTGCCGGCAGATGGACGCTTGAGGTGGCTCGCTCGCGCGAGGAAATTGCTTTTGACAGCTCGGATGGCGCATGGCAATTGCCCGCCTCGCCTTCGCACCTGCCACCCGGAGACTGCCTTTGGCCAAGCCGGAATGGGGCACGAAGCGGATCTGCCAGAGCTGTGGCGCCCGCTTTTACGACTTCGGCCGTTCCCCGATCATCTGCCCCGCCTGCGGCGCCGTGTTCGATCTCGAGATCCTCAACCGGGCGCGCCGCGCGCGACCGGGCACGCGTGCCGTGGCCGCGAGCGCCGCCGCCCCCGCCGGCGAGGAGCCCGAGGCCGAGGCCGACGTCGAGCTCGAGGAGGCCGACGAGGAGGCGGCCGCCGAGGAGGAGGACGAAGCCGTCATCGAGACCGAGGATGGCGAGGAGGACGACAGCCTGATCGAGGACGCGTCCGAGCTCGGCGACGACGAGGACATGTCCGACGTGATCGACAGCGGCAGGGACGAGGAGTCTCGCTAGCGGCGCGCAACTTGCCGCTTGCGCCGCCCGGGCGGCTTGCCTATGTAACCGCCACTTCGACGACGGGGCCGTAGCTCAGTTGGGAGAGCGCCTGAATGGCATTCAGGAGGTCGTCGGTTCGACTCCGATCGGCTCCACCAACGAAACCGCCGTCTTAACCTCCTCTCGCGCGACGCTCCGCTTCCCGGAATTCGAACTGGGGAGCAGAAGCGAGGCCTCAGACGTGCTTTCCCGCATCCTGCTGTTCCGCCACCGCCCGAACGTGGGATATGTGGGCCGCTTCGCGCGCACGCGCGTAGGCTTGTCCGGTCATGCCGGATAATCGCTCCCAGCCGGCCTCGACGGCGAGCCGTCCGCCGGCCTCCGCATCGCCTCAATGACCGACGATGAACGCCGCCGCCTCTACGACGAGGTGGGGGCCGAGCCGATGGTGGCGGTGTCGACGCGCTACGGCCTTTCTGGATCACGGGGTCCGACGACGACGGCGCAGATCGTGCTGCAACGAGCAGCAGCCCCAGCATTCTCGGCTGGCAGTTCGCGCTCGCCGCCGCGGCCCACTATTTCCGCAGCCTGTTAACGGTCGCAAGCGCTGGCCCCGGCCCGGCCGGAAACCATCCGAGAGCTCCCTGAACGGCGCTTGTCGCCCAGCTCCCTGGGGCCACCCGCAGAGCGCAGCGACATGTAGCTGACGTGATCCGGTGACCGGACCATTGGTGGCTCGCGCTGTCGGCGCTGCGCAGCGGTACTGCGCTGGAGGTCACGGCAAGTGACCGGCCTGCCGGGTATCCGAGCCTCTGCAGTGACTTCCTCGACATCTCCATCGTCGAGTTCGGCCAACACCACGATCTTGGTGCAGGCGTCCTGCGCCTCCTGCGCGATCTTGTGCTTGGCCGCGTGGACCCGCGCCGCCGCCATGACGTTGCGGATGTTCAGGCACTCGCCCACGCTCGAGCCCGTGGCGCCCAGGTCACCATCGTAGTTGATGCCGCGGACGGCGGGATAGAGAATACAGCCCCCTGCGGCCGGGAGGCGCCACCATCCAGGATGCTTGCGGTCGGATGAGAAACCGGTGACGCGCGCCCTGCAGTTCTCGATCGTCACGGTGGTTCGCAACGACGCGGTCGGCTTCGCGGCGACCGCGGCATCGCTGCGCCAGCAGCGCGGAGCAGGCTGGGAATGGCTGGTTGTGGACGGAGCCTCCACGGATGGCACCGTTGACCTGGTCCGCAAGGAGGAGACGAGGATAGCCTGGTGGGTGTCGGAGCCCGATCAGGGAGTCTACGACGCCATGAACAAGGGACTGGCGGCGGCAGGGGGCGACTACGTCATCTTTCTCAATGCCGGCGACATTCTCTTTGGGGCTCACGCGCTTGCCCAGTGCGGACGTGTCATACGTGCGTGCTCCACTCGACCCGCCATGGTGTTTGCGGATACCGTCTATCGATACGCGAGCGGACGTCGGCTGTGGCGAAGTGCTAGGCCACTCGATAGCTGCCTGTGGCACAGAATGCCGTCGACGCATCAGGCAACCGCATTCCGTCGCGACCTGCACCAATTCGTACCCTACGACCTGAGCTTCCGGGTCTGTGCCGACTACGACGTCATCTGCCGCGTTCATGCATGCGATCCGACCCACGCCTATCTCCCGCGACCCTTTGCAGTTATGGTCAAAGGCGGCCGTTCCATATCGCATCGTCGCGCGCTGCGGCGGCTAGTCGAAGCTACGCGAGTTCAGCGTCACACGCTCGGCAGTGGCAGGCACTTGATTGCTGCGAGTGCATTGCGCCGCAGCGCGTCGATCGTCGCCGAGTATTTGTTGGCGCACGAGCATCGCGTACTGGGACGTGGAATCGAGCAGGCTCATCCCGCGGCCCCGCGCCCTTCCCCAAGTCAAGCTCGCCGTTGGCTCCCCAGCCGGATTCGCCAGCGGGGATGTCGGGCCTGAAGCGTTCATGAAGCTGGAAGCCCCGGCACCGGAGAGCGGCCGGCTCGACGCTCGCCGCCAGCGCCTCCATCGCCGCCCGGGCGGTATCGAGGCCGGGTGAACCTTCTCATCCTGGAAGCGGCCGAGGACGACGCGCCGGGGGCAGAGAAGCCATGGCCGGCACCTCGGAACTTCGCCAGGATCCGCCTCCCTCCAGCTCGGCTCGTTGACTCGGTTCCGCGCCAGAAGGCTCGATGGTCCTAGACCAGCTCCCGCACTGCATTCGACGCCACGGTGAGAGCGATCCTGCTTCGGTTGGGCGTGCCGCGGGCAAGGGCCTCGGCGAAATGCGCCGCCTGCTTCAGCTCGACCTTGGGAGGCAAAGGCGGCTCGTGCGGGTCAACCACCGCATCGATCACCGCGGGGCCGGGCGCCGACAACGCCTCGCTCAGGATCTCGCCGCAGCGGCTCGGATCCTCGATGGTGTAGCCGCGGACGCCGAAGCCACGCGCGACCGCGGCAAAGTCGACCGGCTGCAGGTCACAGGCATATTCCGGATTGCCCAGGAACACCATCTGCTCCCACTTGATCTGGCCGAGCGCATTGTTCTTGATGACCACAATCTTGACGTCGAGGTTGTACTTCACGCAGGTCGCGAGCTCGCCGATCAGCATGGTCAGACCGCCGTCACCGACGAAGGCGATCACCTGCCGGCCGGGATAGGCGATGGCCGCCGCATTGGCATAGGGCAGGCCGCAGGCCATCGTCGCGAGCGTGCCCGAGCAGGAGAACTTCATCTGGCCGCGGATCGTCAGATGACGCGCGATCCACGTGGTGATCGTGCCGGAATCGGTGGCGATGATCGCATCGTCACGCACCAGCCGATTGAGCTCGTGGGCAACGACCTCGGGCCGCATGGGCAGATCGGGACGCGTGCCGCGCTCGTGCATGAGCTCGGACCACCTGCGGGTCTCCGTCTGCGCGCTTTCGAGGAACGACCGATCGGTGTGATGATCCAGCCGGGGCAGCAGCCCCGCGAGCGATCTTGCGGCATCGCCGACCAGGGCGGCGTCTACTGGGTGGCGCAGGCCAATGCGGTGCGGGTCGATGTCAATCTGCACGCACCGCGCCTGACCGGGCTGCGGATAGTACTCGATGTAGGGGAAGGAGCTGCCGACGATCAGCAGGGTATCGCAGCTCTCGATCGCCTCCTGTGACGGGCGGGTGCCGAGCAGGCCGACGCCACCGGTGCTGTAGGGGCTGTCGTCCGCCAGGGCGGCTTTGCCGAGCAGCGCCTTGCCGACCGGGGCCGCCAGACGCTCCGCGACCGCGCCGAGCTCTCCGGAGGCATGAAGTGCACCGGCACCCGCCAGAATGAAGATCCGCTTGCCCTGGTTGAGAATGGCAGCCGCCTTGGCGATCTGATCCTCACCCGGTACCTTGGCGCCGATCGCGAACAACTCTGAGGCGTGGCCCGGGACGTTGCGCTTGGAGCGGCTGCCCGAGCTCACGGACTGGGACTGGATGTCCACCGGGATCGTGACATGCGCCACGCCGCGTGACGCCAAGGCCGAGCGGCAGGCGAGATGCACCACGCTCTCGACATGCATCGGGCCCATGACGCGAGCGTTGTAGATCGCGACGTCCGCGAACAGCTTGTCGAGCTCCACGTCCTGCTGCTGGTGGGTGCAAAGGACATCGTGGAACTGCAGACCGGTGATGGCCAGGACGGGCACGCCGTCCAGCTTGGCATCGTAGAGCCCGTTCAACAGATGAATGCCGCCGGGGCCGGAGGTGGCGAGGCAGACACCGAGCCGCCCGGTCCATTTCGCATAGCCCGAGGCCATCAATGCGGCCGCCTCCTCGTGCCGCGTCTGCACGAAGCGGATCGTGTCCTGACGTGTCCGCAGCGCCTCGATCACGCCGTTGATCCCGTCGCCCGGGATGCCGAAGATCGTGTCGACGCCCCAGTCGGTCAGCGTCTCGACCAGCACGTCGCCGGCAGTCGTGGCCATCTCCATCTCCTCCTGCGCATCGGCTCGTCACCTCTGCGGCGGGGCTTCGCGGAGGCCGTGATGCACGCGGCTCCACGCAGCCGGTAACCGAATCGACGCACCCATGTTCCCGGGTTCGCGATGTCATGTCGGCTGCCGATCGGGCTGAGCGTCTCTTCGTTGTCGCTCGGTTGGCCGGCCGCGTGCCACGGTCTGCCGCTGCTGGCCCGAGCATCCGGCCGGAGCACCGTATTCACCTCGAGCGTCGAGCTGCGCATCCCGAAGCACCACCAGAATGACGTCCCAGCCCCGCTCCTCTTCTCTCCGCTGCCCTGCCCTCTCCTGAAATGCGCCGTGCGGCACCCGGCGAGCCGCCACGCATCCTGCGCTTGCGTCAGAGCTCGACCTGGACGTAGGGCGCGCCCGCGCGAACCGTGCCGACTTGGCGGGCGGACCGGTAGCCGCTGGCGACGAGCCTGGCGGCAAGGGCATCCGCAGCATCCGCCGCGCAGGCGATCAGCAGGCCGCCCGAGGTCTGGGGGTCGGTCAGGACATGGCGGCGCCAGAGCGGCAGATCGGCAGGCAGCACCACCTCCTCGCCGTAGCTGTCCCAATTGCGATGCGACGCGCCGGTGACGAAGCCTTCCTGGGCCAGCGTCGCGGAGCGTGAGAGCAGGGCTGGCGCGTCGCTCGCGATGACCAGGGTGGCGCCGGACCCGCGTGCCATCTCCGAGGCGTGGCCGAGCAGGCCGAAGCCGGTGACGTCGGTCATCGCGTGCACCGCAGGCTCGCGGCCGACCTCGGATCCGATCCGGTTCAGCTGGGTCGTGCTG
Source organism: Geminicoccaceae bacterium (assembly GCA_050246385.1). Taxonomy (GTDB): domain Bacteria; phylum Pseudomonadota; class Alphaproteobacteria; order Geminicoccales; family Geminicoccaceae; genus Benzoatithermus. The sequence goes on from JBFWWD010000109.1 coordinate 14,140, forward strand.
GCGATCAGCTCGGCATAGGCGTCGGGCGGCAGCGCGCCCTTCTTGAACGCGGCCGAGTAGATCCCGACGCCGAGCGCCTTGGTCAGGATCAGCGCGTCACCCGGGAGAGCGCCCGAGTTCCGCCGCACCTCGCCCGGCCGGCAGGTGCCGATGACGGCGAGCCCGTAGATCGGCTCGGGCGAATCGATCGAATGGCCGCCGGCGACCGGGATGCCCGCCTCGGCGCAGATCGAGGCGCCGCCCTCGAGGATGGCGCGGACCGTCTCGGGCGGGAGCCGGCCGAGCGGCATGCCGAGGATGGCCAGGGCGAAGATCGGCTGCCCACCCATGGCGTACACGTCGGAAATGGCGTTGGTGGCCGCGATCCGCCCGAAGTCGCGGGGATCGTCGACCATCGGCATGAAGAAGTCGGTGGTGGCGATCACGCAGCGCTCGTCGTCGAGCTGCCAGACGGCGGCATCGTCGCCGGTCTCGGTGCCGACGAGCAGCTGCCGGAACGGCCCGGCGAGCTGCTGTCCGGCGAGGAGCTGCTGCAGCACGGCCGGTGCCAGCTTGCAGCCGCAGCCCCCGCCATGGGCGAGGCTCGTCAGCCTCACCGGAGAGCCGTGCTCGGCTGGTAGATCTGGCGCGGCCATCACGGCACTTTCCTTGAGGGTCATGGCTCAGACGGCGATCTCGGTCGCCGTGATGCTGTAGACGAAGCCATCCGGATCGAGGCAGTCCAGTCTGACGCCAGCCACCTCGGCCTGCGGATACATCAGAAAGCCGAGCTCCGGGCCGGCCGAGCCCGGCAATGCCACGTCGTGCGCGACATTGTAGGCGATCCAGTTGCCCTCCCAGGCGCCGAACAGGCCCTGGCGCGCGGCGACCACCTTGGCGTCGTCGAGCGCGCGCCCGCCCGGCGGCTCCTCGAGCGCCACCTTGCGCACGTCGGCGGGGTCGACGGGAACCCACCCGAAGCCCGCGAGATGAACCTCGGCGCGGCAGTGCTGGGCTTTGGTGACGGTCGCGCTGTTGGCGCCGAGGCTCTTGTAGCCGAACCGCGAGGGTGCGACCCGGATGCCGTAGACGTCGCGTGCCGGGATGCCCGAGGCGCGCGCCAGCCCGACGAAGAGCGCGTTGAGGTCGGCGCATTTGCCGCCGAGAAAGCCTGATGTCAGCATGGCCGCGATGTCGCCCGTGCCGCAGCCGCGCGTCGCGGCGTCGCGGAACGTGTTCTCGACCACCCAGGCATAGATGGCGCGTGCTCGGGCAAGATCGCCGCTGACGCCGGCGGTGATCCTGTCGGCGGTCTCCTTGACGATCCCGTCGGTCGGGATCAGCGCGGTCGGCTCGAGATACAGTCGGCGCTCGGCTTCGGAGAGGCTCGCGCCGCCGCCGGCCACGGCGAGATCGACGGCACGGTCGCGGAGCGCCGCCGGGCTCACCACCTCGGCGACGAGGGTGGCCGCGTCGTCGCCGGAGACCAGATGCAGCATCCGGGCGCCGTATTTCGGATCACGCTCGACCGCCGCGGTGGCCGCCGTGGTCCAGCGGCTCTCCTCCGGTCGGATCCAATCGGGCTCGCTCACCGAAGGCAGCGGCATCCAGACCTCGACCGGACCGACGGCACCCTTCGGGCGCGCGACCTCGATCCGGGTCGACAGCGCGAACCGTCGCCACGGACCGGGGGTCGGAGCGAAGATGGGTGCTTCGGTGGCTTGCGCAAGAGCGAGATCCGGCACCGAGCAGGCCGCAGCGATCCCGAGACCGGACTTCAGAAGATCACGACGGCGGGTCATGCTCGGCCTCCCGGCAGGTTTGTGAGTTTCGGCGGTGGAAGGATAGAGACAACGGACGAGAGATCGCTCTCGCCGCGGAGATCGTACGCGAGCTTTGAGGAAGGCCGGGATCCGGCACCGCCGGATGCGATGGGCCGGCACCGACCAATCTTGTCGTCGCCCCGCCACGCGGGAGCGCCATTGCGCGTCACGGCCCGCATTGGACGGCAAGATCGATGCCCCGTCAACGTGACCGGCCCAGGCTCACGAACTCGGGAGCAGCAATGGTGTCACGCCATGCTCCATCAGTTTGACATCAGACTGAATCAAAAATAGCTTGGCTACAGATCGGATGTTCTCGACATCACGACGCGCTTGGGGAGGGCCAGGTGAGTATTGATCTCTCGCGTCGCGGCTTCCTGCGGGGAGCCGGCGCGGGTGTGGCGGGCACGACGCTCGGGGCATTGGGCTTCGGGGAGATCGAGGCGGCCTACGCGGCGTCGATCCGTCCCTTCAAGCTCGTCAACACCAGCGAGACCCGCAACACCTGCACCTACTGCTCGGTCGCCTGCGGCATCATCCTCTACTCGAAGGGTGATCTCAGGAAGGGCGAGCAGGCCGAGATCGTCTATATCGAGGGTGACTCGGACCATCCGACCAACCGCGGCACGCTCTGCCCCAAGGGGGCGGCCCTGCTGAGCACGGTGAAGTCGGAATCACGCCTGCTCGAGCCGACGATCCGTCGGCCCGGCTCCGACAAGCGCGAGCCGATCAGCTGGGACGAGGCGCTCGACAAGATCGCCCGTGCCATGAAGGACGACCGGGACCAGAACTTCGTCGCCAAGAACGCCGACGGGCTCACGGTCAACCGATGGCTGACGACGGGCTTCCTCGCCGCGTCGGCCACGACGAACGAGACCGCCTTCGCGACCTACAAGGTGGTCCGCAGCACCGGGATCTTGGCGTTCGACAACCAGGCGCGCGTCTGACACGGCCCAACGGTGGCGAGTCTCGCTCCGACTTTTGGCCGTGGTGCGATGACGAATTCCTGGACCGACATCAAGAACACGGATCTCGTCATCATCATGGGCGGCAACGCCGCCGAGGCGCACCCATGCGGATTCAAGTGGGTCACGGAGGCCAAGGCCAACCGTGGCGCCAAGCTCATCGTGGTCGACCCGCGCTTCACCCGCTCGGCCGCGCTCGCCGACTATTACGCGCCGATCCGCCAGGGCACCGACATCGCGTTCCTGATGGGCCTGATCAACTACTGCATCCAGAACGACAAGGTGCAGTGGGAGTATGTGAAGGCGTTCACCAACGCCTCGTTCGTCGTCAAGGAGGGCTTCGGCTACAAGGAC
>JBFWWD010000110.1:0-17026 GCA_050246385.1 Geminicoccaceae bacterium
GCCGGCGCGCACAATCTCATGCTGATGGGGCCGCCCGGCGCCGGCAAGTCGATGCTCGCCTCGCGGCTGGTCGGGATCCTGCCGCCGCTCGACCCCGCGGAGGTGCTCGAGGTCAGCATGCTGGCGAGCGTGGGCGGGCAGCTCGCCGACGGCCGCCTGTCGCGCCGGCGGCCGTTCCGCAGCCCGCACCACGCGGCATCGATGGCCGCCATGGTCGGCGGCGGCAGCCAAGCCCGTCCCGGCGAGATCTCGCTCGCCCATCTCGGTGTGCTGTTCCTCGACGAGCTGCCGGAGTTCGCACGCTCGGTCCTGGAATCGCTGCGCCAGCCGCTCGAGGCTGGCAGGATCACGGTGGCGCGCGCCCAGGCCCACATCACCTATCCCGCCCGGTTCCAGCTCGTCGCCGCCATGAATCCCTGCCGCTGCGGTCATCTCGACGACCCGGCGCTCGCCTGCCCGCGCGCCCCGCGCTGCGGTGCCGACTATCAGGCGCGCATCTCGGGACCCCTGCTCGACCGGATCGATCTCCACGTCGACGTTCCCGCGCTCAGCGTGGCGGACATGGCATTGCCGCCGCCGCGCGAGGGCAGCGCCGCCGTGGCGGCGCGGGTCGCGGCCGCACGCCAGCTGCAGGCCGACCGCTTCGCGGCCGCCGGACAGCCGCAGCTGCGCACCAACAGCGAGGCCGACGGCCATCTCCTGGAGACCGTGGCGGTCTGCGACGAGCCTTCCGGCGCCCTGCTGCGGCGCGCGGCGCAGCAGCTCCGGCTCAGCGCGCGCGGTTATCATCGCGTGCTGCGCGTGGCCCGCTCGATCGCCGACCTCGACGGCAGCGAGGCGATCCGCAAGCCGCATGTCGCCGAGGCGATCGCCTTGCGACGGGTGCCGCGCGCCCACGTGTGATCTTCCCGAGCGCTGCTCACTCGACGCGGCCGCGCGAACGTGGCATGGCGCGGCTAAGTGGCACCATCTCGTGCAGGTACATGATCATCGGCCTCGGCAGCGATCTGATCGACATCCGGCGCATCGAGCGGACGCTGGCGCGATTCGGCGACCGGTTCGTCGAGCGCGTGTTCACGCCCCTCGAACGGGAGCGTTCGGAACGCCGGGCCAATCGGGCGCATTCCTATGCGCGGCGCTACGCGGCCAAGGAGGCGCTCTCGAAGGCTCTCGGCACGGGCTTTCGCCAGGGTGTGTTCTGGCGCGACATCGGCGTGGTCAACCTGCCCGGCGGCAAGCCCACCCTGGTGCTGACGGGCGGCGCGGCGCGGCGGCTTGCAGCGATCACGCCCTCGGGTATGCTCGCCGTCATCGACGTGACCCTGACGGACGAACCTCCTCTCGCTCAAGCCGTGGTGATCATCACGGCCCTGCCGTCGGCATGACGTGCGCCTGGGCCGCCTCGCCTTTACCTGCCCCCCACCCTCGGCTAGCGTGCACGGCGTCGTCGAGCAGATGGTTCGGGCCGGATCACGGCGAGCCAGTAGAGGAACGGCGATCGCAGCCCGTCGGTGAGGATGTTCGCCGTTGCATAGCCGCCGTAGAGAGACCATGCGCGAGTCGTTGGTGATGCCCGAACGGAAGAGCGGGGGAATCCGCGAGACCCTCAAGACGCTGGTCTACGCGATCGCGATCGCGCTCGCCGTGCGCACGTTCCTGTTCGAGCCGTTCAACATCCCGTCCGGCTCGATGAAGCCGACGCTTCTGGTCGGGGATTATCTGTTCGTCTCCAAGTTCGCCTACGGCTACAGCCGCTACTCGTTTCCGCTCGGGCTCGGCCCTTTCTCCGGGCGGATCTTCGAACGGCTGCCCGAGCGTGGCGACGTCGTCGTCTTCAAGCTGCCGAGCGACAACAAGACCGACTACATCAAGCGTGTCGTCGGCCTGCCTGGTGACCGCATCCAGGTTCGCAACGGGCTGCTCTACATCAACGACGCGCCGGTCAAGGTGACGCCCGACGGCGAGTTCGAGGACGATTTCGACGGCCGCACCGTCGCTGTGCCCCTGTATATCGAGCAGCTCCCCAACGGCGCCGAGCACGAGATCCTCGATCTGACCTCGACCGGCTCGCTCGACAATACCGGCGTCTATGTCGTTCCGCCGGGCCACGTCTTCGCCATGGGCGACAACCGGGACAATTCGCTGGACAGCCGCGTCGAGAACGTCGGCTTCATCCCGCTCGAGAACCTGATCGGGCGCGCCGAGCTGCTGTTCTTCTCCGTCAACGGCCATGCCCAGTTCTGGGAACCGTGGACCTGGCCGTTGGGGATCCGCTACGGCCGGCTCTTCAATCGCATCGAGTAGTCCGCGGGTGCGGGCGCGCCGCCGACGATCGGCCGACGACCGGTCGGAGCTCGAGACGGCCATGGGCTACCGCTTCCGTGACGCCGCCCTGCTCGACGAGGCCCTGACCCATGCGAGCATGGCCGGAATCCGGCGCCGTGGCACCCGTACCAACGAGCGGCTGGAGTTCCTGGGTGATCGCGTGCTCGGACTGAGCGTGGCGCATGCGCTGGTCGAGCGGTTTCCCACCGAGCCGGAAGGCCTGCTCACGCGGCGTCTGGTGGCTTTGGTGCGGACCGAGAGCCTGGCCGCCGTCGCGACCGCGCTCGGGCTCGGCCGATGGTTGCGCACGGCCGAAGGTGCGGATCCGGGAACGGCCATGCTGGCCGACTGCTGCGAGGCGGTCATCGGAGCCATCTATCTCGACGGCGGGTTCGCGCCGGCGCAGAACTTCGTGCTGCGGCACTGGGCGGTGCTGCTCGCCGACGGCAAGGCACCCCAGCGCGACGCGAAATCGGCGCTGAAGGAGTGGGCGGACGCTCATGGGCCCACGGTGCCGGCCTATCGCGTCGTCGAGCGCAGCGGCCCCGATCACGCCATGACCTTCACCGTCGAGGTCCGTCTCGGCGATCGCCCGCCCCAGACCGCCATGGCCGCCACCAAACGGGCCGCCGAGCAGGCCGCGGCGGCCAAGCTGCTCCAGGTGCTCCGGGAGACCCGCGATGGCTGAACCCGCTCCGACCCGTGCCGGCTTCGTCGCGATCATCGGGGCGCCCAATGTCGGCAAGTCGACCCTGCTCAACCACCTGGTCGGCACCAAGGTCTCGATCGTCTCGCCCAAGGTGCAGACCACGCGGCGGCGCGTGATCGGAATCACGCTGGTCGGCGCGGCACAGATCATGTTCGTCGATACGCCGGGCATCTTCGCGCCCAAGCGACGGCTCGAATCGGCGATGGTCAAGGCGGCGTCGGCCGGGATCGCCGATGCCGACCTCGTCCTGCTCGTGCTCGACGCGAGGAAGGGCCTCGACCCGAACGCTCGTCTGGCGCTCGGCCAGCTCGTGCGCGAGCGGCGCAAGGCGTTCCTGGTGGTCAACAAGATCGACACGGTGCCACCCGAGCGCGCTCTGCCGCTGATCGCCGAGGCCAATCGCGAGCACGCCTTCGCCGCCACCTTCATCGTGTCGGCCACCGCCGGCCACGGCTGCGACGACCTGCTCGCCGCCGTCGCGCGCGAGCTGCCCGAGGGGCCGTGGCTGTTCCCCGAGGACCAGCTCTCGGACTTGTCGGACCGGGCGCTGGCCGCCGAGATCACGCGCGAGCAGATCTTCCACCGGCTGCATGAGGAGCTGCCCTACAGCATCACGGTGGAGACCGAGGGCTGGGCGGAGGCACCCGACGGCGGCGAGGTGAGGATCGACCAGACGATCTACGTCCTGCGCGGCAGCCAGAAGCCGATCCTGATCGGCAAGAAGGGGCAGCAGCTGAAGGCGATCGGCGCTGCGGCCCGGGTCGAGCTCGAGCGGATCCTCGACAAGCGGGTGCACCTGTTCCTGTTCGTCAAGGTCCGCGAGAACTGGCTCGACGATCCCGAGCGCTATCGCGAGATGGGCCTGGATTTCGAACGATAATATTGCGGCTGCGGCCAGCCAGGTTCTACCACTCGTATCAATTTGTCAGCCAGAGCGCATGGGGGTCCGGCAAATCTCGCCCGGCAATCTCCAGTTTGGCTGTCGAAGACGTGTCTGCTGGATGTCGTGGCAGAGGCCAAGCTCACGTCGATCCCACCGCAAAACGCCCGATTGCGCTTGACGCGCCTTGTCCATGGCCGTTTTTCCCGGCCCGCAGAACTGCGAGCCGAACCGGTGCACTGCACAGATCGCGTCCAAGGTTACGAACATAAAATTACTATACCAATACCAGAGCGAATACTCATGGACATTTGGTTGATATGTAATCCTGTTGCGCGACCATGACTTCCATGTTAGCAGAACAGTATCCTTCCCTTCCCGAAGGATGCCGCACGGCTCCGTCGCGAGCAGACTACCGTTTGCCCGAATACGGATCCTTGCGTCGATCGATCGGAGCAGATCTTGGGAAAATCCCTGGAGAGAGCGGAAATGTTCAAGAAGATGTTGGGCGTAGCTGCGGTCGCGGCGTTCATGGGCTCCATTGGACTGGCAAGTGCCGGGGAAGCACCGACCTACTACCCGCCCAAGCCCTACGGAACCTTTGTCGACAATCCCGACAAATACAGCCCGTATTACAAGCCCGACGAATGCTACTTTGACCTGAAGCCGTACTTCGACTACAAAGCGGGGTACAACGTCAAGTTCGAAAAGAAGGTGATCAAGTACTATGATCCTTATGAATACAAATATGTCGAGTTGACCATCATCAAGGCCAAATGCAAGGTCTCGACCTACCCGTCCAAGAAGAAGATCGTTTTCAAAGGTTTCGGCTGCGAGTATCAGGACAAGACCGACTACTACGCAGGCGAGAGCACTCTCTACACCTACGACTCCAAGTTCGTCATCAACAAGAAGGCCAAGTACGGTACCTTGACCTGCAAGTTCAAGGACTATCCGGACGAGCCGCCTGTCGAGACGCCCGATGACACGGGCGGCGATCCGCTCCCGCCCCCGGCGTAAGCGGGGAGAGCATTTCTTACCGGTAGCCGCCCATCAGTTCCTCCGCTATCCACCCAGGCATGGAGTGGACTGACGAGGGAATCGCTCTCGCCGTGCGCCCACACGGCGAGAGCGATGCCGTTCTGAGCGCGCTGACCTTCGAGCATGGCCGGCACCTCGGGCTGGTCAAAGGTGGGAGCGGGCGTCGCGCGCGACCCGCGCTGCAGCCCGGAAACCGGCTGGGCCTGACCTGGAAGGCGCGCCTGCCCGAGCATCTCGGGCATTTCGCGATCGAGCCGATGCAGCTCTTCGGCTCGCGACTGCTCGACCAGCCGCTGCCGCTCGCGGCGCTGGCCTCGGCCTGCGCCCTGCTCGACGAGGCGCTGCCCGAGCGCGAGCCGCAGCCGCGCCTCTATGCGGGCCTGCTCAAGCTGCTCGAGGGCATGGGCGCCGACCCGCACTGGCCGGAAACCTATGTCCGCTTCGAGCTGCTGACGCTGCACGAACTCGGTTTCGCGCTCGATCTTTCCGCCTGCGCCGTCACCGGCAGCGTGGAGAACCTTGCCTATGTCTCGCCGCGCACCGGGCGGGCGGTCTCCCGTGCCGGGGCCGGGGAGCTCGCGGCACGGCTCCTGCCCTTGCCGAGTTTCCTGGTCGCGGACGTTCCTGCCAGTGAGGCGGACCTGCTTGCGGGTCTGCATCTGTCGGGGCATTTCCTCGCCCGACAGGCCCTGGCCCCGGCCGACAAGCCCTTGCCCGCCGTCCGCGAGCGGCTACTCACGCTGCTCCGGCAACCAGACGAGACGACCGCATGACCCGCGCCACGGCCGAGATCCTGCCGATCCCGCTCAAGGACGCGCTGAGCGAGCGCTATCTCGCCTATGCGCTGTCCACGATCACCTCCCGCTCGCTGCCCGACGTGCGCGACGGGCTGAAGCCGGTGCAGCGGCGCATCCTCTACGCCATGCTCCAGCTCCGGCTCGATCCCGCCGGCGGCTTCAAGAAGTGCGCCCGCGTGGTCGGCGACGTGATCGGCAAGTTCCACCCGCATGGCGACGTCGCCGTCTACGACGCGCTGGTGCGGCTCGCCCAGGACTTCGCCCAGCGCTATCCGCTGGTCGACGGCCAGGGCAATTTCGGCAATATCGACGGCGATAACCCGGCGGCGATGCGCTACACCGAAAGCCGCCTGACCGCCGTCGCGATGGCCCTGCTCGACGGCATCGACCAGGACGCGGTCGACTTCCGAGACAATTACGACGGCAGCGATTCCGAGCCCGTCGTGCTGCCGGCGGCGTTCCCGAACCTGCTGGCCAATGGTGCCGCCGGCATCGCGGTCGGTATGGCGACCAGCATTCCGCCGCACAATGCCGGCGAGCTGCTCACGGCGCTGGCCTGGATGGCCGGCCGGCCCCAGACCGCCGCCCAGCCGACGGTCGAGGAGCTGCTGCGCCACATCCAGGGCCCTGACCTGCCGACGGGCGGGCTGCTGGTGGAGTCGGCGGCGGGGATCACCGAGGCCTATCGCACCGGCCGCGGCAGCTTCCGACTGCGCGCGCGCTGGGAGAAGGAGGAGCAGGCCTACGGCCAGTACCAGGTCGTGGTCACCGAGATTCCCTATCAGGTACAGAAGGGCCGTCTGGTCGAGCGGCTGGCGGAGCTGCTGGCGCAGAAGAAGCTGCCCCTGCTCGCCGATCTGCGTGACGAGTCGACCGAGGCGGTCCGCCTGGTCCTGGTACCACGCAGCCGGTCGGTCACGCCGGAGCTGCTGATGGAGCAGCTCTTCCGCCTGAGCGAGCTCGAGGTCCGGCTGTCGCTCAACCTGAACGTTCTGGACGCCGCCGGCGTGCCGCGCGTGATGAGCCTTCCCGAGGCACTCGAGGCCTTCCTCGCCCACCGCATGGAGGTGCTGGCCCGCCGGTCGCGGCATCGCCTCGCCAAGGTGCTGGACCGGCTCGAGGTCCTCGAAGGCTATCTCAAGGCGTTCCTGGATCTCGACGAGGTCATCCGAATCATCCGGGAGGAGGACGAGCCCAAGCCCGCGCTGATGGCACGGTTCGAGCTGACCGACCGGCAGGCCGAGGCGATCCTCAACCTCCGCCTGCGTAACCTGCGCAAGCTCGAGGAGATGGAGCTCGACGCCGAGCGGGTGCGGCTGCTCGACGAGCGGCAGTCGCTCGAGGCGCTGCTGGCCGAGGACGGCCACGGCCTCCGCCGTGCCCGGCTCAAGGAGGAGTTCCTCGCCGCCAAGAAGCAGTTCGGCCCCGGCGCGCTCGGCAAGCGCCGCACCCGGCTCGCCGAGGCGCCCACGATCGCGCCCGAGCTGCTCGAGGAGCCGGTCGAGCGCTACCCGGTCACGATCGTCTGCTCGAAGCTGGGCTGGATCCGCACGGTCCGCGGCACGATCGAGAATCCCTCCGAGCTCAAGTACAAGGAAGGCGACGCCGAGCGGTTCATCGTTCCGGCGCAGAGCAGCGACCGGCTGCTGGTGCTCGCCGGCGACGGCCGGGTCTACACACTCGCGGTCGACCGCCTGCCTGCGGGCCGCGGCCATGGCGAGCCCCTGTCGTTGGCGATCGAGCTCGAGAAAGGGGTGGAGATCGTCGCGCTGCGGGTGCATCGCCCGGACGGCCGGCTGATCTTCGCGACGCGCAGGGGCTTCGGCTTCGTCGCCCAGGAGGCGGAGATCGTGGCGCAGACCCGAGCGGGCAGGCAGGTCGTCAACCTGTCCGACGGTGATGCGCTGCTGGCCGCCGTGCCGGTGGAAGGCGATCAGCTCGCCCTGGTCGGCAGCAACCGCAAGCTCCTGGTCTACGCGGTGGCGGAGCTGCCGGTGCAGGCCCGCGGCAAGGGCGTGACGCTCATGAAGCTCAAGGGTGCCGAGCTCGCCGATCTGCGCAGCTTCGAGCTCGCCCAGGGTCTCGCTTGGCACGCCAACGGCCGCGAGCGGCGGGTCACCGACCTCGCCGGCTTCCGCGGGCCGCGCGCCGGGAGCGGCCGCATGGTCCCGACGGGCTTCCCGCGCACCAACCGCTTCGGCTGATCAGCCGCCCCGCAGCCGGGCTGCGGCCGCGCGTGTGATGTCCGCGAGGGCCCGAACGTCCTCGGGCTGCGGCAGCAGGATCGCGGAGGCGGTGAACCCGAACCGGGTGCGGTAGGCGAGCACGATCACCAGCACGGCGGCGAGCTGCGCCAGCGCATAGGCAAGCCCGGCGCCGGCGAGGCCGAGCGGGGGCGTGAGCCACCAGAAGGCGACGGCCGCCACGCCGCTGCCGGCGGCAAACGCCGCGATGCCCCAGCGCGCGAGGCCGTGCGCCGACAGGCAGGGATAGAGCATGGTTGTGTAGGAGTTGGCCAGCGCCCCCAGCATGACCAGGCGGAACGCCGCCGGCTCGGCGGCGAACTCGGGGCCGAGCATCAGCCCGAGCAGCGGCACCGCCAGGAGCATGGCGGCGAGCGCGACGAGGCCCATCAGCGCCGTGACCAGTCGGGCGATGCGGATCGCGTCCAGGGCCGACGATTTGATGTCGGCGGTGCGCACGCCGTAGCTGAAGATCACGATCCCGACGGCGGTCGCGACCTCGACCAGGATCTCGCCCAGGCGCTGCGAGCCGAAATAGAGGCCGAGCGCATCCTCGCCCAGCCGCCAGCTCACGATCCAGAACCCGATCCGCCCGAGCAGGATCAGAAGCAGGACGGCGATCCACAGCTCCGCACCGTAGCGGAGCATCCGAGCCACGAGCGCGCGATCGAACAGTGTGGTTGGCTGGAAGGCCGAGCGTACCTGCCAGAGCAGATAGCCGGCGGCGGCGACATGGGCCGCGAGCAGGACCCAGATCGCGGCCGGCAGGTCGAGCCGGCCCGCCGCCCACAGGCCGACCGTTCCGGCGAGCACCACGGCGCGCGAGATCAGCTCGGAGCGGTTCAGGCGCGCGATGTCGCCCCGGCCCAGGAATACGCCCTGGCCGATGCGCAGGCAGAGCATCGGCGCCACATTCAGCGCGGCCACCAGAGCCAGGGGACCATAGCCCGCGACGTAGCCGCCGCTCGCGAGCAGCAGCCAGCAGGCGAGCACGCCGAGGCCGCCGAGCACCAGCCAGAGCGCGGCGAGATGGGTAGCGACCGCCGGGTCGCTCGCCGGCTCCTGCCCGATCACCCAGGCGCCCGACTGGCGCAGACCGACGTCGAAGGCGATCGCCAGGACCAGCGCCGTCGACATCACAAAGCCGTAGAAGCCGAACTCGCCGACGCTCAGGCTGCGCGCCAACAGGACGAACACGGCGAAGTTCGCCGCCCGCATCACCAGCCGGGTGAGCAGGACCCACAAGGAGTCGAGCAGCATCGCCGCCTGCATGCCCGTCGCCCGACGGCTTTGGGCTGGCGCCTAGAGCCCGACCCCGGAATAGGCCTCGGCCAGGAGGCGCGTGGCACCGGCGCGGTCGAGCGGCTCGGGGTTGCCGCCGGCGGTCGGATCGACCACGGCCATTGCCGCGAGCGTGTCGAAGCGGTCGGTGGGCACGCCCAGATCGTGCAGCGTGTGCGGCACCTCGAGCTCCGCGCGCAGGGCCAGGATCCAGTCGAGAACTCCCTTGAACCCGCCCTCGATCCCGAGCCAGGCCGCCAGCCGCTCGATCTTGGGCTCGATCTGGCGGCGGTTGTAGACCAGCACGTAGGGCATCACGACCGCGTTGGTCAGGCCGTGATGCGTGTCGTAGAGGGCGCCGATCGGGTGGGAGAGGCTGTGGATGGCGCCCAGGCCCTTCTGGAACGCGGTGGCGCCCATCGCCGCAGCGGCCAGCATCATGCCGCGCGCCTCGAGATCGGCGCCGTGCGCATAGGCCCGCGGCAGCGCCTCCTTCACCAGCCGGATCCCCTCGACGGCGATGCCTTCGGCCATCGGATGCCAGAAGGGGGCACAATAGGCCTCCAGGCAATGGGCCAGCGCGTCCATCCCGGTGGCGGCGGTCAGCGTCTTGGGCAGGCCGATGGTCAGCTCGGGATCGAGGATCGCCGTGCCCGGCATCATGCGCGGATGGAAGATGATCTTCTTGGTGTGCGTGGTCTCGTCGGTGATCACCCCGGCCCGGCCGACCTCGCTGCCGGTGCCGGCGGTGGTCGGGATGGCCACGATGGGTGCTATCCCGTCGGCGTTAGCGCGGGTCCACCAGTCGCCGACGTCCTCGAAATCCCACAAGGGCCGGTCCTGCCCGGCCATGAAGGCGATCACCTTGCCGCAGTCCAGGGCGCTGCCGCCGCCCAGCGCCACCACGCCGTCATGCTTGCCATCGCGCAGCACGCGCACCCCGGCCTCGACATTGGCGCTGACCGGATTCGGCCTGACCTCGGTGAACAGCCCGGCTTCGCGGCCGGCCTCGCGCAGGATGGCGCCCAGCGCCTCGGTCACCGGCAGGGCGGCGAGCCCGGGGTCGGTCACGATCAGTGGCCGGGCGATGCCCGCCTGATCGCAGGCACGCGCCACCTTGCCGAGACTGCCTGCCCCGTACACCACCTTCGTCGGATAGTTCCATGTGGTGGAAACCGTGGCGATGTCCGGCTGCAGCATGATGCATTTCCCACGAAGGCCTAGCGCTCGCATAGCTCAGGCGCTTGCCACGGGAAAGCGGGCAGGTTCGCGGCGGCCGCACCATCGGCCGCCGGGTGCGCGCGTCAGGCGAACAGCATCAGGATCAGGAAGGTGAGCGTCACCACCCAGGCGGCACCGACCACGCCCAGACCCACACCGATCGGCCGGTCGTAGCTCCATTCCCGGGAAGGGACGCTCTCGCGTCGCGTCGTCATGGCCCATGTCCATTGCATCGATCCGGGCGCCGTTCTGAACCGGTCCACGCGCAGGCTCTGTGGCGAATCCCACAGGCCAGCGGGTCGCATGGTCAAAAGGCCCGGCAGCACCGCACTGTCGGCCATCGACGCGCGCCGTCGGATCGGGGAGTCCGACCTGGATGCCCAAGGCCTTCGATTTCACGAGCCCACCCTTCGATCGCCTGCGGCCGATGGAAATCGAGCGGGTGAACCGGATCGTCGACGTCGTGTTCTTCCGGCAGGGTGCGACGGTGCTGCTGGCGGGCTCGCTGCCGGATCATTTCTACGTTCTGATCAAAGGCCTGATCGAGGAGCGGGCCGGCGACGAGGTGATCGCGGTCCACGAGAGCGGGGACGGGATCGACAGCGGGATCCTGGTGCACCAGCGGGTGCGGCACGACTTCGTCGTTCGCGAGGAGGCGATCTGCTACTCGCTGCCGATCGAGGATTTCCTCGAGCTCACCGCCAACAACACCGCCTTCGCGGCCTTCTTCTTCAAGGACATCTCACACAAGCTGGAGAGCCTGAGCCGGCGCCAGGCGAGCCCGCAGGCGTTCGGCTCGATGACGATGCGGATCCATCAGGTGCCGGTGAACCCGCCGGTGTTCGTGCCGCCCGCGACCACGCTGCAGGAGGCGGCGATCGAGATGGACCGTGCCGGCCAGCGCGCTCTGCTCGTGCGCGACGGCGAGCAGGTCGGCATCTTCACCGATGTGGACCTGACGCGGTCCGCGGTGGCGCAGCGGCAGCCGCTGGAGACGCCGGTGCGCGACCTCGTCCACTACGGCGTGGTTGGGATCGAGGAGGACAGCTTCCTGTTCGAGGCGGCGCTGCTGATGGCGCGGCGCAAGGTCCGCCACCTCGTGGTGCGCCGGGAGAACGAGATCGTCGGCGTCCTCGATGCGGCCAACGTGCTTTCCTCGCTGGCCAACCAAGCCGACCCGATCGGTGCGCTGATCGAGCAGGCGCAGACCCCGGCGGAGCTCGCGGAGGCGAGCGAGCGCATCGGCCTCCTGATCCGTCAGCTGCACGACAGTGGCACCAAGATCGGCTTCATCACCGATCTCGCCACCGACCTGAACCGTCGCGCCACCGCACGCCTGTTCACCCGGATGGCGCCGGTCGGCCTCGCCGAGCGCTCCTGCCTGATCGTCATGGGCAGCGAGGGCCGGGGCGAGTATCTGCTCAAGACCGACCAGGACAATGGCATGATCCTGGCGGACGGCTACCAGCCACCGGACTGGGATCGGTTCCGGCAGGATTTCACCGCGGCGATGATCGAGGCGGGCTTCCCGGCCTGTCCTGGCGAGATCATGGTCCGCAATCCGCTGTGGTCGAAGCCGTTCAAGGCGTGGTGCGACGATCTGCGGGCATGGGTGCTGACGCCGGACGAGCAGGCCTTGATGAACGTGGCGATCTTCTACGACGCGGCCGCGGTCGTCGGCGACGCCGGCCTGCTGGAGCGGGCCAAGGAGCATCTGTTCGAGCTGCTCGCGCAGAATGATGCTTTCCATGCCCGCTTCGCACGCGCGATCGACCTGTTCGACACGCCGCTCGGCTTCTTCGCCACCTTCGTCACCGAGAAGGGGCCGCACAAGGATCAGCTCGACCTGAAGAAGGGCGGCATCTTCCCCCTGATGCATGGCGTCCGCGCGCTGGCGCTGCAGCAACGGCTGGTCGAGACCAACACGGTGCAGCGGATCCGACGCCTGCAGGCGCTCGGGCTGTTCGACCGGGCGTTCGCCGAGGAGCTGGCGGAGGCGTTCGGCTTCCTGCTCGGGCTGCGGCTCACCGCACGCCTCGAGAAGGCCAGGCTGCATCAGCCCCTGGACAAATTCGTCAGCCCGGATGGGGTCAGCAAGCTCGAGCGCGATCTGCTCAAGGACTCCCTGCAGATCGTGAAGAAGCTCAAGGAAGTGGTGCGCCACCGTTTCCGGCTCGCGATGTTCTGATGCTCGAGGGGCTGAAGCGTGCATGGTGGCGGTGCCGGCTCAAGGACCCGGCCTTCGCCTGGATCGGGGAGACCTATGACGGCGATGAGCTGGTCAGCCTCGATTTCGAGACGACCGGTCTCGACATCAGGCAGGATCAGATCCTGTCGGTGGGTGCCATCCGCGTGAAGGGCGACACGATCCTGACCAGCCAGCGGCTCGACTTTCTGGTCAGGCCGTCGCGCCCGGCCTCGCCCAAGACCATCCTCATCCACCATATCCGGCCGGTCGATCTGGAGAACGCGGTTCCCGAGGCGGAGGCCGTGCGACGGGTGCTCGAGTTCATCGGCCCGCGCCCAGTGCTGGGCTACTATCTCCAGTTCGACCTGGGGATGCTTGACAAGTATGCCCGGCCGCTCATGGGCATCGGCATGCCCAATCGCCGGATTGAAGTTTCCCGGCTCTACTATGACTGGCGCGCGCCGCAGGTGCCGCCCGGGGCCAATATCGACCTGCGGTTCGAGACCATCCGTCAACGGCTCGACCTGCCCCGCCGCGCGGTGCACGACGCGTTCAACGATGCGCTGCTCACCGCCATGATGTATCTGCGGCTGAAGGGCGGCTGGCGCCCAGCGACGGAGAATTGACGCCCGCCGGGGGCGCCTGCGGCATGACCCTGCACCTGCACGCCCTCTCCACGCGTCATCTGCGCGGCTCGCTTGCGCTCGCGACGGTGGTCGGCGCCGGTGCCGCCTCGCTGCTCTGGGGCCGGATCGGCTACGAGCTGCTCGTCGCGGCGGCGTGGGACGCGGCGGTGCTGATCTTCATCCTGGCGATGCTGCACGCGACCTCGGGCTTCGACGAGCGCAGGATGCTGCACAAGGTCCGCCATCGCGCGCCCAGCACGCTGCTGGTGGCGGGGACCGCGATCTCGGCGGCCCTGTTCGGCATCTACGCACTGATGCTGCTGGCGACCGCCTCTCCCCACGGCGCGCCGGAGAAGACGCTTCAGCTGGCGGTGGCTCTGGTCACGACGCTCCTGTCGTGGAGCCTCGTCCATCTGCTGTTCGCGCTCGAATATGCCAAGCTGTTCTATCTCCACCCGGGCAGGCCGGAAGACTCTCCGCCTCCGGGCGGGCTGGAGTTCCCGGGCGGGCATCTGCCGGACTATGCCGATTTTCTTTATTTCTCGTTCATCATCGGCGTGGCCGCGCAGACCGCCGACGTCGCCATCACGGCCCGCGCGATGCGCCGGCGCGCGCTGGCCCACAGCCTGATCGCCTTCCTGTTCAACACCGTGATCCTGGCGGCGACGATCAACATCGCGGCGGGACTGGGCTAGCCGCGTCTCATGCACGATTCGCGCATGATGATGCAACCATTCTGTCGCTCATGCGTTGTACGCACCAAACGGGGAGGGCGCTGGCGCTCGACGCACGCCCGATGGAGAGGCACGACATGACCGCGACTTTGGCCATTCTCGGCCTGATCGCATTTCTCGTGGTCTATGAGGTGTTGGATCACCGCTGGGACCGTTCCCTGCGTGCTGCGCCGGTCGTCGGCAACGGCGATAGCGCCGATCCGTTGCGCCGCGGCTGACCGGGGGCGACATTCAGCCGAGCCAGACCTTCGAGCAGCCCAAGGCTCACACTTGGGGGGCGCGCCCGGCGGCATCCATGGCGGGCGGCAGCGTCTCCGGCGCCAAACGCTGTTCGTGCCCGGGCTGTCCGTCAGATTGGGAGGTTGGTAGCGGAGGAGGGATTTGAACCCCCGACCAAGGGATTATGATTCCCCTGCTCTACCACTGAGCTACTCCGCCATACGCTTCGCCGTGGCCGCTTTGGCGACGGGTGATCTATGGACCGGGCGGCATGGTGTCAAGCCGTGAGACGGGCCGCTCCACCTTCCCAGAGCGCCGGAGCCCGCTCGATCCAGCCGCCGCCCAGCAGACGTGTGCCGTGGTAGCAGACGCAGGCCTGTCCGGGCGCCACGCCGCGCTGCGGCTCGTCCAGGACGACATGCGCGCGGCCCTCGGGCATGTGCTCGACCCGGCCCGCCACGGCCGGCTCGTTGTAGCGGTGCTTGACCTCGACCGCACCGGCCTCGCCACCCAGCCAGTTCACGTCGGCGAGCTCGAGCTCGCCACAGGCGGCGCTGGCGCTCGGACCCACGATCACGCGGCGTCGCTCCGGCTCGATCCCGACCACATAGAGCCGATGCCCGTCGGCGACCGCGAGGCCACGCCGCTGGCCGACCGTGTAGCGGGCGGTTCCCGCGTGACGGCCCATCACCCGGCCGTCGACATGGACGATCTCCCCCGGCTCGAACGCGTCCGGGCGCAGCCTCGCCACGAGCGTGCTGTAGTGGCCCGTCGGCACGAAGCAGATGTCCTGACTGTCGGGCTTGTCGGCGACCGGCAGGCCGAGTCGCTGGGCGTGGCCGCGCACGGCGGACTTGTCGAAGGCACCGAGCGGAAAGCGCGCGAACTCGAGCTGGGCAGGCGTCGTCGCGAACAGGAAATAGCTCTGGTCCTTGGCGTGATCGGCGGCACGGTGCAGTTCCGGGCCGCTCGGCCCCAGGGTGCGGCGGGCATAGTGGCCGGTCGCCAGTGCCGCGGCGCCGAGATCGCGGGCGATCTCCATGAGATCGGTGAAC
The DNA here is from genome assembly GCA_050246385.1 of Geminicoccaceae bacterium. GTDB lineage: Bacteria > Pseudomonadota > Alphaproteobacteria > Geminicoccales > Geminicoccaceae > Benzoatithermus. Next base: position 15,320 of record JBFWWD010000110.1, read on the forward strand.
TTGATGCGCTCGTTGCAGCGGATGCAGGGGACGGGGGTGCGGCCGGCGGCGTAGGTCCGGGCGAAGTCGTCGATCACCGCCGTGCGGAAGCGCGCCTCGAAGTCGAGCACGTAATGCGCGACGCCGAGCCTGGTCGCGACCTCGCGCGCATCCTCGATGTCGCGGCCGGCGCAGCAGGCGCCCTTGCGGCCGGCGGCCGCGCCGTGGTCGTAGAGCTGGAGTGTCACCCCGACCACCTCGTAGCCGGCCTCCGCGAGCAGCGCCGCCGTGACGGAGCTGTCCACTCCGCCCGACATGGCGACGACGACGCGGCTGCCGGCGGGCAGGTCCGCCGCGAGCGCCGGATGCATCACCACTCGCCGAGCAGCGTGCTGCGGGGCACGCTCACGATCAGACCGTCCAGCGCCTCGGTGAGGCGGATCTGGCAGCCGAGGCGGGAATTGGCCTGCACCTCGGCCGCGAGATCGAGCATGTCCTCCTCCTCGGCGGACGGCTCGGGCAGGCGATCGTTGAACGCCGGATCGACGACCACGTGACAAGTGGCGCAGGCCATCGAGCCGCCGCAGGCGCCTTCGATCGCGAGATCGTGGATGCGGGCGACGTCGAGCAGGGTCAGGCCGGCCACGGCCTCGTAGCTGCGCATGCTGCCGTCCGGCAGCCGGAAGGTCACGGTCGGCAAGGGCGTGCCGCGGTCAGACCGAGAAGCTCTCGCCGCAGCCGCAGCGCGCCTTCTCGTTCGGATTGCGGAACACGAACTGGGCGCCGAGCTTGTCCTCGACGAAGTCGAGCTCGGTGCCGAGCACATACATCATCGCGCGAGGCTCGATGACCACCTTGATGTCGTCGACCGCGACGACCTCGGCACCCGGCCCGACCTCGCGGGCGAAGTCGAGCTGGTAGCTGAAGCCCGAGCAGCCCGACGGCTTCACGTCCAGCTTCAGCCCGATCGCTCCGTCGCCCCTGGTCGCGATCAGCTCGCGCACCCGGCTCGCCGCCGCCGGCGTCAGCGAGATCGCAGCCCTTGTCATGTCCACCTCGACACTGAATTCCCGTGCGCGCACCCACCACTATGTCGGCACGGCAGGGCCACAGACAAGCCCGGCGCGCGGTCGCTCACCCGATGCCGATACGGCTGCCCGCGGCCCGCGCCTCGCCGACCCCGTTGCGCGCACGCTGGATCAAGAGCTCCAGGCCCTCGTGCCGGCCCATGGCGGTCGCGAGCCCGATCAGGGCGTCGACCGGCAGCCCCGTGCGCCCGGCAGCCGAGGTGAGCAGGCTGGCGAGGCGGCGCGCGAGGCGGGTCGCTCCGGCCAACCCCGTGCAGGGCAGCAGGATCACGAACTCGCCGGGCTGCCAGCGGGCGAAGGTGTCGGTCGGGCGCAATGCGAGCCGGATCACCGCGACCAGCTCCTTGAGCGCTCCTTCGTGCTTGCCGCACGCCCCCTCGGTCCCGACGAGGAGGACGGACAGGCGCTGGCCGTAGCGCGAGCGCCGGGCGACCTCGTCGCGCGCGCGATGCACGAGATAGGCGCGATTGTGGCAGCCCAGCGCCGAATCGCCCATCGCCGTCTCGAGCAGCAGCAGCGCCTGCGCGCGGAGACGGAGCTCGCTGCGGCGCGGTGCCGGAAAGGGTGCGGCGCTCTCGCCGGGAGGGTCGGCCATCGGTTGCTCACGCTGCCCGTCTCGGCGCGATCATGGCGGCCAGGG
>JBFWWD010000111.1:0-17001 GCA_050246385.1 Geminicoccaceae bacterium
CCCGGCGCCCTGGTCAACGCGGCTCAGCCCCGGATGAAGCTGCCGTCGCGCAGCTCGGCCACCGCCTGCCGGATCTCGGCCTGGGTGTTCATGACGATCGGCCCGTACCAGGCGACCGGCTCACGGATCGGCCTGCCCGAGACCAGCAGGAAGCGGATGCCCTCCTCGCCGGCCTGGACGGTGATCTCGTCGCCCTGGTCGAACAGCACCAGCGAACGGTTGCCGGTGCGCTCGCGGATCAGGATCTCCTGGCCCGCCACCTCCTTCTCGGTCAGCACGCCCCGCGGCTCGGACGCATCGGCGAAGCTGCCGGAACCGGCGAACACGTAGGCGAAGGCATTGCGCTCGGTCTCGACCTTGAGCGTCCGCCGCCTGCCGGGCGGCACCGAGACGTCGAGATAGCGCGGATCGGCGGCGATGCCGTCGACCGGCCCGCGCCGGCCCCAGAACTCGCCGCAGATCACCCGCACCACCGTGCCATCGTCCTCGACCAGCTCGGGGATCTCGGCCCCGGGCACGTCCTGGTAGCGCGGGGCGGTCATCTTCAGCGCCGAGGGCAGGTTGGCCCAGAGCTGGAAGCCATGCATCCGGCCCGCCCGGTCACCACGCGGCATCTCCTGGTGCAGGATGCCGCGGCCGGCGGTCATCCACTGCACGTCGCCGGCGCCGAGCGAGCCCTGGTTGCCCAGGCTGTCGGCATGGTCGACCGTGCCGGCGAGCACGTAGGTGATGGTCTCGATGCCGCGATGCGGATGCCAGGGGAAGCCCGCCTCGTACTCCTCGGGCCGGTCGTTGCGGAAATCGTCGAGCATCAGGAACGGGTCGTGCTCGCCCGGGTCGCCGAACCCAAAGGCGCGGCGCAGGCGGACGCCGGCACCTTCCATGGTCGGCTGCGACTGGACGATGCGCTTGACCGGGCGGATCGACATGGGACCTCCTGGGTCTTGAGCTGGGCCGCATGTGTGGGCCGGGAGTGCCCGCGTCCAGAGTGGGGTTGGTTGCCGCACTGGTGCCGCAGCGTTGACGAATATCTTGTACACAAGATACCTCTGCACCAGAATGTGGCATGGAACGGATCGACGAGTGCATCAGCTTCCTCGCCGGCAAGGCGGCCCAGACCGTGACGCGGCTGGCGCGCGAGCGGTTGGCCCCCTTCGGGATCACCCCTGTGCAATACGGCGTGCTGCAGGTGCTGTGGGAGCAGGACGGGCTGAGCGGGGCCGAGATCGGGACCCGCCTGGTGCTCGACAGCGCCACGATCACCGGCGTCCTCGACCGGCTGGAGGCGCTGGGGCTGACCCGACGCACGGCCGACAGCGGCGACCGGCGCGTCAACCGGATCCGGCTGACCGCCGCCGGCCGCGAGCGGCGCGAGCCGCTCACGGCGGTCATGGACGGGTTGAACGCGGAGATCGCGGACGGGTTCGGCGGCGAGGCCGAGACCTTGTGGCGGTTGCTGCGGCGGCTGGCTTCCCATCCTCTCGCCGCACGGGAGATCTGATGTTCGACACCAAGGTGGCGATCGTCGTGCGCGACGATCTGCAGAGCTGCCAGAAGCTGAACATGACCGCGTTCCTGACCAGCGGCATCGTCGGCGCCGCCCCGGATCTCGTCGGCGCGCCCTATCGCGACGCGGCCGGCAACGCCTATCTCAGCCTGCTGGTCCAGCCGGTGATCGTCCTGGCCGCCGACCAGCCGACGATCGCCAGCATCCATCGGCGCGCGCTGGACCGAGGCGTCCAACACGCGCTCTACATCGAGGAGATGTTCGCCACCGGCCACGACGCCGCCAACCGGGCCGTGTTCGCCGAGCATGGGCCGGGGGACGCCAAGGTGGTCGGGCTGGCGCTGCGCGAGGAGCGCAGGCTGGTCGACAAGATCACCAAGGGCGCGAGGATGCATCCATGAGCGAGACGGCCGAGCGCGCGGTGACGTTGCAGGATCTGCGCGTCGGGCAGGTGTTCGAGACCGGGTCCGTCGTCATCGGGCACGATGCGATCGTGGCCTTCGCCGCGCAGTACGACCCGCAGCCGATGCATCTCGACGATGTCGCGGCACGCGACACCCTGTTCGGCGGGTTGGTGGCGAGCGGTTGGCATGTGGCGGCGCTGACCACGCGGTTGGTGGTCGACGCACGGCCGTTCGGCGCCACGCCGCTGATCGGGGCCGAGATCGAGCGCCTGCGGTTCCGCCGGCCTGTACGGCCGGACACCCGCCTGACCGCCCGCCTCACGGTCGAATCCATCGAGGAATCGCGTCGCCCTGACACCGGCTACGCCAGGATCAGGGTCGAGACGCTCGACGCCGACACGGGCGAGGTGCTCATGGCGCAAGGCTGGAAGATGCTGCTGCCTGTGGGCCGTGTGACGTAATCGGGCTTGCGCGAGCTTAGAAATACGGGTATATACCCGTTCCATGACGAGCAGCTGCTACTGTACACTCCTGCGCGATGCCGCCCGCAAGGCGACCGCGATCTATGACAGCGCCCTTATCCCGGCCGGTATCACTGTGGCGCAGTTCCGTCTGCTGCGAATCCTGGACCGACGGGGCCCGGTCTCTCTGAGCGAGCTCGGCCGTCTCACCGAGCTCGATCGCTCGACCATCGGCCGTAACACGCGGTTGTTGGAGCGGATGGGGTTGGTGCGCCCGGCACCGGGCACGGATCAACGTGAGACACTGGTCGAACTCGCCCCGGAAGGCCGGGACACGCTCGCGGCTGCCGCCCCGTTGTGGGACGGCGCGCAGGCCCGGATCGAGGCGAGTCTTGGAGCGGATGCCGAGGAGCGGCTGCGCTCTCTGCTCCGGGCACTGTGAAAGCGGCGCCCCGGGAAAAGGATCCAGTCTGATGCTTTCGACGCGGATCGCCGCCTGGCTTGGGGGCCGGCACGTCCACTACGGATGGGTCGTCGTCGCCGCCACCTTCCTCACCATGCTCGCGACGGCGGGGGCGCTGAGCGCGCCGGGCGTCATGATCGTGCCGCTGCAGCGCGAGTTCGGCTGGGACACGGCCGACATCTCCTCGGCCCTCGCCGTGCGCTTGGCGTTGTTCGGACTGATGGCGCCGTTCGCCGCCGCCCTGCTCAATCGGTTCGGCATCCGGCCGGTGGTGACGGCGGCCCTGCTCCTGATCGTCATCGGCATCATCGCCTCCTTCGCCATGACCCAGACCTGGCAGCTCCTGTTGCTGTGGGGCGTCTTGTGCGGCGTCGGCTCCGGGATGATCGCCCTGGTCCTGGGTGCGACCGTCGCCACGCGCTGGTTCTCGCATCGCCGCGGCCTGGTGGTGGGCCTGCTCACCGCCAGCACCGCCACCGGCCAGCTCGTCTTCCTGCCGATGCTCGCGGCGCTGACCGAGCGCCATGGCTGGCGTCTCGCGATGTGTGTCGTCGTCGCCGGGCTGCTGCTGGCGCTCGTGCTGGTCCTGCTGCTGATGCGCGACCGGCCGTCCGATCTCGCCCTGCCGCGCTATGGGGATCCGGCTCCAGTACCGGCCCCGCCGCAGGAGCATGGGCTGCTCACCCTGCTGCGCTCGCCGATCGTGGCCCTGCGCGACGCGTCGGGGAGCTGGGTGTTCTGGGTGCTGTTCGGGACCTTCTTCGTCTGCGGCCTCAGCACCAACGGCCTGATCCAGACCCACTGGATCACGCTGTGCGGTGATTTCGGCATGGCGCCGGTGAGCGCGGCCGGTATGCTCGCCGTGATCGGCGTGTTCGACCTGATCGGCACTGTACTGTCGGGCTGGCTGTCGGACCGCTACGACAATCGCTGGCTGCTGTTCTTCTACTACGGCCTGCGCGGGCTCTCGCTGCTCTATCTGCCGCTCACCGACTTCACCCTGGTCGGCCTGTCGCTGTTTGCCGTGTTCTATGGCCTGGACTGGGTCGCCACCGTGCCGCCGACGGTACGCATGACGGCCGAGCGGTTCGGCGCGGAGCGGGCCAATCTAGTCTTCGGCTGGATCTTCACCGCGCACCAGCTCGGCGCCGCGACGGCTGCCTTCGGCGCCGGTGCCACACGCGACGCGTTCGCGACCTACATGCCGGCGCTGGTCGTGGCCGGGCTGTTCTGCATCCTGGCGGCCGGGCTGGTGCTGACGGTCGGCCGCCAGCCGAGCACGGCCGCGCAGACCGCCCCCGCCCAGGCCGGCTAGCCCCTGCCGAACGCCCAGCACGCCGATATTGACGGCCCTCATCGGCGCTCTACCCTCTCGTGGCCAGCAGCCGCCAGGAGGGAATCGATGTCGAAGGCGACAGCGAAGCCGCCCGGCGAAAGCTGCCTCACCTGCACCAACCGGGCCCACAGCAACTGGCGTCTGCTGAGCGAGGAGGAGCTCACCCGGCTCGACCGGTCGCGTCGCGTGGTGAGCCGCGCGCCGGGCGAGGCGATCTTCGAGCAGGGTGATCCCGCGACGGCGGTGTACTGCGTCAGGTGCGGTGCCGTGACACTGCGGCACCTCGATTCCGACGGCAACTCGGTGACCCTGGGCCTGCGCTATCCCGGCGATCTGCTCGGCCAGCACGCCCTACTCGCCGGCGGGGAGCAGCGTGTGAGCGCCGAGGCGATCGGGCCCACCACGGTGTGCGTGATCGACGGGCCGGCGGTGAACGATTCGCTCGCCCGGAACCCCGAGCTCGCACGCGACATGCTGCGGCGGGCCGCGCTCGAGCTCGAGCAGGCGCAGGATTCGATCGTGCGCTCGGCTACCCTGTCGAACCGGGCTCGCCTGATCACCCTGCTGCTGCAGCTCTTGCGGCGGCACGGCGAGCCGGCGCCGGACGGGTGTTTCCACCTGCACCTGCCGCTGCCACGGCGGGATCTGGCCTCGATGATCGGCATCCGGCACGAAACCCTCTCGCGCCTGATAGCGCGGCTGGAAAGCGAGGGGCTGGCCCGGTTCTCCGGCCGCAAGGTGACGGTACCGAGCTTGCCGGCGCTGACGGCGGCGCTGCGCGCCGGCAACGAGAATTGACGGCGATCAAGGGCGGAGGGTGCGAGGCGGGCTAGTCTCGTGCGATGCATCCGAGCCTTGCCCGCTATGCCGAGCTGCGTGTTCCCCGCTACACCAGCTATCCGCCCGCCTCCTGCTTCGGCCCGAGCGTCGACGCGGCGCGTGCCGCGGAATGGCTGGCCGCGCTGGATCCGGGCGCGACACTATCGCTCTACCTGCACGTGCCGTTCTGCAAGAAAGTCTGCTGGTACTGCGCCTGCAACATGAAGCTCGCCGCGCGCGAGGATCCCGTCAGGGCGTATGGCGACGTGCTGAGGCGGGAAGTGGCGCTGGTTGCGGCTCACCTGCCGGGACGGATGGCGGTGACCAGCCTGCACTGGGGCGGGGGCACCCCGCACTCGATGCCGCTCGATGCCCTGGCAGCGATCTCGAGCGACCTGCGCGCCGCCTTCGCGTTTCGGCCCGAGGCCGAGATCGCGTTCGAGATCGACCCGCGCACCTTCACGGCGGAGATGGCCGAGGGCATCGCGGGCCTGGGTGCCACCCGCGCTTCCCTGGGCGTGCAGGAGTTCGACCCGCAGGTGCAGGCGGCGGTGAACCGCATCCAGCCCTTCGACGTGGTGGCGGCGACTGTGGCGCGCCTGCGGGCGGCCGGCATCCGCTCGATCAACTTCGACCTGATGTACGGCTTGCCGCATCAGACGACGGACAGCCTCGCGCGAACGGTGGCGCAGGCGGCGTCGCTGGCCCCGGACCGGATCGCGCTGTTCGGCTATGCGCATGTGCCCTGGATGGCGAAGAACCAGCGGATGCTGCCCGAGGCGGCGCTGCCCGACGCCGCCGGGCGTTTCGCCCAGGCCGAGACGGCGGCGGAGCTGCTGGTGCGCCATGGCTACGGGCGCATCGGGCTCGACCATTTCGCTCGCCCCGGCGACGCCATGGCCGAAGCGGCAAAGGCCGGTCGCCTGAGCCGGAACTTCCAGGGCTACACCGTCGATCCGGCCGACGCGCTGATCGGTCTCGGGGCCACCGCCATCTCCTCCCTGCCTCGAGGCTATGTCCAGAACATCGGGGAGACCCGAGCCCACGGCCGCGCCGTCGAGGAGGGGCGGTTGCCCGTCGCGCGCGGCCATGCGCTGGCCGGCGAGGACCAGCTCCGGCGGGCGGTGATCGAGCGCCTGCTGTGCGCGCTCTCGGTCGATCTCGACGCCGTCGCCGAGGCACATGGCTACGGCTGTGGCCACTTCGCGCCGGAGCTCGCGCATTGCCGCCGGTTCGTCGAGGAGGGGCTCGCCGAGATCGACGGCGGCCGGCTCACGGTCCTGGAGCGAGGGCGCCCTGCCCTGCGTGTCATCGCGTCGCAGTTCGACCAGCATCTGACGCTCGAGGCGGGACAACGCAAGCACGCGGTGGCGATCTGAGGTCACGCGCTGTCCCGATACCGGAGAACCCGACCACCGGCTATCGCTGGGTCATGACGGTGAGCCCGGCGCACTGTCTGGAGATCGGCTCGGACGCCTTCGAGCGGGAAACGGGCGCTGCCCCCGGAGCGGGTGGCGTGAGGGTGATCGGGATCGCGTCAGTGACCATGTCCGAGTGCGGCCTTTCCCTGGCTTACCGCCGGCCGTGGGAGACGGAGGCACCGGCCGCCTCGCTGCTCGAGTTCCGGTTCGTCACGCCCTGAACCGACGCTGAAGGGAAGCGGTCTGCGTCAGCCAGGGCCCAGGCCTGGGTCGATGGCAACGACGCACCTGCTGTGGGGAGCCCGACACAAAGTCGGCTGCTCGGCACGCCGGCCATGGCGGAACCTGTCGCACGGCCCTACTGACGACGCCGCGGCTCCGCTACGCTCCACGGCAACGGTCCCTCGACGGGACGGTCGTTTCGGAAGAATGTATGCAGCCCACTCGCCCTGGGGCACCGCGCAAGACGGTGCCGGCAACGCTGATCGCGCTGACGCTGGTCCTCCTCACCGCCGTGCCGGCTCTCGGTGCCGAGGCCGCCAAGGCCGGTGCTTCCGAAGCCGTCTTCCTCTGCCAGATCATCGCCCTGCTGCTGACCGGGCGTCTGCTCGGCGAGGTGATGCAGCGCTTCGGTCAGCCCGCCGTGCTCGGCCAGCTCGTTGCCGGCCTTATCCTGGGTCCATCGGTGCTGGGCGCGCTCTGGCCCGAGGCGCAGCAGGCCCTGTTCCCGGCCGTGCGGGAGCAGAAGAGCATGATGGACGCGATCTCGCAGATCGGCGTGCTGATGCTGCTCCTCCTCACCGGGATGGAGACCGACGTGACGCTGGTGCGGAGGGCCGGGCGGGCGGCGCTCAGCGTCTCCTTCACCGGGATCGCCATTCCGTTCGCCTGCGGCTTCCTTCTCGGCGAGCTGCTGCCGGATTCCTTCCTGCCCAATCCCGAGCAGCGGCTGATCACCTCGCTGTTCCTCGGCACCGCGCTCTCGATCTCCTCGGTCAAGATCGTGGCGATGGTGGTCCGCGAGATGAACTTCATGCGCCGCAATCTGGGCCAGATCATCGTCGCCTCGGCGATCATCGACGACACGATCGGCTGGGTGATCATCGCGGTGACCTTCGGCCTGGCCCAGCACGGGACGATCGACCTCGCCTCGGTCGCGACCAGCATCGCAGGCACGGGCCTGTTCCTCCTGGTCTCCTTCACCCTGATCCGACCCCTGGTCATCAACCTGATCCGATGGGCGAACGACAGCTTCGTCAGCGACGTGCCGGTGCTGACGGCCATCCTCGTCGTCATGGCGGCGATGGCGCTGACCACCCACGCCATCGGTGTGCACAGCGTCCTGGGCGCCTTCATCGCCGGGATCCTGGTCGGGCAGTCGCCGATCCTGACCCGGCAGATCGATGACCAGCTGCGCGGCCTGATCGTCGCCTTCTTCATGCCCGTGTTCTTCGGGATGGCCGGCCTCAGCGCCAACCTGACCATCCTGGGCGATCCACGCATCCTCGGCTTGACGCTGGGGCTGATCGCGATCGCCAGCGTCGGCAAGTTCGCGGGCGCATTCGTCGGCGGCTGGCTCGGCGGCCTGAACCGACCGGAATCGCTGGCGATCGCCTGCGGCATCAACGCCCGCGGCTCGACCGAGGTGATCGTCGCCACGATCGGGCTGTCGATGGGAGCCCTGTCGCAGGACCTGTTCACCATGATCGTGACCATGGCGGTGGTCACCACCATGGCCATGCCGCCCATGCTGCGCGCGGCCCTGCGCCGCCTGCCGCTGCGCGAGGAGGAGCGCATCCGGCTCGAGCGCGAGGCGATCGCGGCCAAGGGTTTCGTCACTCGGCTCGAGCGGCTCCTGCTCGCCGTGGACGACAGCGCCAAGGGTCGCTTCGCCGCCCGTGTCACCGGGCTTCTCGCGGCCCCGCGCGGCGCGCCGGTGACCGTCGTGCAGCTCCCCGACGCCGCCGGCGCGACGCCGGCGAAGCACAACGGCCCGACCGGTTTCGAGGCAGTGGTCAAGGCGAACGTGCAGCTCGCCCGCGAGCGCCACGCCGAGAGCGCCCGGCCGGTTCACGTCCAGACCAGGCAGCGCGACGGCTCGATCGCGGACGCGGTCCAGCGCGAGGCACGTCACGGCTATGATCTGGCGCTGGTCGGGCTGGAGCCGACGGTCGCGCCCGAGGGCGGGTTTCACGAACGGGTGGCGCAAGCCGCCGACAGCTTCTCCGGGCCTCTCGCCATCGTCGCCGCCCGCGGCGTGCACATGGTCGATCCGCTCGAGACCGAGTTGCGAATCCTGGTGCCGATCACCGGCACGGAGATCTCGCGTCGCGGCGCTGAGGTCGCGATCATGCTCGCGCGAGCGAGCGGTGGGCAGATCGTGGCGCTCTATGTCGCGAGCGGCATCGACAAACGTGCACGTCAGTACGGCTTCGGCGGCAGCAGGCGGGGCGAGAGCATCCTCAAGGACATTGTCGGCCTCGGCGAGCAGCATGGCGTTCTGGTCAAGACCATGATCCGCGCCGACACCTCGCCGGAGGACGCGATCCTGCGCCAGGCGCGGCTGGGCAAGCACAATCTGATCGTCATGGGCGTGACCCGCCGTCCGGCGATCACGCTCACCTTCGGCAAGGTGGCGAGTGCCGTGCTCGACAGCTCCGACCGCTCGCTGCTCTACCTCGTGAGCTGAACGGCTAGCGGCTCTCGGCCGGCCGCTGGACGGCCTCGACCGGCGCGGGCGGCGCCTGCGCCAGACCGGTCCCGAAATAGAAGCCGATGATCGTGCCGAACACCCCGATCAGCACCGCGAGGATGTCCTTGCCCATGCGGAACCGCTCGGCGACCTCCTCCTTGCTGCCGGTGCTCAGGAATACCGCCAGCACGATCACCAGCGCGATGCCGACGGTAGCCACGCCGAACAGGAAGGTGATCAGGCCGCGCGCCTCCTCGGGCCTGGCGAGCCCGGCGAGCATGACGGGATCGAGCGCGTAGCCGAACAGGGCGAAAATCGCCCCGCCGCCGAGCAGGACGGCCCAGAAATAGACGTTGCTGACCCAGCTGGCGATCGTCTGCCAGACCCCGGCGCGCCCGGCCCCGTCCGCGAAGCGCCGGTGAGCAGCTTCGAGGCTCGCGAGCGCGGAATCCTTGTCCGCCACGGCCGGGCTCTGCGCGATCGCGCGCGCGTAGGCGCCCCACCCCTCGCCGTCGGCAGGCCAGGTGGCGCCGAGAGCGGCGCGGACCTGCTGAAGCTCGGCGATCGCCGGTACGCCCGTCGACTGGCTGCCCAGCCAGCTGTCGAAGCTGCTCATGCGAATGGCTCCTCATCCGCCGGCGCTCCAAACCCTCGTCAGGGTATTTATTCTTATGCAGATGTCAAATCAAGTGCTCTTTGCGGCATTCTGGAGCAGGCGGCCGACGGCGGTGATCGCCAGAGCGTAGCCGTCGGCGCCGAGCCCGCAGATCACCCCCTTCGCCACCAGCGACACGAAGGAGTGGTGCCTGAAAGCCTCGCGCTGGTGGACGTTCGACAGATGGACCTCGATGATCGGCCCCTCGAACAGGCGCAGGGCATCGTGGATCGCGACCGAGGTGTGGGTATAGGCGGCCGGGTTGATGACGATCGCATCGGCCGTGGCCCGTGCCGAATGGATCCACTCGACCAGCTCGCCTTCGTGGTTCGACTGCCGGAAGTCGAGGCCGAGACCCGCCGCCCGCGCGGCTTCCGCGCAGACCGCCTCGATGTCGGCGAGGGTCAGGCTGCCGTAGATCTTCGGCTCGCGCGCGCCGAGCAGGTTCAGGTTGGGTCCGTTCAGGACCAGGAGATTCGGCATGAGAGGCTCCGCAGCTCGGCGACCGGAGCCGGAGCATTGGGCCGAACGGCGGCGCGGTTCAAGAGGCGGGCGAGCGCAACAGCGAGGGGCCGAGCCGGGTCGAGAGAGCAGGAACAGCACCGCTTCAGCGTCGTGTGACAAGTCTTGGTTCATAGAGCGTCGAGATGGTAACAGGACGCGTGCTGCTTGCGCGGGAGCAGACGATCGGCAAGGTCGAGCCTCGGCATCGGGATCGGGCGAAGCGGCCTCCCATCCGGCAGCGTTCGGGCCTGACGGCGGCGGCGTGCGGGATCGGCTCGATCTTCCGCCGCGAGCGGACGTGATCGCATGAAGGAGCGCGACGGCCTGTTGCGTGACAGCGCACGGCTGGCGGTGCTGCGCGAGCAGCTCATCGTGCCCGCCAACGCCATCCTCGCCTATGGCCAGCTGCTGCAGAACGAGGTGCGATCCGACACGCGGGAGGCCGGCTATGTGACGCGGATCGTCACGGCGGCACGACAGGCGGTCGAGCGGCTGACCGAGGCCGGACCCGACCTCGCCGCCGCGGCAGACCCGTCGCTGCTGCGCCGCCTGCGTCACGATCTGCGCTCGCCCTTGGGCGCGGTCAAAGGCTTTGCCGAGCTGCTGCTGGCGGATGGCGCCCCGCTGCCCCGCGCCGAGCTCGAACGCATCCTCGAGCGCGTCGGCACCATCCTCGCCCGGCTCGACGGTCTGGTCGCCGGCGAGTGCCACGAGCCACAGGCGGCGGACCTGGCGGCTGCGCTGGCCGCGACCGCGGGCGCCCTCCCCGAGCCGGCGACCAGCCCGGGCCGGATCCTCGTTGTCGATGACGACGAGCACAATCGGGCGTTGCTCGCCGACATCCTGATCCTGGCCGGCCACACGGTCGACACCGCGGCCTCCGCCGCGGCGGCGCTCGAGCGGCTCGCCGCCTCGCCCTGCGACATCGTCCTTCTCGACCTGCTGATGCCCGGCATGAACGGCCTCGAGCTCCTGCTCGCGATCCGCGCGCAGCCCGACTTCGCCGAGCTGCCCGCACTCGTCCTGTCCGGGGTCGATCATGCCGAGATGACCGGGCGCTGCCTCGCCGCCGGTGCGCACGATTTCGTGCGCAAGCCGTTCGACACGGCGATCCTGCGCGCCCGCGTCGCCGCCGCCCTGGAGCGCAGCCGGCTGCGGCAGCGCGAGCGGCTCTATCTCGACCGGCTCGACGCCGAGAAGCGCCGCACCGAGGCACTGCTCGACAACATCCTCCCCCAGGCGGTTTCGGCCCGGCTGGCCAGCGGGGAGCGGACGATCGCGGACCGGATCGATCCGGTCACCGTCGTGTTCGCCGACGTCGTCGGCTTCACCAAGATCGCGACGCGCCTCTCCCCGGTGCGGCTGATCGCCGACCTGGACCGGCTCGTGAGCGCGTTCGACGAGCTCGCCGCCGAACTCGGCGTGGAGAAGATCAAGACGGTCGGGGACGCCTATCTGGCGGTCGCCGGCGCCCCCATGCCGCGGCCCGACCATGCCGACGCCGCAGCCGAGCTGGCACTGCGCATGGCAGAGACCTCGGCCGCGCTGGCCCCCCACCTCGGTGCCGACTACCGGCTGCGCATCGGCCTCCACTCCGGCCCGATCCTGGCCGGCGTCATCGGTCGGCGGAAGTTCAGCTACGATGTCTGGGGCGACACGGTGAACGTCGCCGCACGGCTGCAACAGCAGTCCGCACCCGCGTCGATCACCATCTCCGCCACCACCGCGGCGGCGCTCGCCAGCTCCTATCGCGCCGAGCCGCTGGGCGAGGCCGACCTGCGCGGGCGCGGCGTCTTCGCGACCTTCCGCCTGACGCGGGCGCGCTAGAACAGACGCAGGCCCAACACGACGCAGACGGCGATGATTGCCCACAGGGCCAAACTGAGCAACAGCGCAGGCCCGAGCCAGCGGCCATCACCGCGCGGCGAAACGGGCGCCTTCTCGGCGCGCCGGGGCCATGTGCCATCCAGCACGCGTGTCATCACATCCTCCGCCCTTACCTGGCGGAGAGGTCGCGCTTCACAGACCACGCTTCAATGAGCGCGCCGGTGAAATGTTGGACAGGCCCGCACTACTCCGCAGCAGCGATTCGCGGCGGCACGACTTCATCCTGGAGCGCAGCCGCCAGGGCGTCGTCGACCCGCTCGCACCAGACGAACTCGAGATCCTTGCGCGCGCCCTCCGGAATTTCCTCATACTCCCGCCGATTGCGTGCCGGAAGCAGCACGCGCCTGATTCCGGCGGCGTGGGCGGCGACCACCTTCTGCTTGATCCCACCGACCGGCAGGACCAGGCCGCGCAGGCTGATCTCACCCGTCATCGCGGTGTCGGCGCGCACCTTGCGGCGGGTCAAAAGTGAGGCCAGGGCCGTGAACATCGCCACGCCTGCCGACGGCCCATCCTTGGGAATGGCCCCGGCGGGGACGTGAACATGGATGTCGGAGCGCTCCAGCATCTTGTCGTCGATCCCCAGCTCGGCGGCCCGCGACTTCACGAGGCTGAGAGCGGCCGTGGCGCTCTCGCGCATCACGTCGCCCAGCTGTCCGGTCAGGATCAGCGCACCCTTGCCCGGGATGCGGGTCGCCTCGACGAACAGGATGTCGCCACCTACCGGCGTCCAGGCGAGTCCGGTGGCGACGCCGGGCAGGCTCGTGCGCTGCGCCACCTCGCTCTCGAACCGCACCGGACCCAGGATCGCCTCCAGATCCTTCGTGTCGACCACCGCCTTCTCGGCCCGGCCCTCGGCGACCCTGACCGCGACGGAGCGCATGACCGCCCCGACTGTCCGCTCCAGATTGCGCACGCCGGCCTCGCGCGTGTAGTCGCGCACGAGGTGATGCAACGCGTCGTCCGTGATGTCGGCCTGCTCCGGCGTGAGGCCGGTCGCCTTCAGCTGGCGCGCGATCAGATAGCGGCGGGCGATGCCGACCTTCTCGTCCTCGGTGTAGGAGGGCAGCTCGATCACCTCCATCCGATCGCGCAGTGGCCCGGGGATGGTGTCCAGCATGTTCGCGGTGCCGATGAACATGACATGGCTGAGATCGAACGGCACGCCGAGATAGGCGTCGCGGAAGGTCGAGTTCTGCTCGGGATCGAGCACCTCCAGGAGGGCCGCCGACGGATCGCCGTGAAAGCCGGTCCCGAGCTTGTCCATCTCGTCCAGCATCATCACCGGATTGCGTACGCCCACCTTGCGGATGGCCTGGATGATGTTGCCGGGCAGCGAGCCGACATAGGTGCGCCGGTGGCCACGGATCTCGCTCTCGTCGTGCACGCCGCCCAGCGAGACGCGGGCGAACTTGCGCCCCATGGCGCGGGCGATGCTCTGGCCGAGGCTGGTCTTGCCGACGCCCGGTGGGCCGACGAAGCACAGGATCGGGCTGCGGCCCTCCGGCGCCAGCTTGTGGACAGCGAGGTACTCGATGATCCGCTTCTTGATCTTCTCGAGGTCGTAATGGTCCTCGTCCAGGACACGCTGCGCCTCGGCGATGTCGATCCGGTCCTCGGTCTCCTTGGCCCAGGGCAGCTCGATCAGCGTGTCGAGATAGCCGCGGATCATGCCGTGCTCGGCCGCGGCCTCGGGCATCCGCTCGAGTCGGCGCAGCTCCTTGTTCGCCTGGGTCATCACCTCCTCGGGCATGCCCGACTCGGCGATCGCCTTCTTCAGGTCCTCGACCTCGGCCGCCGTGCCCTCGTCCTCGCCCAGCTCCTTCCGGATGGTGGCGAGCTGCTCGCGCAGGATCGCCTCGCGCTGGCGCTTCTCGAGCGTGCCGCGGGTGGCTTCGCCCAGCTCGCGCGACAGGCGCAGCACGCCGAGGCGCTGATTGAGGAACTCCAGCACCCGGTCGATGCGCCGGGTCAGGTCGAAGGTCTCGAGCACCTCCTCCTTTTCGCTTGGCGTGATGTCCATCGTGCTGGCGACCAGATCGGCGAGCTGGCCGGCCGAGCCGATCGAGCGGATCGTGTCGGCGATCTCGCGCGGTGCCTGCGGCAGCAGCTCGACGGTCTCCAGCGCCCGCTCGCGCAGGAGCATGAAGCGCGCCTCGACCTCCTGGCTCTTGTCCTCGGGCTCGTCGACCAGCTCGAAACGGGCGGTCAGGAAGGGATAGCCGCCGGTGAACTCTAGCACCCGGAAGCGCTGCTGCCCCTGGCAGATCAGGTGGTGATTGCCGTCGGGGGCCGTCATGTAGCGCAGCACGTTGGCCGTGGTGCCGACCCGATGCAGGTCGAGCGGACCCGGATCGTCAACGCTCGCCTCGCGCTGCAGGATGACACCGATCGGCCGCTCGCCGCGCACCCCGGCCTGGGCGGCGGCGATCGAGCGCGGCCGGGCCATGGTCACCGGCACCACCGTGCCGGGGAACAGGACGAGGTTGCGGACCGGCACCAGCGGGAGAACGTCCGCGGGCAGATCGACGGTGACGTCGGGTTGGTCGGCCATGGTTCAGCCCAGCTTGCGCAGGGTAAGGGTGAGACAGCCTTGCGCCAGCTCGCGACGGGTCAGCTCGTAGCGCCCGGCGGCGAGCGCGATGCGACGCTCGAAGCAGCCATGCGGCATCTCCAGGCGCCGGATCACGCCGGCACCGCGTGGCGTCGGCAGGGTGCGCTCCCCCGCGACGGTGATGCCGCCGTCCTCGAGCCGGACCTCGACCTGATCCGTGGCGACACCGGGCAGGGCGACCTGGACCCAGACCTCCGCGTCGGTCTCGAACACGTCGACGGGCGGCTCCCAGCAGGCTGTGCGCCGGCGCGTGCCGCTCGGCCGAAACAGATCGCGATGGGCGCGCTCCGCCTGATCGAGCAGCTGGAGCGCCTGAGCCCACATCCAGTCCGGCCTGCTTTGCGCCATCGCGCCACCTTCCGAGAACTGCAGCAGCAGAGGCAGGGCAATGGGCATCGACGGTCGCGTCGTCAAGCCGGTGCGGGCCCGACCCTTCCGAGAACGCAGCCGAATCGGGCGGCGCTACGCACTAAATGCGTGAACCAGAAGCCTGTTCCGGATCGAGCGGCGCCGCGTCCACAAGAACATCCCTCGGCTTATCCCGCGAACTGTGGAAAAGCCCCGGCCCAGAATCGGCCGAGCCCGGCCCAGTCGGCGGCGTGTGGGCGCCGCAGGCAGTCTTCCAGGGCCTTCCCGAAGCCCTCCGGCAGCTCCACCCTTCGTCCGTACCGTACCTGCACGAGCCCCTCCTCGAACCGCTCACAGGCGAGGCGCCAGGGCTCCTGGCCCGGCCAGTGCATGGCGACGCTCGCCTGCTCAGGGCGATAGGCGGCGGTATAGACCGTGCCGAAGCCCAGGGCGTGACGGCTCGCATAGAGCGGAGGTGCGAGAAAGGCGGCAACCAGCTCATCGGCCGTCAGCCCTTCCCACCCCAGAAGTCGTGCCAGTACCTTCTCCCGACCGATCGTGTTCGAGAACCGCGCCCGCTCGTGCATCTCCACCCGCCGCTGATGGTTGGTGGCGTAGGGCCGCGAGAGGAACTCGGGCGGCCGGTCGGGTGCGATGAACGCGGTCACGATCTCGCTCGCCGGATCGACCAGCGTGAGATTGTAGGACATGTGCGTCGGAATGCGCCGCAGCGCGGCCACGGCTTCGCGCACGCTGCGGCAGGTCTCCAGAAGGTAGCGCACGATCAGCGGCACGCCGAAGCCCTCGCCCACTACCTCGCGCCCGCCGAAGGTGAGGGAGACCGCGAGTCCCGCCGCGTTGACGCCGTCGGCCGCACCTGCGATGCCCTCCATGGTCGCGAGGACAGGGTGGCCGCTCCACGCACTGCGTAGGACAGTTGCCTCGTTCAGCCGTGGGTCCAGATCGTAGTTGCGGACCAGGAGTGGCCCGCCGGCATCGATCAGGACGGCCTGGGAGCAGTGCACCAGATAGGCAGGCGGATTCCAGAAGGTGAGGAAGCGGGCCGCCAGTTCGTCACCGTCCACGGCTGCGAGCTGCCGTTGCCAGACCGGGACCAGCTCCGGCATGTGGCGGCGAAGCTGCCGCTCGCCGTCCGCCAGTCGGGCCGCACCCCCACGGGAAAGGTACCATCTGCGCCAACCCGGCCAGGCCGCGTCGAATGCCCTGCGCCAGGCCGCGCCGGGTCCGCGCTCCGCCAGGGAGCGGAAGGTCAGTTCCATGCCGTGTCCCCATACATCATGATGCATGATGTAGCGCGCTGCTCGCCCGCGCCAAGGCCCCGGCCGTGATCGTGGGCGAAACGGTCCGCCAGTCGGACCTGCCCCATCTGCGGCAATCCTATCGGCTGATCGGCTACCCTACGGTCGCCCGCGTGCCCCGGCTGCAGCAGGGCGGCGGCTTCGGCGATCAGCAGGGCCGGCCGTTTGCCTGGGCGGTCTTCGTCCAGGTCGATGGACTGGCAAGACGCGTGACCAGCGCGCGCGGTCATGGGCGGGAGTGGAACAGTCTAGATCGCCTGGAGCGGTGGCTGCGCAGCCAGGGCTTCCGGTACTGGTGGGTGAGCAACGAGCTCGATCCCCTCGCTGAACCAGAGGACTAGCAGCGACGGGCCTCAGGAACCGGCGATCGACCTGCCGGTTGCTCCCGCACCAGAAAGGGGAGCTCGAGCAATGGCCCGATCTGTTCTGTCGAGACCCGCCGTCTACTTGCCTGTAGTACTGGGGCTCGCCGCCTGCGCCGGTGAGAACGTGCCCGAAGCGCAGCTCGCCCGAGCGCAGCTCGCCGTCGACCGGGCCGTTGCCGCGCAGGCCTGTTCACATGCGCCGACCG
>JBFWWD010000112.1:0-16840 GCA_050246385.1 Geminicoccaceae bacterium
TCGCACCGGGTACCTGGGATGTGACCTGGCCGGCCGAGGGGCAGTCGCTGCGGCTGGTCGACTCGGACGGCAGCACGCTGCTGACCCTGCCGACCGCGGCCCCGGTCGGGGTGGTGCACCAGCGGGAGTGGTGGAACAGCCTGATCGGCAATCCGGGCGGCTATCTGCCGAAGCCCGGCGATGTCGCCGCCGTGCAGATCGGTCTGCCACAACCGACGGTGATTCCATTCGGGCCGGACTGGCTGCGGGGCTGGATCCCGGCGAGCCTCATCGTGCTGGTCGTGCTGTCACTCTTTCTGAAATTTTACTGGCGTCTGCACTGACACGCGCGGCATTGCGCCTCCAGGGGTCCGCATGGACCTGCGAGCAGACCGTAACCGAAAGGCGAAGATGGCGAGCAAGCTTACCAAGCGGATCCTGATCGGCGGCGGTGCGGTGGTGGCGGTCCTGGCGGCCCTGCATGTCTACAACTATGTCCGGCTCGACGTCGGTTCGCTCAAGGCCAACGCCGAGCCGATCCTGGCCGATGCCCGCGCGCTGAGCGAGAAGGCGAAGCCGGAATATCAGGAGCTCGCCCTGGCGACGCTGCCCGCCAATCCGATGAACGGGCCGTTCTTTCGCCTCGACGACATGCTCGACCGGGCGGTGGTGAAGCAGGCGCCGCCGGAGATGGCCGCCGAACGTGCGGTGGTCGGTTCGCTCGAGTTCGACGATCCGGCGAAGCCCGACCTGAAGGCCGCACAGGGGACTCTCGCCACCAGTCTTGATGACGGCGTGCTCGAGGTCACGAGCGACTCCGACGACTATCTGGAGAACGCGGTCGAGCTGGCCGTGCCGCGTGACGAGATCGGCGACCTCGTGATTCGCATGAAGGCCGACAAGGGCACGTTCATGCGAATCGCCTGGACCAACGCCGAAGGACCTGCGGACGGCAAGATCTGGCGCGCCAAGCTCGACGTCCGGTTCAACGACACCAAGGACTTCCACACCTATGTGATCAACGCCCGCGACGTGATGCGCCGCGGGCTGAAGCGCGGCGAAAATCTTGCCCGCCTCTACATCCAACCGTCGGATGTCTCGGGTGCCAAGGTCGACATCGACTACATCCGATTCATCTCCAAGGCGTCGCGCTACGCGGCCTCGGCGCACGGATCGGGCTACGAATCGCTGGCAGGCGAGATGCGTCACGCCATGTTCATGCGCCCGGACCAGGAGCTCGAGTTCTCGCTCACGGTCCCGGAGCGCCAGCCGCGGCTCGATCTCGGCATGGGCGTGCTGCTCGAGGACAAGCCCCTGCGCTTCGAGGTCGGTCTGACTGGTCACGACGGAGCGAAGGTGCCGCTGCACGACGAGACCATCGCCGATATCGACCGCTGGCGCGACGCCCGGGTCGACCTCTCGCCCTGGGCCGGCCAGGAGGTGAAGCTCTCGATCCGCAGCACCGGCGACCAGGGCAATGTCGCATTCTGGGCAAGCCCGATCGTATCCTCGGCGCCCGAGAAGCCATTCAACGTCATCGTGATGATCGAGGATGCCGAGCGGGCCGACTACCTGTCGGTGTACGGCCATGCGGCCGAGACCACTCCATTCAAGTCCCAGCTCATGGCGGAGCGGGGCGTCCTGTTCGAGCAGGCGCTGTCGAACGCCGAGAAGACCCGACCCTCGGCGGGTGCCTACATGACCGGCCTCTACCCGACCACGACCGGGCTCTGGTACTTTTCCGACGTGCTCAGCGACCGGATGCTGACCTGGGCCGAGATCCTGCGCGCGCAGGGCTTCCTGACCGTGGCGTTCACGCAGAACGGCAATGTCGGGCCGTTCGCAGGAATGCAGCAGGGCTTCGACCGGATGATCGACGCCTCCGGCCAGGGCTCGAGCACCGAGGAGGCGTACACCAGCGAGCAGGTGACGCGTTTCCTGGAGGAGAACAAGGACCGCAACTTCTTCCTCTATCTGCACGCGATCGATCCGCACGCACCCTATGATCCGCCGCGGCCCTACCGCGACAAGTATATGGCCAAGGTGCCCGCGAACGGCACGTCGGTCGCCCGCAATCCGGTGTTCGACGCGCCCTGGGTCGAGAAGCCGACCATCGAGAGCCGGCGCGCCCTCTATGAGGGGGAGATCGAGCACAACGATGCGGTGGTGAAGGACTTCTTCGGCCGGCTCGACCAGATGAACCTGAGCCGGGACACGCTGGTGATCATGACCGCGGATCACGGCGAGTATCTTGGCGACCGCAGTTTCTTCGGCAACCGCATGTGGGATCATCGTCCGCCGACCTACATGGCCGGCACCCACATCCCGATGATGTTCGTCTATCCTGCGCGCTTCCCCGAACCGAAGCGCATCCGGCAGCCCGTGCAGCTGATCGACCTCCTGCCGACCGTGCTCGACCTCGCCGGGGTCGACAAGACCGACCTGCTGCTGCAGGGGCGATCGCTGGTAGGCCTGATCGACGGGGAGGATCCCGACTACTGGCAGAATCGCGTGGTCGTGGTCGAGGAGCCGACGGCCATGCTCAAAAGCGATCCCTGTGACTGCGGCTCAGTCTATTTCCGTGACTGGCACCTGCTCGCCTCGAGCTGGATGTGGCCACGTGACCACCTCTACGCCCCGGACCTTCAGGCCTTCCTGAGCAGCAGCGTGCTCGCCGTCGACCGGCCGCGGGGCGAATCGCAGGCATGGTCCTTCCTCCCCGACCTGCTGGCTCGGTTCACACATCGCGGCATCATCGGCGACCTGCGCGAGGCCAACATGATCACCTGGCGCAAGATCACCGAAGGCGAAGGAGGCAATCGCGTGATCGATCCCGATACGCTCGAACGCCTGCGGGGCCTGGGCTACGTCAACTGATCGGTCGGCATGCCGGCAACGGGCGGACCTCGTGCCGGCATGCGACCCAGAATTCCCTTGCCTCGCTTCCATGGGAACCCCATCCTGTCCTGATGCTGAAACAGATCATCGCGCGCGCTCGAGCTGTGCAGGCCGGGCTGGTCCTGGTAGCTCTGCTGGCCAGTGTCTCGGCCGCAAGAGCGGTCCCGCCAGGGGAGATCTATCGCCTGGGCGGGATCCCCCCGGTCATGCGCCAGGCGGAGGTCTTCTGGAATCCGTCGGGCCGCCTGGGAACGTTCCTGGCGAGCGGCGCGCTCAACACCGCGAATCATCCCTTCTTCCAGGCCCTGGGAACGAACGGCCGCTCCTGCGCCACCTGTCATCAGCCGCCGAGCGCGCTCGGCCTGAGCGTGCGCAACATCCGCTCGCGCTTTGCCGCGACCCAGGGCGCGGACCCGCTGTTCGCGCCGATCGATGCTGCCAACTGCCCGACGGTGATGCCCGCACGGTCGCCGACCACCACCTGGGAGCAGCTGCGCCGGCCGATGCGGGCGGCCTATTCCCTGCTGCTCGGCCGGGGCACGATCCGCATGCCGCTTCCATGGCCGCCGCGCAATCCGGACGGCGCCGTCATGCCGGTCGAGCTCACGCTGCATGTGGCGCCCGGCGACGATCGGCCGGGCTGCAATCTCGATCCCGCCTACGGGCTGGCTTCGGGCAGGGTTTCCGTCTATCGCCGCCCGCCGGCGGTGGCCCAGATGAACTTCAAGACCCTGCGCTTTGACGGCGCCAGCCCGATCCTGCCGGGTAGCCTGATGTGGGACGGCCGGGAGCCGTCGCTGGAGCAACAGGCGATCAACGCCGTGCGCGGCCATGCCCAGGGTACGCAGGACCCGTCGCCCGAGCAGATCGCGCAGATCGTCGACTTCCAGAACAAGTTCTTCGCCGCGCAGCTCAGCCACATCGGGGCCGGCAGGCTGGACCAGCTCGGTGGGCTCGGCGGACCGGTCAACCTGCAGCGGCGCATGCCGGTGCCGAGCGCAGGCATCGCGTTCGACGAGTACAATGGCTGGAGCCAGAGCAGCGGCTTCGCCGCTTCGATCGCGCGCGGCCAGGCGCTGTTCAACGGCCGCACCTTCACGGCGAGCAACGTCGAGGGCTTCAACGATCTTCCCGACGTCGGCAATCCGAGCATTGCCACCTGCAGCTCCTGCCACGGCGTGGCGAACTCGGGCGCCAACTCGCGGCCGCTCTTTCAGGCCAATATCGGCGTTGGCGGCAGCGGTGATCTGTTCGGTGGATCCGAAGCGGCGAGCGATCTGCCCAGATTCACGCTGACCTGCTCGCCCGGCGTCCCTCTCGGCTTCCATGGCGTATCTACCCTGGTCGTGAATGACCCCGGGCTTGCGCTGGTCACCGGCAGATGCGCCGACATCGGCAAGTTCGCGGTCCCGCAGCTGCGCGGTCTCGCCGCGCGTGCGCCATACTTCCACGACGGCTCCGCCGAGGATCTCAATGCCGTCGTGGAGTTCTATCGGGGGCGCTTCGCGATCGGCCTGACCGACCAGGAGCAGCAGGATCTCGTCGCGTTCCTGTCGTCGCTATAGCAGGCCGCGGCCAGCGCGATCGGCAAGTCGCCGACCGTAGAACGCGGTGCATTCCCTCGCGAAGTCGGTCCAGCTGTCGAGCGTGTCGGCAAGCCCGCCTACCTTCTCGGACGCCACCCGCCGCTCGTTCGGATCGTCGACGAGGCGGGCGAGCGCCGCGGCCAGAGCATCGGCATCCCCCGGCGGAACCAGACTGACGGCCGAGGCGGCCGGCTGTTCGGCGAATACTCCCAAGCCACTCGCGACCACCGGCTTTTCGGCCGCGACGGCGAGCGCGAACGCGCCGCTTGCGTCGATCTCGCGATAGGGGAAAACCGTGATGTCCGCGGCTGCCAGATAGCGCGCCAGCTCCTCGTCCGGGATGAACCGGAGATCGAAGCCGAACCGGTCGGCAAGTCCGGCCGCGGTCACCGCCTGCCGCTCCAGATCGAGCGGGCTGAACGGCCGGCCCACCACGTCGATGCGGCAGTTGGGTCGGCTCGGCAGCAAGCGCAGCGCGGCCTGGACCAGAACGTCGACCCCTTTGTAGGGCTTGATCGAGCCGAAGAAGAGGATGCGCACCGTGCCGTCGGCATGCACGGCGGGCAACTCGCCCGGCGTCAACGGCGGATGGCCGATCACGCAGATCTGCTCCGGCGGAATGCCCGCGCGCTCCAGATGCGCCCGCGTCTGGTCGGTGTGGGCGATGAGGCCGTCGAACTCGCCCAGGATATCGCGCCGCCCCAGGCGCTGAGCGGCGGCGCCCACCCCGCCGACCATCGAGTCGGCGCTGTGGGCGGCGAGCGAGGCATTGTGCACGGTCAGGAACAGACCGGTGCGCCGGCGGATGCGGCGCAGCAGCGGACGTTCCAAGGTCGGCAGCACCAGCCACTGGAGATGCACCGCATCGGGCCGCTCGGCCGCGACCAGCCGCTGCAGCGACCAGAGCCCGACGCCGTGCTCGACCGCCTTGAGGAGCTTGGCCGCACGCGACGTCTGCCAGCCGCTGCCCGGCTCGGTCATGCGGTAGAAGAGCGGCCGGAAACGGAACTTCTCTTCCGGCATGCGCTCATAGCCGCGCAGCGGTCGCCCGATCAGCTCGACCGAGCTTCCCGCTGCGGCGAGTGCCTGCGCGAAATGGATGTCGTAGGGCAGCGTGAACAGCGGCGGATCGACAACGAAGATTTTCACGAGCCGGATCCACCGAGCGAGACGAGCTGCAGATCAACCTGTCGAGGCGAGGCGGGCACCGCGATCGTGAGCCGAACCGTGGAGTGCGCGACATGGATGTCGGGATACCACTCGGCGTCCTGGAGCACCGCCGGCATCGAGCTGGTGACCCGCACGGTCACGGGCCCGTTGCGGATCACCCAGTCTGGCCCCTCCGCCTCCAGCCGGCAGTCCGGATGCAGCAGGAGCTGCACCGTGGCGTCCTGCCCGACGCCACCCTCCAGCCGATCCGAGATCCGCAGCGTGCCCGGTTGCGCCTCGATCCGCCGGACATGCCGCGGTGCGCCCTGTAGGCCGAGATAGCCGTCATGGCTGCCTTCGAAACGGAAACCGCGACCGTCCGGAGTGAAGGCACGCAACTCCGGTCGCGCCCGACGTCCGCAACGGAACGCGCCATAGATGTCGGACTGCTCGGCGCCACCGATCGCGAGCGTGTTGTGGTTCGCCGTGCGCCGGCTGGCCCAACGCCGGGGCCCCGCCACATATTGGTGCGTGCCCTGGTCGACGACGATGCGCCGCCCGCCGGTCGACCATTCGAATGCGAGGAGATCGCAATGACCATGGCCCGGCAGGTAGGCGGGCCCGAGCGGCCCGCAATCGACGAGCAGGTGCTCACCCGGAGCCCGCAGGCCGAAATAGCCGGCGTCGGGCAGGGCGAACGGACCCGTTCCCGGCTCGGCGGCACGACCGCCCAGATCCGCGTGGATCTCCGCCAGGCGCGCCGGAGCGGGTGCCATGGTCATCCCGCCATCGTTCCAGGGGGCGATGGCGCCGTCCGGATGGGTGTAGAGCGGAAGGACCTGCGCCATTCGGTCAAGGGCCTCGTTCAGCTCTGGCAAGGGCCTCCGCAAGGCCGCCCGGCAGGCGAGGAGGTCGGACATGACCTGGCAATGGTAGGCCGGCGACCGCTCATAGTGGCTGCCGTCGGGCAGAATCTGCTCGACCAGCTCCTTTCGCAGCATGGCGCGTGCCGACTCCGTCCAGCGGTCCGCGTCAGCACCGATGAAGCAGGCGCCACCCCAGGCGAGGGCTCGCAGATTCTTGATCAGATGATTGCCACGCAGGTCGGTCTCGAGATGGCGTTCCAGATAGCGCAGCTGCAGGGGCAGTGATGCGGCGACGCGCTCCACGGTGGCCGACGGCAGCCGTCCGCGCCGGCGCGCCAGTTCCTCGAGCCAGACGGTGATGCGGACCGAGAGATTGTAGGGGCGCCAAGCATAGCGCCATGCGGAGGGATCGCCCTGGGGATTGTGGACGATCCATTCGTCGAGCAACTCGGCGGCGCGCGCATCGTCGAGGGATTCGAGGAATTCCATGAAGTGGAGATTGTTGAGGTCGGCTCGCGCGCTCGAGTCCGCCACGGCCGACCGGGAGCCCCAAGGCAGCGGCCGATGCAGCGGACGCTCGCCCCAGGGCAGACGCAGGATCAGGTCGTCGCCCGCGGCACGCATCAGATCCCTGCGGGCCGGGAACGGCGGCACCGGCAGCGCGTCCGCCAATCGCGGCAGCTCGCCGTCAGGAACGGGAAGGAACCGGCCGAGGCGAAAGCGCGCGGTCAGCTCCGCGCGACGGAGCAACTGGCGCAGCGGGACGTGGCGGATCGTCTGCCACGTCCGGTCGGCCCGCGGGACGAGGCCTATCAGTCCGTTCCTCATCCCGCGTCGCTGTTGCCGCGCCGGAACGTGGGCAGACCCTGGCAGCGCGCATCATCGGCTGCGGGCGGCGCGTGCTCCCAAACATAGGCGCTGAGCTGGCTGCGCCGGGGCAGCGGCAGCGGCTGGGCATGCTCCGCGATCAACGTCGACAGCTCGTCATTGATCAGCTCCGGGCGGCCCCAATGCGCCGACGGGCCGACAATGATGCCGGTCGGGTAGCATTCGAGAATACGCTGGATGCTCTCCGCCGTGCCGATGACGGGCCGACCGGTTCGATGGTCGCGACCAAACTCGTGCTGTTCACCCGGGGGCAGCTCGTCCATCTTGGACGGACTGAATCGCACATCGTAGCGGCCGAGGAAGTACAGGTGGCCGAGCTCCTCCGTGCTGACGACGACGTCGGCACGCTCGAGCCATGGCTCCAGCTCGGCGCGCGCCGCCGGCCAGTTGGTCCGCGATTGCTCCGGTGGGATCGTGATGTCGGCGAGCAGAGCGATCGATCGGACCGTGGCGGCGTTGGCGACGCCGAGAAACAGGATCGCACCCACCAGCAGCACGCCGGCCGTCCGGCGCGGCCCCCCGTTCCGTTCGATCTGTTCGGCCAGGGTTCCCCGGAGCCGCTGGGTGAAGGCGAGCAGATGCGGCCAGAGCGCCGCGACCCCGATGCCCCAGATCACGAACAGGAAGGGCTGCGCATAGGCGATGTAGCGTAGGGATTTCGAGGCGGCGAACGAGTTCAGCAGGAAGCCCACGGCAAACACCACCACCGCCATGCTCGCAGGCAGCGGGGCGAGGGTGATCGCGAGCAATGCCAGGAAGCCGGTGATCGGCCAGAGGCTGGGATAGAGCAGGCTGTACCACTGATGATAGAACCAGAACTGGTCGGTGGCCCGCTGATTGAAGTAAGGCGCCCAGGTATATTGACGCCACAGTTCCGCCGCGATCCCGGTGGCGATCGCAGCGGCGAGCACGAGAACCCCCGCCAAGACGATGCCCGCGATCGCCAGCAACTTGCGCCGTGACGGTACCTGCGGATCACCGAGCCAGGGCAGCCCGACGGTCCCGACCGCCCACAGGCCGAGCCCGACGCAGCCGAGCAGGCTTGTCGGCTGCAGATAGACCGCGAAGGCGAGCGGCACGGAGCTGACTGCAAGCAGCGCAAGCCCGCGCAGCGGCGATTCCCGCAAGGCGCGGATCCCGGCGTGGACCGTGATCGCGGTCACGAACATCGCCAGCGCCTGCAGCGCATAGAATCGGCAGAACTGGGCGATGTCGACGGCGAAGGGCGAGATCGCGAACAGGCCGGCGCCGATCCAGGCGGCGAGATTGCCTGCCTCGCGGCGGAGCCAGACGAACATGACGGCGACCAGTGCCGCCGTTGCCAGCAGCGAGGGCACGCGCGAGGCGGCCAGGCTTTCACCGAACAGGGCGAACGACTGTGCCACCAACCAAGTGTGAAGATAGACCCGGGTGTAGATGCCCTCGGCGATGCGCGGCTCGCCTGTCGTCAGCAGGTTGTGCGCCGCGAGAATGTGATAATATTCGTCGGGGTGGGCCATTCGGCCGAGATTGATCGAATAGAGCAACGCGCAAGCGACGAACAGCGCGAGCGGCACCACCCAGCCCGAGGCTGCGCGCGATCTCGTCGACATTACCGTTCCGCTGGCCTGCATGCACACTCCGGTCGATCCTGGGCCCAGGGCCGGCTACCCCAGGGCCGGAGGCCAACGCAAGCGAAGTCGTACCCCCCGGCGCACATCGCCCAGGTTTGCCGGCGATTGTGTCCGGGCCAAGCCTGATCAGCGCTGACGCGGCGAATCCATGGCGCGCCGGCTCGGCGAGCGTTTGCTGTCGGCCAGCATACAGCCACACACGTGGCGGATATGTCGAATCGGCTGGTCGGGCATCGGACAGGCGCTCGAACGATAGGCGCCCGCACCCGCCGTGACTATGATCGGCTGCAGCGGACCTGAACGGCGGGCGAGATGGCTTGCCGGCTTCGGGTTCCGCTCGGCTCCGGACCATGCTCGCCAAGCTTCAGCGGCTCCGTCACCATCGCTTCGTCCGGCGCCTGACCATGCTCTCCGGCGGCTTTTTGGCCGGCCAGATCGTGGTCCTGCTGGCATCGCCGCTGCTGACCCGGCTGTTCACGCCGGCCGAGTTCGGCGTCTACGCAGTGTTCACCGCGCTCAACGGCATGTTCACCGCCTGCCTGTCGCTCCGTTATGAGCTGGGAATCCCGATCGCGGGCAACGAGCGGGACGCCGCAGCGCTGCACAGCGCTGCCGTCATTGCGGTCGTTCTGACCTGCGCCGCCTCCCTGCCGCTGGTGTGGCTCATCGCACCCTGGCTGGCGGGCGAGACGGAAATGCCGCTGCTGGTCAGCGCGCTCTGGCTGCTGCCGTTGGTGGTGGCCATCCACACCGCTGGCGAGACGCTGAGCTACTGGTCGATCTACCGCGGGACGTTCCGCAACAACGCGCTCGGCCGCATGCTGCAGGGCGTATCGCAATCGGCCGCACAGCTCGGTCTCGGCTGGCTCGGTTTCCATTCCTGGGGGCTTCTGGCCGGCTTCATCCTCGGCTGTGTCGTTCGCCTGGTCCATCTGTTCCATGGCCTGACCCGCGCGGACCGGCATCTGCTGGTGAGCATTCCCCTCGAGCAGGTACGCCGTCAGGCCAGTCGGCACTGGCACTATCCCGCCTACTCCGCCCCGTCCGGATTGCTGGAGGCTGGAACGCAGCTGATGCCGGCGCTGCTCTTGGCCGTGATGTTCGGCCCCGCGGTTGCCGGCTGGTTCGGCCTCGGCCAGCGCTTGATGAGCCTGCCGATTCGGCTGATGTCGCAGGCTGCCCGTCAGGTGTTCCTGAGCGAGGCGGTCGAGCGCAATCCGCGTGGGCTCTATCGTCTGTTCAAGCGCTCCAGCTGGATATTTCTCGCGGTCGGCCTGTCGGGCATGCTGCCGGTGGCGCTCGCGGGACCGTGGCTGTTCGAGGTGGGATTCGGCCTGCAATGGCGCACCTCCGGCGAGATCGTCCAGCTTCTGGTGCCGCTCTATCTCACCAGGTTCGTGGTGACGCCGGTATCGCAGACCTTGAACATCGTCGGCCGGCAGGGCCTGCATCTCGTCTCCTCGACCCTGGATGCGAGCCTCCTGATGGCGTCATTCGGGTGCGCCTGGGTCTTCGGCCTCGGCGTCCTGCCGACCGTCGCGCTGTTCAGCGCGTGCTCGACCTTCGCCTATCTCGTCTATTTCACCCTGACCTGGCACGCGATCCGCACCACCTCCCGGATGCCGGAGGCGGCCGCAACCTCCATGGCCGAGTGAAGGACCCGTGCATACTCCGGCGGGGTCGCTCAGGCCTTCGGGCAGAGCGGATCGGCGGCCTGCGGCCCGACCTCCTCCGGACCCAGCGGTCGAACCTCGGGCAGGCTCACACTCGTCTCCGCGCGCACCGTCGTGTCGGCCTCGAGCTCCTTCTCGATCGGACCCTGATGCGCCTCGACCACAGTACCTTCCGCCGGCGCCTTGTTCTGCCGCCTCGCGACCGCCTCGCCGATCTTGAGGATGCCCTGGTTCCCCGCCAGGAATGACCGCATGGCCGGCCGCTGCTGCGGCCCGTCATACTGGGTCATCTCGCCGCCACCGGCCATCACCACGAGCTGCGCCCCGTCGACCAGGACATTGCCGATCGCGCGATTGTCTTCCTCGAACAGAACGACCCGAATTCTTCCGGAGACATAGTTGCCGCTGATCTCATTGTTCTGACCTGATCTGATCGTGATCTGACCGCCATGCTTGACGTTGGCCGATGCAATGAATGTATTGTTCCGAATTATATTGCCATTGGATTTGACGTGAATGGAACGATGCCGCGCGACGTCTTGGAAGAGATTGTTCTCCACGAGGGTGTTGGTCATGCCGTAAGCCAGCATGTCGGCGCGGCCCTTGCGCGCGCTGAACTGGCCGAGATAGAGCGCCACGCTCGGTCGATGGTCCTCATCATCATCTTCGTCCGCACGTTCCACATCCCCGCCGCTCCCCGAGGTCGAGTGGAACAGATTGTAATCGATCAGATTGTCGCGGGCCGGCCGGCGATCGTGACGGCTCAACTTGAGCGCAACGTCGATCCCCGCGCCGGCGCCCAGATCGAACTCGTTATGGTCGATTCGACCGGAAGCGCCGCGGATCACGAGCCCGCCTCCCGAGACGAACTGCGTGCGCGTGATTCGGTTGGTCTCGCCCCCAAGCTCGATCCGGCCGCCATCGACTCGCAGCCCATCGACGACGATGTGCCTACCGTTCAGGCCGAGCTTACCGGTCAGCACGGCCGAGTGCGCTTCTTCACTGCTCAGAACCAGAGGTTTGGTGGCCTCGCAGTCCTTGGCAATCTTGATGTCGCTGTCATAGCGGCCCGCGGCCAGCGTCACCGTGGTGCCGCATTTGGCCTGGCGGAGCGCCGCGGCGAGGTCGCGGGCACTACCCACCTCGAGCGGCTCGGGCGACTTGGCCTGACACAGCCCGCCGGTATCCGCGAACGCGCCACTCGTTCCGGCAAGCCCCAGGATCATGGTCAGGGCGACCGACAACCACCCGCAGGCATTCCGGAATAGTGGTTTCGGCACAACAGTTACTCCTCGACCCGTGCCGCTGACCGGGGCGACGGTACCACTCCGCAGCCGTTCATGTGATGAATCCTGGCTCACGGATCGGCCATGGCTGTGATGCTCCGAGTGGCTTTTTTGATGGGGAGTTCGCCGGGCTTGCTGCAGCCCTGCCTGCATTGTGAGCTTCCGCGAGTCCGCAACTCTCAAGACGGGTTCGGGGGAGGACTCCATGGACGAATTTCCGTCCGTCGGCGATCTGCAACGGCGGTGCGACGACCTGGAGGGTGTCGAGCTGCTGATGGTGCTTGCCGGACCTGGGGGTGCCGTGCATGGGCGGACCGCGATGGTGTCGTCCTTCGGCGCGGAAAGCGCCGTGCTGCTTCATCTCGTGGCCTCAGTCGATCCGTATATTCCCGTGATCTTTTTGGACACGCTCAAGCATTTCCCGGAGACACTAGAACATCGTGACCGACTGATCGAGCGGCTGGGGCTGCGAGAGGTCCGCACTCTTCGACCCGATCGCCTGAGCTTGGCACAGAACGATCGACACGAGCGGCTGTTCCTGGACGACCCGGACCTGTGCTGCCACATCCGCAAGGCCGAGCCACTCGACGTCGCGCTCCGCAGCTTTTCAGCTTGGATCACGGGTCGCAAGCGCTACCAGGGCGGCACGCGCGCGCAGCTCGACACGATCGAGCGCGATCCCGCCACCGGGCGCCTCAAGCTCAATCCGCTTGCCGGCTGGTCGGAGGAGCGGATCGAGGCCTATCGGAGAGAATACGGCCTGCCGCTTCATCCTCTCACCAGTCAAGGCTATCGCTCCATCGGCTGCGCCCCGTGCACCCGCCCGACTCGATCGGGCGAGGACTCGCGGGCAGGCCGCTGGACGGGCCTGGACAAAATCGAGTGCGGGATTCATCGTCCTGCAACCGGCTCCTCTGCCGATCGGGAGGCCGTGGCGGCGCGACCCTGGCCAATGCTCGCAGGAATCGGTGAGCACCGCGGGCCCGGCTTGCGCCGAAGCGTGCTTGCTGGGCTCCTCGATCGTTTGATGCCTGGAGTCGACGATGCTCGGGACCTTCCCCTGGATGTCGTGGTTCCCGATCCGGACCTGAGAGAATTGCTGCTCGAGGATCCCTCGTTGGCTGCGCTGCTCGAAGGTTTCCGCGGCGTTCTGGCGTGGAATCCAGCCGCGCCCGCGCTTGCGGTGCACCCCAACGGACAAATTGGGCTTCTGCCGGCGCTCCGGCAAGACCCGCAAAGCTTGGTCGCCGCCGCGCGGTTCGGCATCGAGCTCACGGAAATCTGGCAGGTGGCCGCCCAGAATCGGGCGGCCCGAACTGCCGCAGCGCTGCGCTACATGCGACGTCTGCCGGGTGCTCGCGCGCCGGTTCTCATGGCCTCGCTACCGCCTGCTCTCGCTGCCCTGCTGGCCGAAGCTGAGGAAGACGAGGACTTCGACACAAAGGCCGTTCAAGTCCTGTCACCGCTTCTGGACGGGGCGGATGAATGCGACACATCCGAAGCTCCAGCATCGTCGCAAACCTCGACGATCGCCCTTTCCGTCCCGTTGGAGCTGGCACTCGCCGAAGCCGGTGATACACGTCTGCTCATCGATCCGCATCGGGGCCTCAACCGGTACGGCACGGCACCCCGACCACGGCCGGAAGCGATCCATTTTTCGTCATCGACGGCCTCGAGCGTCAGCGACTATGGCTTTCTGCTCTGCGACGAGATCCGCCGTCAGCTGTTGCGGCAGCATGCTGACGCCGGGGCGTGGGGAGAGCTTGCCGACAGGATCAGGGGCGAGATCGCCAAACTTTTCGGACTGGCACCCAACGATGCCGACGTCGCGCTCGCGGCATCCGGCACAGATACCGAACTGCTCGCCGTCCTTGTCGCCCTTGCGGCGAGCCCGACCCAGCGTTTGACCAACATCCTGGTGGCTCCTGAGGAAAGCGGCCGAGGCGTAGCTCTGGCGGGTGCCGGCCGGTTCTTCGACGATCTCACCGCCGCCGGTTGCGATGTCCGGGCAGGCCAGCCCGCTTGGCCCGACCGCGTTGTCGAAACCCGCTGCCTGCCCATACGCGATCTCAAGGGGCGGGTCCGGTCGACGGAATCGATCGTGGCGGACTTGCGGGAGGAAGTCGCCAGATCCCTGGCCGCGGGCGACCGCGTTCTGGTGCACGTCCTGCTGGGCTCGAAAACGGGGATCAGCGCACCGCCCCTCGAGGTCGTCGACGCGCTGCGACGTGGCCATGAGCGCGATGTCGATGTCGTGGTCGATGCTTGCCAGCTGCGGGTCACGCCCAGTCTCCTCGGCGCCCTCGCACGACGTGGCTGGATGGTCCAGATCACCGGATCGAAGTTCCTGACCGGCCCGGCCTTCTCGGGCGCGTTGATCGTACCGGCTGCGATGCGCGCGAGGAGTGCCGACGCGTCGGCGCTCCTCGCTGCCGCACCCGCGGTCGGGCGGGCGGAAGACTGGCCCGCGGCGTGGCGGATGGGCGACGATCGTCCGGCGCGCCTGCCCGACAGTTATGGATTGCTCTACCGGTGGATCGCCGCTCTCGGCGAGGCGGCTCTGCTCGGTGCCTTGCCACGCAGTCTGTGCAAGCACGCCTTTCAGCGCTTTCGTACCGCGCTGCATGAGAGGCTCGAGGCCAGCCCGGTGCTGGTGCCCATGCCCACGCCCGATCGACATCTGGCCGATCTGGGCGAAGAGGCGCCGGGGCTGGCGGCGCGATCGATTATCTGCTTCTCACCGACGGTAGAGGACGCGGGCGGTGCGCGTCGGCGTGCATCGCTCGAGGAGTGCCAGTTGCTGTTCGAGTGCCTGAACAGCGATGTGAGCGCCCGGCTGAGGGGGCTGGACGAGACCGAGATGGGGCTGGCGCGGCGAGCGATGCATATCGGTCAGCCGGTGGCGCTGCGGACCGACGGTGGCGAGGCGCCCGTGGTGCTGCGGCTGGTCGTCGGCGCCCGCTTCTTCACGATCGTCGGGTATCCGGCCGACGGCGACCATGAGAGCGCCTTGCAGGCCGAGATTGGAGACGCTGTCGCCGCGATCGCGAAGATGGAGCTGCTGGTGCGCCATCTGCCCGAACTCAAATGGCAAACATAGCAGCCGCTCCATGCGGTTTGTTGATCGAAAGGACAGCCGTGAATGATCATCGACCCGCACTCCCGGCCCGAGGATCTCGTGGAACGCGGGCTGCACTGGTGGAGCAATGAACGCTTCGCCATAGGGTGGAAGGGTCATGTCTATTTCCCGGGGGAAAGCGCAGGTGAAAAGACGGTCGCCAAGCTGGCGCTGTCGCTCGAGAATGCCGAGCTGGCAACGAAAGCAGGCGACCTGAGGGGCGTGTTCGGCCTGTTTGTTTGGCGGAAAAGCGATCAGAGCTGGCAAATCACGGTTGATAATACCGGTCTTTACAAGATTTATTTCGACCGGCGTGGCGCATCAACCAGTTTCCTTGATCTGGTAAGAAAGCGTGGGATCGATCGCAGCGGCGTGTCCCTCGACGCATTGGCGCAGTTCCTGGCCTACGGGGCAATCATCAAGGGCAAGACGCTGGCGCTAGGGATCGAGGAGCTCTCGGGGAACGAGATTCTGCTCCTGGGCGGAAGCCAGGAGATCCACAAAGTGGTCAAGGTGGTCACCGCCACCGGCAGCGCCGATGCCACCCAAGCCGTGAGGGAACATTTCGCGATGCTCGCTCACTCGCTGCAGGGACGGCGCCTGAGCGTCGATGCCACCGGCGGCTTCGACAGCCGGCTCGTCATGTCATTGCTCTCACGTCAGGAACTGCCGTTCGAGCTGGCCATATCGGGGCAGTCCGGCACTCCCGACACCGAGATCGCGCGTCGGATTGCGGGCATGTTGGATCGGCCGTTCCATCTCGTCGGCCATGATCTCGGGAACTTCGACGAGCAGGTTGTGGCGACGTTCCGCGATGGGGATGGGCAGACCGACGTGCGCCGCCTGCACCGCGACCGCCAAGCCGCTCTGGCGCGCCTGAGCCGAGGGGTCGAGGTGATCAGCCATGGCGGGGGTGGCGAGTTCTTCCGGGATCATTACGTGATTCAGGATTTCCCCTTTTACGGCAGCAGCCTGGTCAACGTGCCGCGTTATCACAACCTTCGCATGCTGCCCGTCGGCATCCCGCCCGAGGCTCTGTCGAAACGGGGGCGCGAGCTGGTGGAAGTACAGACCGCGGCCGTGCTGGCAAACTGTCGCGAAATGTTGAGCTCTACCAACAACGAAACCTATGATAAGATCTATCTCTTTATTCGCGCGCCAGAGCATTTCGGACATTACTTCTCAAATTACATAAATATGGGACTTGATGTTACAGCGCCGCTGCTGGACTATCACAATGTTCGTTCCGCCATCGCGCTGTCGCCATGGAGCCGCTTTTTTTATGGCTGGCATCGCAAGATGATCACGGCCAACTGCCCAGAGCTGGCGGCCTTGCCGACCGCGGACGGTTTCACCGCGTCGAGCGAGCCACGGCAGATGTTGGGAGACGTTCGTGCCTATGTGGCCACGCAGTTCCGGCGTGGCGCGCGTAAACTCAGCCAGCGGCTGACCGGGAAAGCCAAATTCTACACGGTCGGCGCCTTCGTCGCGGATGCATCGGGCTTCATGGGCAAGCTGCGCACTTGCATGCACCTGACGCCCGCGATCGAACGTCTCAAGTCCGTGGGCCTGCTGGCGCCCGACGCGACGGCAAGCTCACTGCGGGATGTGCATGTAGGTAGAGCGCTTACTCTCGGAATGTTCCTCGGCGCGGTGGACGGCGATTTGAATTTCGTCGGTGCTGATGGTGAGCGCGACGTCGCGCTCACCATCAGCACCGTCGAGGTCGCTCATGCGCCATAGCTCGCCTGCAGGTCGCGGCACGCCGGCTGATGCCGGCGTGC
>JBFWWD010000113.1:0-16821 GCA_050246385.1 Geminicoccaceae bacterium
CGCCCGCCTCGCCCACGCCATCCGCCCAGCTACAAGTCGCAGCCGAGCCGGAACGTGGTCTGCGCGCCGCGGGTGGTGGACGAGGAGCGGTCGGGGACCACGCCCAGCCCGGCATCCTGCAGCCCGGCGGTGACCGCGGTCTCCTCGGTGACCTCCGGGCGCGTGTCGAGGTCGGGCACGAACAGCGGCAGGCCGCGATAGTGCAGCTCGATCTCCAGCGCATTGTCCCGCTCGGCGGCGCGGATCGAGACCGGCTCGCGCAGCAGCTGCCCTTCGCGCAGCAGCTCGATGGTCTGCCTGGTGTCGGCGAGCCCGCGGGCGATCACCTCCCTGGTCAGGCCCCACTCCCTGGCGTTCCGCTCGAGCACGGCGCTCAGCTCCGCCAGCGCGTCCACCGACTGCTGCCAGAGGATGGTCTGCTGGCGGCCGGCGGCGATGCGGAAGACCAGCAGCAGGCCGATGGCCGAGGTCAGGCCGAGCGCCAGGCCGCTGTTGGTGACGACGCTCAGCCAGCCCGGCAGAGCGTCGAAATAGTCCGTGGAGACCATGCGGGTGAGTGGAAACAGCAGCCCGAGGCCGATGACGAAGGTGAACCTGATGTCCAGCGTGCGCGCGATCATGAGCTGCAGGCCGCTCGCCAGCATGATCGAGGCGGTGAACACGAGCAGCGCCCCCGCCACCGCCAGCGGCAGCTGCAGGAACAGGTCGGCGACCTTCGGGATGAAGGCGAGCACCACCAGCACCGCGGCGCAGGCATAGGCGATGGCGCGCGAGGTCACGCCGGTGGCGATCGAGACGCCGACCAGGCTCGGGCCGATGTTCATCCCCGGCGCGCCGACGAGGCCGCCCATGGCGCAGCCGAGGCCGTCGGCCAGCACACCCTTGCGGATGTCGGCGAACTGGGGGCGGTTCCAGGCCGCGTCGTTGGCCTTCTGGCAGGTGGTCACCACGCCCACGGTGCGGATCGCGGCGGCGACGCCGGCGGCGATGAAGGCCGGCATCAGCCCGGGGTCCCAGTGGAACGCGATGTAGGCGGGGCTCGGCACGGCGAACCAGGGTGCGGCGGCGAGCGAGGCCAGCGTGCGGGCATCGAACAGGCCGAGCGCGAAGGCGGCGGCGAGGCCGCTGAGCATGCCCAGCAGCGAGCAGACCAGCTTCCACGCCCCCTTGCCCCAGACGGTGAACCCCACCGCCACGGCGAAGGTGAGGCCCGCGACCAGCACGTGGGCGGGGAACAGCGCGCTGCCCGCGCCGCCGACGTCGAGCGCGTGCTGCAGGCCGACGATGCCGAGCTCGAGCGCGATGATGCAGATGGTCAGGCCGCTGATGGTCGGCTGCATGATGATCCGCAGCCGGTGCAGGAAGCGCGCGATCAGGATCTCGGTCAGGCCCGCGCACACCGTCATGCAGGCGACGGCGGGCAGGCCGCCGGCCTTGGCGGCGAGGATCGAGGGGCCGAGATAGATCGCGGAGAACACCGGCGGCGCCAGGAAGCCGGAGCCGACCGGCCCGCGGTGCAGGGCCTGCAGCACCGTCCCGACCGCGGAGGCGATCATCGCCATGCTGACCACGCTGCGGGCCATCGCGGCGTCGGCACCCGCGGCACGGACCACGATGACGACGATGACCAGATAGACGCAGAGCAGGAAAGCGTACTGGAACGCGAGCAGGGCGAGATGAAGCGGCGTCGGCGTCTCGTCGACGCCGATCGTGATGTTGGCCGGCGGCTTCGGCATCGCTTCCCCAGTCCCGGGCTCTCGCAGCGTCGGCCGTTTCGGCCTCTGGTTCGCCGCCTTCCTCGAGCGGCTCCCCGCCGTCGGGACGGCCCGATCGGTCGCCCAGCCGGACCCGGCCTGTCTAGGGTTTCCGCGCCTGCTGGCGCAGGCAGTGCGGCGCCGTCGCGCGCAGGCGCTGCATGGTGCTCGACAGATGGCTGTGGCTGGCGAACCCGGCCTGTCGGGCGATGGCCGCCAGCGGCAGGTCGGTCGCGGTGATCAACCCCTCGGCATGGCGGAGCCGGGCGCGCAGGACGTACTGGTGCGGCGTCAGCCCGACGCTCTCGCGGAACGCCCGCATGAAGTGGCTCGGCGATAGGCCCGCCTCCGCCGCCAGCTCCGCGACCCCGAGCCGCCGCGAGAGGTCGGCGTGAATCAGGTCCTGCACCCGGCGCCGGGCGCGCGGCGTCAGACCGCCGCGATAGGGCCGCCGCGGCCGATGCCGGAGCGAGGAGAAGCGGCGCAGGAGTTGGGTCGCTGTGACCGTGAGCAGCGAGTCCAGATAGTCGCCGTCGGGCGGCGAGGAGCGCCGGAACTCCTCGCGCGCCATCTGCGCCAGCATGTGCAGCCTGGCGTCGACCACGCCAGGCCTCGTGGGCTCGAGCGCGAAGTCGGCCCGGCCGAACTCCAGCTCGACCAGCCGGGCCAGCCGCTCCGGCGCCAGCGCGAGCAGGAGGCTCTCCTTCTCGACCGTCCAGCGGGCGAACAGCTCCGCCTGCGCCGGCACCAGCTCCACCGAGCCCGCCGGGGCGAAGAACCGCAGCTTGCGGTCGCTGGCGAGCGCCAGCTCGCGATCCGGCTGCGGGGTCAGCATCACCAGGGCCATGGCCGCCGGTGCGGTGAACCCGATCTCGGCCGGCCCGGTGCGGGTCAGGGTCGCCTCGCCGGCCCGACCCGCGAACTTGGGGCCCCAGGAGTCCGGAACATCTGTCAGCACGTCTCGTGCCTCCTCCCGCGCTTCAGGTGGCCCGCTCGACCGACGACTGATGCCTACCGCACCACCCGCCACAACCACAAGGTGGGTGCTGCGGTGGACGTCGGCCCACCGCCTTGCAGAATCTTCGCATGCTTTCAGGAAATCCTCACGATCCGCCGCCACCTGCGCGCGATCCGGTTGTCGTTCCGACGCGATTCGCTATCCGCCTCCCGAATGTCGGGGCAGGCGAACCGCGCTTGTCCGCTGGGATCGCCGAGAAAGAGGAAGCGCCTCCGTGTCCACCCATCTGCTCACCCGCGCGGGCGCCCGCGCCGGTTTCGTCACCCTCGCCCTGGGACTCGCCGTCTCCTACGGCACTCTGGCCACGCAGCCGGCCGTCGCCGCGGGCGCCTCCCCGCGGGTCGTCTACGGTGCCGACAACCGCCAGGAGGTCTATCAGCTCAACGCGGTGCGCAAGAAGCTCGCAGCCTCGACGGTCGCCATGGTGACCGGCGACCCGAAGCTCGCCGGCAAGCCGATCACCCTGCCGCTCAACCCGGATCTCCAGACCCAGTACAAGCTGTGCGACGGGCAGCGTTTCGCCAAGCAGCCGGTGCCGGCCTTCTGCTCGGGCGCGCTGGTCGCCGCCGACATCGTCCTCACCGCCGGTCATTGCGTCAAGGCGCAGGGCAGCAAGGAGGGCGTGGCGCTGAATCAGATGCTGTTCGTGTTCGACTTCGACATGCAGAACCCGTCGACGGTCGCGATCACCTTCCCCGGCAAGAACGTCTATGCCGCCAAGTCCCTGATCAGGCGCGTCCAGTCCAACACCGTCGACTATGCTCTGATCCGGCTCGACCGGAACGTCGCGGGTCGGCCCGCCCTGAAGATCGCGCCGAAGGAGCAGCTGTTCAACGGCAAGCAGCTCTTCGTCATCGGCCATCCGAGCGGCCTGCCGACCAAGCTCGCCGACCACGCCTCGATCACCCGGGTCAAGGCGACGACGTTCACCGCCAACCTCGACACCTTCGAGGG
Organism: Geminicoccaceae bacterium; assembly: GCA_050246385.1. Lineage (GTDB taxonomy): Bacteria > Pseudomonadota > Alphaproteobacteria > Geminicoccales > Geminicoccaceae > Benzoatithermus. Next base: position 3,727 of record JBFWWD010000113.1, read on the forward strand.
CAATTCCGGCTCGCCGATCTTCAGCGCCCAATCCAACGCGATCATCGGCGTGCTGGACTCGGGCAAGAAGGACTATGTCAGGAAGGGCAATTGCAACGTGGTCAACACGCTCCCGAACAAGCCCGGCGGCGAGGGTGCCACCCGCGCCTCGGCCCTGCCCCTCGGCGCGCTGAACTAGCCGGCGGCGTCTGCAGGCAGCATCCGAACGCTGGAGCGAGCGAGTGCGCTACTCATTCGTCGCCGCGGCCGTTCTGGCCCTGGCCGCGGGGCCGGCCATGGCGCAGCCGGCCCCAGCCCCGAGCGTGGAGCATCAACGCGCCGCCTTCGCCGCGGCCGATACCAACCGGGACGGCGTCATCGACGAGGCCGAGTTCGCTGCGGACGTCATCACGGCGTTCGTGGCGCACGATGCGGACCTCGACGAGGTCGTGATCATCACCGACCTGCCCGTCGAGCTCCGCGGCCATGCGGCGCGGGTCGACGTGGACGTGGACGGGCGTCTGAGCTTCGAGGAGGTGCGGGCGTTCAAGCTGCGCCAGTTCGAGCTGCTGGATGCCAATGGCGACCTCCTCCTCGAGCTCGAGGAGATCGTGATCGAAGGACCCGCGCCATGAAGGCCCGTACCCTGCCGCCCCGTACCCTGCCACCGCGTACCCTGCCGACGGCCGGCCTCGCCCTGCTGCTGGTCGCCGGCGTGGGGCTCGGCGGCTGCTCCGGCGCCGACGATGGCGGCCAGTTCGGCCTCGGCACCTATGGCGGTGCCGCGGGCGGCGCCCTGATCGGCGGCGCCCTCGCCCATGGCGGCTCGCCCCTGCTCGCGGCGGCCGCCATCGTCGGCGGTGCGGTGCTGGGCGGGATGGCGGGCGACAAGCTCGTCGACGCGCCCCGGCAGCAGCGCGCCCAGCAGACGCGGACTGCGGCGGCCGAACAGGCCGAGCAGCGCCAGCTCGCCTACGAGCGACAAAGCCAGATCCAGAAGGCCGAGGTCGACAAGGAGCTGAAGGAGCAGGCCCTCTTCGAGCAATGGAAGCAGGAATGCGCCACCGGCAGGCTCCAGCGCAACGCGTGCTCGGGCGCGCCGTCGGGCTGAGCTCCCGGGAAGTGGCGACGACGGACGACAACCATGCGATTCATTGTCGTGGCAGCCGGTCTTGCCATCTGGAGCCTTGTCGCGGCCGATGCGGACGAATGCATGGACAAGGTGATCGCCCAGCCTGACATGGACGGTGCGTGAAGGCGTCCGATGCCGCGCTCAACCGGTCCTATCGGCAGATCGAGCGGCGGCTGGGCGACGATGATGCGAGGCGCGAGCTGCTCGTCGCGGGGCATGGGACCGCGGCGCAAGACGATACCATCGCCGGGTTCGAGAATGTCTCCGGCAGCTCGTTCAACGACACGCTGTTCATCCGCGAGCGGCTGCGGGGCGAGGACCGGCACGACTGATCCGGCCTCCCGCCTGTCCCGGGACACGCATCCCCACCCCCGTCATCCGGCGGGGGTGGGGGTCCGCTCAACGGTTGGTCAGGAACCTGGCGACCGGCCCGGCGCACTCCGGATGGCGCGCTGCCGCCGAACCGCTGCGGCAGAAGGCTTGCCGATCCTCGGCCGTGCCGGAGCCGCCCTGTACGCTGTCCGTCAGATCTCCTGCGAGGGAGGGGCCGTCGTCGATCGGTCCCGGACCCGGGCCGACGCCGGGCCCGGGCGCGGGGCCCGGGCTGGGACCAGGGCTGGGGCTCGGGCCAGGACCTGGGCCAGGACCTGGGCCAGGACCTGGGCCAGGACTCGGGCTCGGACCGGGAGCAGGGCCTGGACCGGGAGCGGGGCTTGGCCCGGGACCGGGGCTCGGACCAGGCCCAGGGCCACCGCCGCCGGCCTGGTCACGGCCGACCACCCGAGCCTCGCGACGGTTGATGCCGATCTGGTCGCGCTGGATCTCCCGCAGCCGGTCCTGGAGCCGGGCCGCCCGCTTGTCGGGGGGATTGTCCTGGTCGAGCAGCTTGCCGAGCTTCCCGCCGACATGCCGCTCCTGCCGCGCCAGACGGTTCTCCTTCTTCTGCAGATGATCGTACCGCTCCATCCGACGCTCGAGCGCTTCACGGTCGAGCCGCTCGGCACGGCGCTGGATACGCTCGGCCAGCGCGCGCTCGCGCTGTTCCGACTGGCGCTGGCGCCGCTGCAGATCGGCGAGCTTCCCCGTGCCGCCATCGCGGAGCGCCCGACCCTGCCGCCGCTCGTCGCGGATCTGGCGCTGTTGCAGGTCGCTCACCTTGTCGCGCAGCTGACCGATGTTCCGCCTGCCCACCCGCTGCGCCGAGCGATCCTCGGCCCGCGACCCGACCTCGGCCCGGTCGCGGCTCTGGCCGCCGAGCGAGCGGCCCCGGTCGCTCCGGGGTCCGGCAACCTCACCGGCGGAGGATCGTCCGCCGATGCCGTCCCGCGCATGGCCGAACGAGGCGGATGCTGCGATCAGCGTCACGGCCGTAAGCGCGACGAGCGCATGTCTCGCGATGGTCATTCTCTCGGCCCCTGTCGGCCGGCCGGCGGGCGAGTGCGGTCGCCCGCGAGCCGGCATGCTTCCTGACGCCGCGGCACGCGAGGCCCACCCTCGCCGCGCTCGGCACGATGCCCGGACCAACATGGCGCCACGGCCCCGGTTCCAGCCGGCGCCCCGCCCGAGAGTTGACACATGGGAAACGCCGGTAGAGCGCGGCGCCATCCCGGGGAAACACGGGGCAGGCAAGGAAAGCCCGGCGGAACGGAGAAGAGATTCCGGAGCACGGAGCGGATGCGATGGCCAATCGGTACGGAACAGAGGGCGACGACGTCCTCGACGGGACGTTCGTCGCCGACAACATCGCCGGCTATGGCGGCAACGACCTCCTGCGTGGGTTCGCCGGTAACGATGTCCTCTGGGGCGGTTACGGCGACGACCGGATGGATGGCGGGCCGAGCGCCGACACGTTCTACGGGCTCTCCGGCTTCGACGCCGCGACCTACGAATACGCGACGAGCGGCGTGATCATCCGTCTCGACGGCGCAGTGTGCCAGAATGGTGTCGCGCAGGGCGACAAGCTCTACAGCGTCGAGGAGGTGGTCGGCTCGTCGTTCAACGATCAGCTGTTCGGCCTCGACGGCTTTGCCGAGACCCTGCGCGGCGGCGACGGCGACGACACGGTGTTGGGCAGCACCGGCGCCGACGACCTGCGCGGCGGGGCGGGCAGCGACACTCTCGCCTACGTGCTGTCGGACAGCGGGGTCGCGGTGAATCTCGCGACCAGCACCGCCTCCGGCGGCGACGCGCAGGGCGACACCATCGCCGGCTTCGAGCACCTGTCCGGCGGCTACGGCAACGACACGCTCGTGGGCAGCAACATCGCCAACCGGCTGTCTGGCGGCGCCGGCAACGACACGCTCCGCGGGGGCGGCGGCGCCGATGTGATCGGAGGTGGCATCGGCCGCGACCAGATGTGGGGCGGCAGCGGCGCCGACACCTTCTTCTTCAGCTCGCCGAGCGACAGCGGCACGACCGCAGCGACCCGCGACCGGATCATGGACTTCAGCCGCAGCCAGGGCGACCGGATCGATCTCGGCATCGACGACTGGACCGGCACCCCCGGCATCCCGAACCCGTTCGAGTTCCGCGGCCAGAACGGCTTCACCGACGAGCGCCAGGTGCGCTTCGTCCACCAGGACGGCGACACGATCGTCCAGGTGAACCTGTCCGGCGCCAGCGGGGCGGAGCTCGCGATCCAGATCGAGGGCATCGTCAACCTGCAGGCATCGGACTTCATTCTCGGCTAGGCTCGCCGGCATCGTGGGCGAAGGGAGGCCCAAGATGCTGGTCGTGAGCGGTGACCAAGTGCACCGGATCTGCGCCTGGGTCGATCTGGTCGCGGCGCTGCGCGAGGCCCATCGGGGCGAGCGGCCACTGATCACCCGGGCCTCGCTCGAGGCCGAGCGCGGCGGAGTCACTCACACCTACTTCAACCTGCCGGCGTTCCTGCCGGGCGTCGCGATGGGCACCAAGATCGCGACCATCCTGCCGGACAATCCGGTCAGGCATCCCGGCCTGCCCTCGATCCAGGCCCTCTACGCCCTGTTCGACGGCGAGAACGGGACGCCAGCGGCCGTGATCGAGGGCACCGCCCTCACCTACCGCAAGACGGCGGCCGACTCGGCCCTGGGCTCGCAGCTGCTGAGCCGCGAGGACTCACGCGTGCTGCTGATGGTCGGCGCCGGCGGACTGGCACCCCACCTCGCCCGTGCGCATCTGGCGATCCGGCCCGCGCTGCGGAAGGTCCTGGTCTGGAATCGCACCGGCGGGCGGGCGGAGACGATGGCGAGCGAGCTCCGTGCCGAGGGTGTCGACGCCGTCGCCACCTCCGACCTCGACGGTGCGGTCGCGCAGGCCGACATCCTGTCCTGCTCGACGGCCGCGCGCGAGCCGCTGGTCCGAGGCGCGCTGCTCAGGCCCGGAGCCCATCTCGACCTCGTCGGCGGCTACACCCCGGCGATGCGCGAATGCGACGACGCGGCGGTCCGCCGGGCCCGGCTGTTCATCGACGAGGCCAGCATCAATCTCGACCAGTGCGGCGACCTGATCGACCCGATCGGTCGCGGCGTGCTCACGCGCACCAAAATCGAGGGCGATCTCTATGATCTGTGCCGGGGGCACGGCGTGAACCGCCGGGACGAGGAGATCACCCTGTTCAAGAATGGCGGCGGCGGTCATCTCGACCTGTTCACCGCCCTGTTCATCCTCGAGCGGCTGCGCGACGGGAACGAGCATGGCTGATCCGGTCTCCCGCCCGTCCCGGGGGTGACGCATCCCGGCCGCGTCAGCGCTGGGCGGCCGGCTCGGGCTCGACCACGAGGCGGGAGGGGCGCAGCAGGTTGCGCCGTTCCAGCAAGGGATGGGCAATCGCCGCGACATGGGCCTCGATCCGCCTCAGCTCGCGCACGAGGTCCAGATGCAGGGCGTCGGTCTCCAGCAGGACCGGTCCGGACTGGATGCGCGCGAACTGCGCCTGCATCGCCGTCCGCTCGAGCTCGCGGAAGCGCTCCTTCTGCTCGACCAGCCGGCGCGCGGCGTCGAGATCCTCGCCGATCAGGACCGCGGTGGCGAGGCGCAACTGGGCGAGCACATGCTCGAGCATCGTCTCGGCCTCGGCCAGCTCGTCGTCGCTGAGCTGCTGGCGGCGGCGGATGCGCTTGGCCAGCAGGTCGAGCAGCCCCTTGTCGACGGCATCGCCGGCATGTTCGAGATGCTGAGCCGCGACGAGGATCCAGGCCAGCCTGCGCCGCTCGGCAGCGCCCAGGCCGGTGCGGCCGAGCTCGCCGAGGAACAGCTTCACCTCGCGGTGCAGCCGGTCGAGGACATTGTCCAGCGCGCGCAGCCGGTCCGCCGCCTCGCCATCGTCGCGGGTGAGCAGCTCGCCGGAACCGCGCAGCATCGCCTCCACCACATCCGCCATCCGCAGGGTCTCGCGCGCCGCGGCCGCCAGGGCGACCGTCGGTAGCCGGAGCGTCTCCCGATCCAGATAGCGCGGTGCCGCGGGATCCTCCGAGGATGGCCTGTCCGGCAGCAGGCGGGTCAGCAGGCCGGGGAACATGGGCAGGGGCAGAATGAACAAGGCGGCCAGGACGACGTTGAAGGCGAGGTGCGACAGCACCACGCTGTTCGCGCCGCCCGATCCGCTGGCTGCGGCGAGAGCAGCGATCTCGCCGAGCAGCGGCAGGCAGAGCAGGCAGCCGCACAGCCTGTTGAGCAAATTCCCCAGGGCCAGGCGCAGGGCCGCCGGCCCGGAGCCGAGCGCGTCGACGAGCGGGTTGAGGGCACTGCCCAGATTGGCGCCCAGAACCATGGCGAGCGCGGGCGCGGTGTCCACGAGCCCCGCCTGGGCCAGGGTCGCGACGACCAGCACCGTGACGATGCTGGAATGCAGCAGCCAGGTCGTCGCCGCCGCCAGGATGAGCACGAGCAGGGGCTCGCCGCCCATCACGGCGAGCAGCTCCCGCGCCGGGTCGCTGAGGTGATCGAGTGCGAACGCCGCTGCCAGCAGATGCAGGGCGAGCAGCATCATGCCCAGTCCCAGCAGGGCACGACCCATGTGCCGACCGCGCGCGCTCGACGTCGATCGGAACAGCACGAGGCCGGCGAGCAGCAGCACGGGAAACAGCAACGAGACGTCGAACGCGAGCAGCGCGGTGACCAGTGCCGTGCCGACGTTCGCGCCCAGCATGACCGCCAGGCCGGAGACCGGTCCGATGACACCGGTCGCGGCGAACGAGCCCGTCATCAGCGCGGTCGCCGTGCTGCTCTGCAGGGCCAGGGTCACCACGAGACCGGCGGCCAGAGCGGTGAGGCGATTGCCCAGCGCGCGCGCCAGGACGTGGCGCAGGTCGCCCCCGAACGCGCGCAGGACGCCGCTGCTGACCATGTGCAGGCCCCAGAGCAGCAACGCGACCTCGCCGAGGAGGTCGATGACGGCACGGGTGATCGGCATGGGGAACGGCACCGGCGGATCGTCACCGCCGGAAACTGCCGCCTCAGCCGCGGCCGATCAGCCGAAGCAGCAGCCACAAGCGCCTGCGGCGCGGGGGACGCTCGCGAGGCGCCATCAGCTTGATGAAGGAGTTGGCGATCTGTGGGTGCATGATCGGATCCTCGTCGGCGCACGCGGCTGCCATGTCGGACAACATATGCACGATGTGCGTCGTCCTGCAATGTCGATGGCGCACGTCGTGCAACCCGGCGGACCGGGCAGCGTTCCGAATTCGAAGTCTCGTACGAAGAAGTTTCCAACTGCTGACCTGCGGCACCATTCCCGCCGCAATCCCCGCACTCGTGTCGCCGCGACCCTTGCGGCAGCCCCGGCGAACATTGAACTCTGGCTCATTGTCTGGACATGGTCGCGCAACACGAGCACGCCGTTGCTCCAGGCGGCAGATCGGATCTTGCTCGGGGAGCGCTCGTGTTGATCACCGGAATCCGGATCGGCAGCACATGACGGGCGATGCCAGGCGCGGCGATCGGGAGGCGAGCTTCATCGCGGTCCTGGTTTTGGCCACGGCCGTCGGTCCGTTCGCGATGCAGGTCTTCCTGCCGGCCCTGCCCGCGATCCAGAAGGGCTTCGGGGTCAGCGCCGCCGAGGCGCAGCTGGTGTTCAGTCTCTCGGCCTTCTCGATCGCGTTCTCGATGCTGGCCTACGGGCCGATCTCCGACCGGTTCGGGCGCCGTCCCGCCCTGCTCGGCGGGCTCGCGGTCTATCTAGTCGGCAGCGTGATCTGCGCCGTGGCGTCGGGCATCTGGCTGCTCATCCTGGGACGGATCGTGCAAGCGGCGGGCGGGTCGGCCGGCCTCGTGCTCACCCGCGCGATCGTGCGCGACCGCTACGGCCTCGAGCGCTCGGCCGAGATGCTGGCCTACGTCACGGTGGCGATGGTGGCGGCACCGATGATGGCGCCGGCGCTCGGCGGCGTGCTCGCGGAGGTCCTCGGCTGGCGCGCGGTCTTCTGGGTCGGCGTCGGCCTGGGCGTCCTCACCCTGGCGGTCGTCTGGCGCGCGCTGCCCGAGACCAGGCATCCCGGCAGCGCGCCGGTCTCGCGCAATCCTCTGCACGGTTTCGGCCAGCTCCTGCGATCGTCCGCCTTCATGGGCTACGTCCTGAACGGGGCGTGGTCGATCGGCGTGTTCTACGCCTTCCTCGCCGCCGCCCCGTTCGTGGTGATGGTGGTGATGGGCCGCGGTGCCGGCGAGTACGGCCTCATCTTCATGCTGGTCCCCGGCGCCTACATGGTCGGCAACTTCCTGGCCGGCCGGTATTCCGCGCGCGTCGGGACCGACCGGATGATCCTGCTCGGCAGCCTCGGCGCCCTGCTCGCCACCTTGCTCATGACCGCCCTGATGGTGGCAGGGCTCTGGTCGCCCTGGGCGCTGTTCCTGCCCACGGCCGGCGCCGCCTTCGCCCAGGGGATCGCGATGCCCAACGCCCAGGCCGCGTTCGTCAGCGTCGCCCCGCACATCGCCGGCGCCGCCTCCGGCCTGGGCGGCTTCCTGCAGATGGGCACCGCCGCGGTCGTGGCGCAGATCGTCGGCTCGATCCAGGACGGCACGCCCCACCCGATGGCCGTGGGCATGACCCTGTGCGCCCTGGCCGCGCTCGTCTCGGCGCAGGTGGCCATCCGTGGAAGTCGTGTCGGCTCGCGCCGCTGACAACCTAAAGACTTGCTCCCTGTTTCGGACCGCCCAATGGTGCGCCAATGGTGAACGGACGTTCATGTGCCCGCACCCCAGGTGCATGACCCTTCATCCGCACCAGAACAAGGGAGATTGCTTGATGGCGAGCAAGACCTACGACCCCAGCTCGGATTACGCCGGTCGACCTATGACCGGCGAGGACCGCAAGGTCATCGTCGCCTCCTCTTTGGGGACGGTGTTCGAGTGGTATGATTTCTACCTGTACGGCTCCCTGGCGGTGATAATCGGGGCCAAGTTCTTTACTCAGTTCGATGAGACCACCCGCAACATCTTCGCTCTGCTGGCTTTCGCGGCAGGCTTTCTGGTCCGCCCGTTCGGCGCGCTCATCTTCGGCCGCATTGGCGATCTGGTCGGCCGCAAATACACCTTTCTGGTGACGATCGGCATTATGGGCTTGTCGACCTTCCTGGTCGGTCTGCTGCCCTCCGCCGACAGCATCGGCCTCCTCGCGCCGGCGATCCTGATCGGGCTGCGGCTCCTGCAGGGTCTGGCGCTCGGCGGCGAGTACGGCGGCGCCGCGACCTATGTCGCCGAGCACGCCCCACATGGGCGCCGCGGCTTCTACACGAGCTGGATCCAGACCACCGCGACGCTCGGTCTGTTCCTGTCCCTCCTGGTGATCCTGTTCGTGCGGACCTGGCTGGGCGAGGAAGCGTTCGCGTCCTGGGGCTGGCGCGTGCCGTTCCTGGTATCGATCGTCCTCCTCGGAATCTCGGTCTGGATCCGCCTGCAGCTCCAGGAATCGCCTGCCTTCGTGCGGATAAAGGAGGAGGGCACGCAATCCAAGGCCCCGCTCTCCGAGGCCTTCGGCCAATGGAAGAATGCCAAGGTCGCGTTGCTGGCGTTGCTTGGATTGGTCGCCGGTCAGGCGGTCGTCTGGTACACGGGTCAGTTCTATGCCCTGTTCTTCCTGCAACAAACCCTGAAGGTCGACGGCTACAGCTCCAACCTGCTGATCGCCTGGTCGCTGCTGCTCGGGACCGGCGGCTTCATTCTGTTCGGCTGGCTGTCGGACAAGATCGGGCGCAAACCCATCATTCTCGCCGGCTGCCTGATCGCCGCGGTGACCTACTTCCCACTGTTCAAGGCGCTGACGCACACGGCCAACCCGGCGCTCTACCAGGCACAGGAATCGACCGCGGTCACCGTGACCGCCGATCCGGCGAACTGCTCGTTCCAGTTCAATCCCGTGGGCACGGCCAAGTTCACCAGCTCGTGCGACATCATCAAAGGTCTGCTGGCCCGCAACGCAGTCAACTACACCACGGTGGACGCACCGGCCGGCACGATCGCCACGGTCCAGATCGGCGCGACCACCATCGAGGCCTTCGACGCGAAAGCGGCCGGGGCGGATGCCAAGGCCAAGCAGGACGAGCTCACCAGGTCGCTGTCCGAGGCGCTGACCGCAGCGGGCTATCCCAAGGCCGGTGATCCGTCGATCGTCAAGCTCGCCCATCCGTTCGACATCTTCCGCGGCCAGTCGATCACGGTCGTCCTGATCCTGACGGTGCTCGTCATCTATGTGACGATGGTCTACGGGCCCATCGCCGCTGCGCTCGTCGAACTGTTCCCGACCCGGATCCGCTACACCGCCATGTCCCTGCCCTACCACATCGGCAATGGCTGGTTCGGCGGACTGCTGCCGGCGACCGCGTTCGCGATCGTCGCCCAGCACGGCAACATCTATTCGGGGCTGTGGTACCCGATCATCATCGCCGCCGTGACGGTCGTCATCGGCTTCCTGTTCGTGCCCGAGACCAAGAACCGAGACATCCTCGCCGAGGAGGTCAACTAGTCCGAACACACGCCTGGCATTCCGCCAGGTACGGGCGCCGACGATGAGTCGGCGCCCGTTTTGCTTGCTGGATGCGGCTGCCATCCACGACGCACCTCCCAGCAGGCGACGTGTGTTGCGGATCACCGGAACGAACAGGGCGCCGCTGCCTGCGCCCCGGAAATACAAAGGGGCGCGGCCCCAAGGACCGCGCCCCCGATCGACTACGCCTGTGGCGTCGCTTAGCGGCGACGGATCTCCACGCGACGGTTCTCCGCGTTCGGCGTGTTCGGCGGGGTCTGCACCGCGAGCTGCGAGAAGCCGTAGCCCCGGACCGTCATGCGGTCGGCGGACACGCCCTTGCTCTCGAGGTAGCTGGCCACCGCCTGGGCACGGCGCTCGGACAGGCCCTGGTTGTAGGCCGCCGTGCCCACCGTGTCGGTGTGGCCGCCGATCAGGAACTGCGAGGTCGTGTCGGCCACCATGACCGGATAGACCTTGTCGAGCTCGGCGATCGCGGCCGGCTTCAGATTGTACTTGTCGAAGTCGAAGAAGACGTCGGACTGCAGCGCCACCAGGTCGGGCGCCTCGGGGATCACGGCGTCGTTGAGGATCGCCATGTTCTTGTAGAAGCCGTCGCGGCAATAGGCGATGTCGCGCGGCTGGAAGTTCTCATGCTGCTGCTCGACCCAGCAGGCATAGTAGGTCTGCGCCAGTGCGGCCGCCTCGGGCACATCCTTGGAGCCGGCGTCGCCGAGGGCGGCGACAAGCTGGTTGCGGGCCTGGGTCAGCTCGTCGACCTTGTCGGCCGGCTGCGGGCCGAAATCGGTGACGCCAGCGACGGCCGGGGTCTCGCCGCGAGCGGAGGCCATCGCGTTGCGGGCGTGGCTCATCGCGCTCGTGTAGTTCATCATCTCGTCTTGCTCGAACGTGGCATGCTCCATGTAGCCACTGTAGAGCGTCTGATGGTACGTGTCGCCCGTAGGCGTGGTCCTCTTGGCTTCGTCGAACACCTTCTGGGATTCGAACGCGGGGCCGCAGCCTGCCAACAGGCTCGCGGTCGCGAGCAAACCCAGAGTACCGAGCCGGAGTCGCATTGCTGCCCCCTCATATGTTGCACGGACGACAGATGACGCCGCTGTAACACCGGTATTTCGACCTGTCGATTGACGCAGCCTCAAGTTCCGGTCGTTGACGGCCTTTTTCGGTTGCCGTGGTAGCAGCGCCACGCAACGGACAACACGGCCACAGTAGCCGCGACCTGACCCTGCGACCATGGCCGTGCTTGTCGCGGACGGTGGTCCGGCTAAGCTCTGCGTCCGGAAAACCACAGGAGAAACAAGCGTGAACGCCAATGAGAGTCTGGGACCGGTGGGATGGGCGGCGCTCGCGATCATTCTGCTGGGCGCGCTGGTGGCGCTGTTGTTCGGCTTCGCCCGCACCTTCTATATTGCAGTTCTGCTGGTGCCGGTGGTCTTCATCGCCTTGCTGCAACTCTGCGGCGGCCGAGTGGAGGCCTGAGCGGTCTCAGCTCTCCAGGCCGGGCAGAAGCGTCGCGAGCTCGCGCCATTCGCCCTGGCTCAGGGACGAGGTCTCACGGGTGACGGCCTCGCCCGCGAGCCGGCGGCGGATCACCTGCAGGGCCGTGGCGGAAAGCTCGGCCCCGCCGACGCGATACTCCTCGAACGCCGCGGTCGCCAGCGGCACCCATTTGCGCGCGATGTCGAGCAGCACCTCGGCATAGGCCCGGATCTCGTACTGCGCGTGGCTGTCGTGACGCAGGCGCAAGAAATGCAGCAGGTTGTGGAGATCGACCTTCCAGTACCACTGCGTGTAGGTGTTCAGCGGCAGCACCATGCGCGCCAGCTCGCGGGCGATCCCGGGATGCTCCTCGTCGCCGAGGAGCCTCTCATATGCCGTGAATGAGCGCTGACTATCGCGCTTGATGCGATCGACTGCCCAGAACGCATCATCGCCCGCGAGCCCCTGCTCGTCCCTTCCCTGCATGTTCGTCGTCGATTGGCTGGCGATTGCCTGTTGCTCGGCCTCGAACAGACTCAGAAGGGCCGCCTGACCAGACTTTTCTTCCTTCTTGACGAAGGCCTTGGCATCTCGTTGCTTTTGCAGATACTCTCCTTCGGGAATGTAGAATTCCCGGTCAAGAACAGAGTAGCGGGCCGAGTATTCGTTGACGTTGGCGGTGCGGTGGCGGATCCACTGTCGGGCCACGAAGATCGGCAGCTTGACGTGCAGCTTGAGCTCGCACATCTCGAACGGACTGGTGTGGCGGTGGCGCATCAGATAGTTGATCAGGCCGCGATCACCGCTGACGTGCTTTGTCCCACGACCGTAGGAGACTCTGGCCGCCTGGACGATGGCAGCATCGTCGCCCATATAGTCGACAACTCGAATGAATCCGTGCTCGAGGCCCTTCACTGGCAGGGGCTCGTAGAGGATGGCCTCCATCTCCTTGACAGTCGCCCGCTTGGTGAGGCCAGACATATCTCGCAGGCTATCAATTTCGGCCCGCTTGTCCGGGTCCAACGCCATCAGGTTCTCCTAGCCAGCGCAGATCGATCGCGCATGCGGTTGCACCGTCGTCGCGACGGCGTATATATGAAGCGCCGGTTCGCCGGCTATGGTGATAAACGCTGTGCGGAATAGGCGTAGCGGACCCGGGGGCAGAGCCCGGCGCCTCCACCACTCCCGCCCCTTTGGGGACGGTCTTGCGGGGGCGACTTAGGATCGACGTGCGTAATAAAGGTTCAGTTTTCACCCGGCATGGTACCGCCGTTACCGGACCAAATCACAAGTGCCAACGACAACGTTGCACTCCGGGCGGCTGCCTAAAAAGTAGCTTGCTCGCGGTTCGGGGGGGCACCGGGCAACAGAAGCCCCCCCACTTCACCCCTGCAGACGGTCGTTGATGCGGCGCTCACGGATAGACTACGGACGACTGGTCGAGACCGCGTTGCGCACGGTGGTGCGCGACGTGCTGCTGCGTCTGGCCAAGGAGGGTGCGCCCCCGCCGCACCACTTCTACGTCACGTTCCGCACCCGC
>JBFWWD010000114.1:0-16810 GCA_050246385.1 Geminicoccaceae bacterium
GGCGTTGGACGCGCGCCACGGCGAGGGGGTGGTCGAGGGCTGGCAGGAGGGCACCGGCCGCGGCATCCTGGAGCGGATCGCCGAGCTGAACCCCTACGCGGCGGGCGTCCTGGTCACCGTCGTCGAGCACGAGGGCCGCATGGGCGGCACCAATCTCGAGCTCGCCAGGGCGGTGGTCGACGCGGCGGGTGAGGACTGCCAGGTCACCATCGCCGGCGGCGTGACGACGGCCAAGGAGATCAGGGCACTCGACACGCTCGGCGCCGACGCGCAGGTCGGCATGGCGCTCTACACCGGCCGGCTCGACCTCGCCGATGCGATCATGGCGCCGCTCGTCACCGACCGGCCGGACGGCCTCTATCCGACCGTCGTGGTCGACGAGCGCGGCCTCTGCCTCGGGCTGGTCTACTCGTCCCGCGAATCGATCCGCGAGGCGGTGCGGCGGAAGATGGGCATCTACCAGTCCCGCAGCCGTGGCCTCTGGGTCAAGGGCGAGACCAGCGGTGCTGTCCAGGAGCTGCTGCGGATCGACCTCGACTGCGATCGCGACGGCCCGCGCTTCGTCGTCCGCCAGCACGGCCCCGGCTTCTGCCACCTCGACACCCGCACCTGCTGGGGCGAGGACCAGGGCCTCGGCAGGCTCGCCCGCACGCTCGCCGAGCGCCGCACCAGGGCGCCTGAAGGCAGCTACACCGCCAGGCTGCTCGCGGACCCGGCGCTGCTCGGCGCCAAGCTGCGCGAGGAGGCCGACGAGCTGGCGCGCGCCGAGACCCGCGACGAGGTGATCTGGGAAGCGGCCGACCTGCTCTATTTCACGCTGGCGAGGCTCGCGGCCGAAGGGATCGAGCTCGCCGAGGTCGAGGCGCATCTGGATCGCCGGGCGCTGAAGGTCACGCGGCGCGGATGAGCTACTGGCGGCAATGGCGCGGTGCCATCGCGCCCGTTCTCGAACGTCGCGTGCTGGTCTCGCTGCTGGTGATTGCCGGTGGGCTGTGGCTGTTCCTGGGACTCGCCGACGAGATCCGCGAGGGGGAGCAGTTCGGGCTCGACCGGGCGATCCTGCTGCTGTTCCGCGAGGCGGGCGATCCGGCGGAGCCGATCGGGCCGGAGTGGCTGGAATCGGCGGTGCGCGACGTCACGGCGCTGGGCGGGACCACGCTCATCGCCATGGTGACGCTGGTGACCGCCGGCTATCTGCTGCTGTCGGGCAAGCGGCACGCCGCGCTCCTGCTTTTGGCCTCGATCCTGGGCGCGGTGCTGCTCAGCTTCGCTCTCAAGGCGGGCATCGAGCGGCCGCGGCCCGAGCTGTTCCCGCATGGAGTCGAGGTCTACACGGCGAGCTTCCCGAGCGGCCATGCGACCGGGGCCGCCGCCACCTACCTGACGCTCGGCGCGCTGCTGGCCCGGTTCCAGCGGGCACGGCGGCTCAAGATCTACTTCATGTCGGTGGCGGTGCTGCTCACGCTGATGATCGGCGTCTCGCGCCTCTATCTCGGCGTGCACTGGCCGACCGACGTGCTGGCCGGCTGGACGCTGGGCTCCTGCTGGGCGCTCCTGTGCTGGACCGTGGCGCGCCAGCTCCAGCGCACGGGAGCGGTCGAGCCGTCGGAGCCCGACCCGGGGGCGGAAGGGGCGAGATAGTCGCCACCGGGCGCAAGGCGTGGAACCGATCCCGGCAGCCTGTCGATTGACCGGGGATCGGCCCCGCCGCAGAGTGAGGGGTGGCGCTAGCAGCGCGGCTGTCCGGCAGGTGTCATGGAACACGACCACGCGCACGATCACCAGGATCTCGTGGCGCAGGTGCCTTCCGATCCAGCACTCCGGATCAAGGCGCTCGAGAGCCTGCTGGTCGAGAAGGGCCTGGTCGATCCCGCCACGATCGAGGCGTCGCTCGAATCGTTCGAGTCCCGCGTCGGTCCCCACAATGGCGCCCGGGTCGTGGCCCGGGCATGGGTGGATCCCGGTTTCCGGGAGCGGCTGCTCGCCGACGGCACGGGCGCCATCGGGGAGATGGACCTGCTGGGCCCGCAGGGGCAGCATGTCGTCGTCGTGGCGAACACGCCGACGGTGCACAACCTCGTCGTCTGCACCTTGTGCTCCTGCTATCCCTGGCCACTGCTCGGGCTGCCGCCGCGCTGGTACAAGTCGGCACCCTATCGCTCGCGCGCGGTCATCGACCCGCGTGGCGTCCTCCGGGAGTTCGGCGTCGATCTCGGCCCCGGGGTCGAGGTCCGGGTCTGGGACAGCACCTCGGAAGTCCGCTACCTGGTCCTGCCGGAGCGCCCGCACGGCACGGATGGGATGAGCCAGGGCGAGCTCGCGGCCCTGGTCACCCGCGACGCCATGATCGGGGTCGCGCGCGAGCTGGGCCCGGTCGGAGAGCAGCCGTGAACGGCATCCACGACATGGGCGGGATGCACGGCTTCGGGCCGGTCGCCCCCGAGGCCGAGGAGCCCGTTTTCCAGGAGCCATGGGAGCGCCGGATGTTCGGCATCTCGCGGGCCAGGACCTCCCCACCCGGGTTCACGATCGACCGGTTCCGTCATCTGCGCGAGCTGATGCCGCCAGACGCCTATCTGAGCTGGACGTACTACGAGCACTGGTATTTCGCGACCGCCCTGTCGCTGCTGCAGGCCGGCATGGTCACGCTGGACGAGCTGCGCACCGGCCGTACCGCAGCCGGCAGCCCGAGGCGCGATGACGCCGCCCGCCCGGAGGACGTGGACCGCAATTTCAAGACGGCCGGCAAGTTCGCGCGGCAGGTGGACACGCCGCCCCGCTTCACCGCCGGCGAGACGGTCCGGACGCGCAACATGCATCCCACGGGTCATACCCGCCTGCCGCGCTATGCCCGGGGAAAGCGGGGCGTGATCCATCGATGGCACGGCGCCCACGTCTTTCCGGACACGAACGCGCACGGCAAGGGCGAGTGTCCCGGGCACCTCTACACGGTGATGTTCACGGCGCGCGCGCTGTGGGGCGAGGCGGCGGCGGCCGACGACAAAATCCATCTCGACCTGTGGGAAAGCCATCTTGAGCCGGGCTGAGCCGCGGCCGTTCGCGGAGCCCTGGCAGGTCGAGGCCCTGGCGCTCGCCATGGCGCTGATCGAGGCCGGGCGGCTCTCGACGGGCGAGTGGGCGGCCGGCCTGGGGTCGGCCATCGCGCGGGCGCAGGCCGCAGGCGATCCGGACGACGGGTCCACCTACTACGCGCACGTCCTGGATGCCCTGGAGGAGCTGGCGGTGGCGAAGGCACTGACGACCCGCCACGCGCTGGCAACGCGCAAGGAAGCCTGGCGCGCGGCCTACGCGACGACACCGCACGGCAAACCCGTCGAGCTGACGCGCGCGGCGCGTCAAGCCGCCGGGAGCGGGGCGTCGAGCAGCCCGGCGCCGGCGGTGGCGGCGCCTTCGAGGGCCACGGCCGAGGGCAGGAGTGTGGCGACGTAGAAGCGGGCGAGCGCCGGCCAGTCGGCGCTGTCCGCCGCGGCGGCCCCCCGGGCGAGAAGGAATCCGCCCAGCGTGCCGGCGAACAGGTGCAGATAGGGCACGGCACCGGCACCGCGATCGTCCGTGGGGTCGTCCTGCAGGTGCTTCGTCGCCCGCTCGACGGCAGCGAGCGCGGCGCCGAGGCCCGGCTGGAGCTCGGCGGGCAGCCCCGGCAGCTCCTCGCGCAGCTCGCGCAACAGGCTCCAGGGCAGCTCGCCGTCGGACATGGTGAGCTTGCGCCCGACCAGATCGAGCGCCTGGATGCCGTTGGTGCCTTCGTAGATCGGCAGGATGCGGGCGTCGCGCAGATGCTGGGCGGCACCGGTCTCCTCGATGAAGCCCATGCCGCCATGGACCTGGATGCCCGTGCTGGCGATCTCGACCGCGAGGTCGGTGCACCAGGCCTTGACCATGGGGGTGAGCAGGGCGACCCGGTCGGCGGCACGGCGGCGCTCGCCCGCGTCGGGATGCCGCTCGCCGCGGTCCATCCAGGCGGCGGTCCAGTAGGACAGGGCGCGCATGGCGGCGATCTGCGCCCGCATGGTGAGCAGCATCCGGCGCACGTCGGGGTGCTCGACGATCGGCACGGGCCCGCCGCCGCGGCCGCCCTGGACCCGCTCGCGCGCATAGGCGAGCGCCTGCTGGAAGGCGCGCTCGGCGACGCCCAGGCCCTGATGGCCGACCGCGAGCCGGGCGCTGTTCATCACCGTGAACATGCAGCGCATGCCGTCGCCCGGGGCGCCGATCAGGAAGCCCACGGCGCCTGCGTCGTCGCCATAGGCCATGACGCAGGTCGGGCTCGCCTTCACCCCCAGCTTGTGCTCGAGCGAGACGCAGCGCAGCTCGTTGCGCTGCCCGGGCGTGCCGTCTTTCTTGGGCAGGAGCTTCGGGACGATGAACAGCGACAGGCCCTTGGAGCCGGCGGGCGCGCCGTCGATCCGGGCCAGCACCAGATGGACGATGTTCTCGGCCAGATCGTGCTCGCCGTAGGTGATGAACACCTTGGTGCCGAAGATCCGGTAGCGGTCGCCGTCGGGGACGGCACGGGTGCGCAAGGCACCGACGTCGGAGCCGGCCTGCGGCTCGGTCAGGCACATCGCCCCGGTCCAGCGGCCGCTGGTCAGAGGCTCGCCGTAGAGATGCTGCTGCTCGGCGCTGCCATGGTGCTGGATGGCGTCGATCACCGCCTGCGAGAGCAGCGGGCAGAGCTGGAACGAGACGTTGGCGGCGGCCCAGAGCTCGTTGGCGGCGGTGTTCCAGAGCGCGGGCAGGCCCTGGCCGCCCAGCGCCTCCGAGGCGGCGAGGCCGACCCAGCCCGCCTCGGCGAAGCCGCGATAGGCGTCGCGGAAGCCGCTGGCCGTGCGCACGACACCGTTCTCGAGCACCGCACCTTCGAGGTCACCCGAGGCGTTGAGCGGTGCCAGCTCCGTGGCGGCGAACCGGCCGGCGCCATCCAGCACGGCATCGCGTAGGTCGGGCGTGCACTGCTCCAGCCCCGGCCAGGAGGCGAGCTCGCCGCCGCCTGCCACGTGCTCCATGACGAACCGCATGTCGTCCAGTGGCGGAACATAGACCTGCATCGCCTGCTCCCGGTGCCGAGGCCCATGTTGAACCAGAAGGACGGCGCCGCAGGAAGGGGTCTGCGGCGAAGACAGCCCTCAGTCGGCCGAGACGGTCAGCAGCGCGCCGTTCTTCTGCGCATCGTCGATGGTCAGGTAGCGCTTGCCGCCCGGCTCCAGCAGCTCGACCAGGACCGGGGCGCCGTTCTGGTGGTTCTTCCACATCTCGTAGACCGCGGTGGCGGCGAGCAGATGCTCGTCGGCCGACCCGGCGCGCAGCCATTGCGGCGAGAGCGTGACCCGCAGCCCGTTGCTGCCTTCCGGACGGACGGATTCGAACAGCGGGAAGCCGTAGCGCTGCGCGAGGTTGCCGAGCAGCCGGTCGAAGTCGGGCGCCAGCTCGCGGAACCCGGCGGACGGCAACTGGACCGCTTCAGCGCCGAGGGTCGTGGGCGTCAGCGGCTCGAGCAGGTTGCCGAACATCCAGCCCTCCTCGCCGGTGCGCAGCACCCGCACGCCGTACCAGTTGCCGTCGCGGCGCAGCTCCAGCACCTGCTCGCCCTGCAGGATCTGCGAGCGGACGTTGGCATCGTCGGAGGGGCCGGCCCGCAGGTTCACCCGCTCGCCCACGACACGCAGCGTGTCGCCGGTGGCGGCGGATGCGGCCGGAATGGCGATCATCGCCAACGCCGCAGCCCAGCCGCATAGGGCGGCCGATCGAGAGAGGGCCGTCATGGCGCGTCCTCCCATGGCAGAAGGTAGGTGGGAACGCCTTCCGCCCAGGAACGGTTCCGGCGGTCCGTCAAGCCGGGCGCGGCTAAGACCGCGTTGCCGCCTGCTTGCCCTGCCCGATTTGGCACTCGGGCAGGCGGACCGGATGGGCGATGCCGGCGAGATCGTCCTCGGTGGCACAGAGAGACAGCCCGGCCGCCCGCAGGCCGTCGACGAGCAGATCGCGCTGCTCGGCGAGGAGCGAGCCGGTGTTGATGGCGAGCTCGGCGGAGATGTTGGGCCGCTGGCGGCGCAGCTCGGCCGCCGCTGCCCGGGCTTCGGCCTGCCGCCCGAGCTCGGCCAGGCTGGCGGCGAGATACAGATGCTGCACCGCGAAGCGCTGCGCCTCCGGCGCGCTGTCGACCGCGGCCACGACATCGGCGAAGCGGCGGCCGAAATAGTAGGCGGGCGACAGATAGAACGAATAGAAGCCGGGGTGGTTCGGGTTGAGCTGGACCGCGCGGTCGGCGAGCTCGACACCCCGCTCGACCTGGCCCATCAGCGACAGGATACCGGCCGAGAACAGCAGGATGTCGGCCCGGTTCGGGTTGAGCGCCACCGCCGTGTCGTACTCGACCGTGCTCTCGCCGTAACGGCCCTGCCAGAACAGCGCCTCGCCCAGCACCACATGCGCCTCGGCATCCTGCGGGTCGAGGGCGAGTGCGCCGCGCGCGTGCGCCTCCATCGCCTGGATGCCTTGCGCCCACGGCGCACCGAAGCTGGCGAGGATGAGGTCGACCCAGGCGCGCGCGACGTAGGCGCGGGCGAGCTTGGGGTCGAGGGCGATCGCCCGGTCGAGCAGATCGCGAGCCTGCTCTTCATCCTCCCGGCCGAGCATGCGATGCTTAAGCTCGACCCCGAGCAGATAGAGGTCGTAGGCGGTGAGGTTCTCGGGCCGCTTGCGCTTGGCCTGCGCCCGGTCCGCCTGGGCCACGACGCCATACCCGCCCAGGGCGGTGGCGACCTGCTCGGCAAGCTCGGACTGGACGGTGAAGACATCGTCCACCGGGCGATCCCAGCGCTCCGACCAGACGTGACCGCCACCCGCGGCCTCGATCAGCTGGGCGGTGACGCGGACCCGCTCGTCGGCGCGCTGGATGCTGCCCTCGAGCACGTAGCGCACCCCGAGCTCGCGGCCGACCTCGCGCAGGTCCGCCGGCTTGTCCTTGTATTTCAGGGTCGAGTTGCGGGCGATGACGGTGAGATCGCGGAAGCGGGCGAGGTCGGTGATCACGTCCTCGGTCATGCCGTCGGCGAGCCGGCCCGTCGCGGCGTCCTCGCCCAGATTGGCGAACGGCAGGACGGCGATCGTCGGCTTGTCGGCCAGCCCCGATGTCGCCGGCCACAGCCACCAGCCGCCGCCAACGAGGGCGAGCACGAGACAAGCGGTCGCGACCGCCACGGACCATCGGGCCGTTCCATGGCGCTTGCGGCGCGCCGTGGTCGCCACACCAGCGGTCTGCACGCGCCAGACCTCCACGGGCTCGGCGACATTCTTGACCCGGTGCCGGCCCGTCGGCGCGAACCCGAGCGGCAGCCGATGCCGGGCCTGCTCATAGACCGGGCGCGTGACGCAGATCCCGCCCGGCTCGGCCAGCTGCTCGAGCCTGGCCGCCAGATTGACGCCCTCGCCGAAGATGTCGCCATCCTCATGAACCACGTCGCCGAGGCTGATCCCGATCCTGAAGCGGATGCGGTCGGCGCCGGGGCGCTCCGCCTCGTGGCGGAGCACGGCCTGCTGCACCTCGACCGCGGCCCGGACCGCCTCCGAGGCGCTCGGGAACTCGACCAAAGCGCCGTCGCCCATCAGCTTGACGATCCGGCCGCCATGGCCCGCCAGGATGGGCTCGATCACCGTCCGGCGCAGCGTCTTGAGACGGGCGAGGGTGCCGGCCTCGTCCTGCTCGATCAGCCTTGTGTAGCCGACCACGTCGGCCGCCAGGACGGCGGCGAGCCTGCGCTCGACGCTGGGAACGGACATGGGCGTCCTCCCGGAACCGCGAACGCGACATGGTACAGTAAACGAGCGCTGCGGGCAGGGGCCTCGTGCGACGATCAGGTCGTGTCGGGACCGGCGGCACAGGCGGTCCATCCGGCACGCCGCAGGTCCCCGACGATCCGGACGCGATCGGTGTCCAGAGCGAACCGCCCGATGAACGCGGCGACCAGCCCGTCGCTCGGGAGAACCTGGCGCAGCTCGGCCATGGCGCGATGCGCTTCCGCGAGCCGTGCCGCCGAGGCGAGGCCGCAGGCCAACGCCATATGCCCCATGTAGACGTCGGGCCGCGCGGAGACGGCCTCCCTCGCGCGCTCGATCGCGCTGGCATGGCCGCCGGACAGATAGTGCGCCCAGGCCAGAAACTGCAGCCAGACGAAGGACTGCCGATCAGCGGGGCTGAGGCGCAGCCCGCGCTCGAGCGGCTCGATGGCCTGCGCCGCACGGCCGGCGAAGATGCGCGAGGTGCCAAGCAGGAAGTGCCCGAGGGCGAAGCTCGGACTGAGGTCGATGGCGCGCTGCGCGGCTTCGATCGCCCGCTCCGACTGGCCGACCCGATTGCAATAGATCGCCTGGGCGTAGCAGGCGTAGGGATCGGCCTCGGCGAGACGCAGACCCTGGCGCAGCGCCTCGGCCGCCTCCGCGTCGTCGGCCGCGATGTCGTCGGACCAGCCGAAGAAGATCATCCCATCGAGACAGCGGACGCGCCAGAGATGGGGCTCCGCGAGCGACGGGTCGGTCGCGGACGCCCGGCGGAACAGGTCCAGCGCGGCGTGATGGTGCTCCCGTCTGAAGAGATGGAACTGCCACATCCCGCGCAGGAGCAGGTCCCAGGCGTTCAGGCTGCTCGGGGTGGCACGCCGGGCGCGATCGGTCTCGGAGCGGAGCATGCCGGGCTCGATGCTGGCGATCACCCGCTCGACGATGTCGTCCTGCAGGGCGAACAGGTCGGCGAGATCGCGATCGAAACGCTCCGCCCAGAGATGATGGCCGGTGGTCGCCTCGACCAGCTGCGCCGTGACGCGCAGGCGGTTGCCCGACCGGCGGACGCTGCCTTCCAGCACATAGCGCACACCCAGCTCCCGCCCCACCTGCCGCACCGGAACATTGCGTCCGCGATAGGTGAAGCTGGAATTCCGGGCGATGACGAAGAACCAGCGATATTTGGCCAGCGCGGTGATCAGATCCTCGCTGAGCCCTTCGGCGAAATAGTCCTGCTCGGAATCGCCGCCGAGGTTCGCGAACGGCAGGACGGCAATCGACGGTCGGTCGGGGAGGGGCAGCGAGCCGGTGCGCAGGGTTCCTGGAGGCGGCGGCGGATCCAGCGCCCAGCCGAGGCGATGGGCGCTGACACCCCGCGGGATGTTCTTGAGAACGACCTCACCCAGAGCCTCGCACGGGAAGCTCACCTTGCCTCCCAGCTGCTCCTGCACGGTCGCGGCGACGACGATCTGCCCCGGCTCGGCCAGCCCCTGCAGGCGTGTGGCGACGTTGACGGTATCGCCGAGCAGATCGTTGCCTCGCACGACCACATCGCCGAGATTGATGCCGATCCGGAACAGCAGGTGCTCGGCCTCGGGCCGGTCGTGATTGCGGCGGTCGACCATGCGCTGGATCGCGACGGCGCAACGGGCCGCCTGAACCGCGCTGGCGAACTCGGCCAGGAGCCCGTCCCCCGCCCGGCTGAAGACCCGGCCACGGTGCTCGGCGATCAAGGAGTCGATCACGCCCTGGTAGGTGGCGAGCGACGCGAGCGTGGCCTCCTCGTCGAGCGCCACGAGCCGCGAGTAGTCCGCGAGATCGGCCGCGAGGATGACCGCCATGCGTCGGTCGGCATCGTCGAACGACACGCCCACGCCTCCGCCGGTAGACGCCGTCGTGCCACTCTATCATCGAGTGCCGGTCGGGACATAACCCGGTCTGATGCGCGAGACGATGCGGGCGGACCCCTCAGCCTGGTCCAGCGGCCAGGATCACGCCCGGGTTCAAGACACCTGCCGGATCGAGCGCGTCCTTCACCCGGCGCATCAGCTCGATCTCCAAGGGCGCCTTGCGGGCGGCGAGCTCCTCGGCCTTGAGGCGGCCGATGCCGTGCTCGGCGCTGATCGAGCCGCCCAGCTCCTGGACGAGGTCGCAGACGGCGTGGTGGATGCGCTCGCGCAGGGCGGGAAGGTCCGGCTCGTCCTGCGGCAGCATGATGTTGAAGTGCAGATTGCCGTCGCCGACATGGCCGAAGGGCAGGAGCCGGCCGCGGGGCGCGAGCGACGCGACCAGCGGATGGCCCCGCTCGATCAGCTCGGGCAGGCGGCCGACCGGCACCGAGACGTCGTTGCGGGCGATCTGGCCCTCGACCCGCATGGCCGGGCTCAGCTCCTCGCGCATCCGCCACAGCATCCGGCGCTGGCTCTCGCTGGCGGCGATGGTGGCGTCCTGGATCAGCTCGGCCTCGAACATCTCGCCCAGCCAGGCCTCGGCGGCCGCGGCGAGGCCGTCCGGCAGCGACCAGGCGAGCTCGACCAGCAGGTACCAGGGTGCCCGCGTCTCCAGCGGGTTGCGCACGCCCTCGAGATGCGCCGCGGCGGCGTCGACGCAGCCGCCGGCCATCAGCTCGAAGCTCGAGATCAGCTCGGCGAACCGGTCCTTGGCGTTGGCCAGCAGCGTGACCGCGACCTCGGGCGAGGCGATCCCGGCGAACAGGGTGACCCGCTCGCGCGGGCGGGCGAACAGGCGCAGGGAGGCGGCGGTGATGATGCCGAGGCTGCCTTCGGCACCCAGGAAGAGCTGCTTCAGGTCGTAGCCGGTATTGTCCTTCCGTAACGTGCGCAGGCCGTTCCAGACCCGGCCGTCGGCGAGCACCACCTCGAGCCCGAGGACCAGATCGCGCGCCATGCCGTAGCGGATGACGCTGACACCGCCGGCATTGGTCGAGAGATTGCCGCCGATCTGGCAGGTGCCTTCGCTGCCGAGGCTGAGCGGGAACAGCCGGCCCGCCGCCTCGGCCGCCGCCTGCACCGCGGCCAGCGTGCAGCCGGCCTCGGCCACCAGCCACTCGCCGCGCTCGTCGACGGCGCGGATGCGGTCGAGGCCGGCGAGGCTGAGGTTCACCTGCCGGCCGCCATGGTCCGGGATGCCGCCACCGTCGAGGCCGGTATTGCCGCCCTGCGGGACCAGCGCCACGCCGGCCTCGGCGGCGAGCCGCACCAGGGTCGCGATCTCCTCGGCCGTGCGTGGGCGCAGCACGGCCGCGGCGACGCCGTCGATGTGGCGCCAGAAATCGACCTCGTAGGGCGCGCGGTCGGCCTCGGCGCGGAGGACGCGCTCCGCGCCGATGGCGTCGACACAGCGCGCGAGGAAAGCGTCGGGCGAGCGGTCGGTGGCGGAGGTCATGGAACGTGGGCCCGGCGGTGATCGACGACCGGACGATAGGAACCGCTGCCGGGTCGGGCAAGGGTGGGCAGTTGACACTGCGAGAACGGCTGCGATACGCGAGCCGGCGTTCTAGGGGCAGGATCATGCAGCACGACAGGCTGGCCGGTGTCATCGAGGCCGCGTTCGCGGACCGCGAGCGGATCGGATTCGACACGCAGGGCGAGGTGCGCGACGCGGTCGAGGCGGCGCTGGAGCTCCTGGACCGCGGCGAGGCGCGCGTCGCGGCGAAGGGCGAGGGCGGCTGGACGGTCAACCAGTGGCTGAAGAAGGCGGTCCTGCTCTCCTTCCGCCTGAACGACATGGGCGTGATCGGCGGCGGCCCCGGCGGCGCCACCTGGTGGGACAAGGTGCCGTCCAAGTTCGCGGGCTGGGGCGAGAACCGGTTCCGCGAGGCGGGCTTTCGCGCCGTGCCGGGCTGCGTCGTGCGCCGCTCGGCCTACATCGCTCCCGGCGTGGTGCTGATGCCGAGCTTCGTCAATCTCGGCGCCCATGTCGACAGCGGCACGATGATCGACACCTGGGCCACGGTCGGCTCCTGCGCGCAGATCGGCAAGAACTGTCACATCTCCGGCGGTGCGGGGATCGGCGGCGTGCTTGAGCCCCTGCAGGCAGGGCCGGTGGTGATCGAGGACGACTGCTTCATCGGCGCCCGGGCCGAGGTCGCCGAGGGCGTGCTGGTCGAGCGCGGCTCGGTGCTGTCGATGGGGGTCTATCTCGGCGCCTCGACCAAGATCGTCGACCGCGCCACCGGCGAGGTGTTCCAGGGCCGCGTGCCGCCCTATTCGGTGGTGGTCTCGGGCACCATGCCGGGCAAGCCCTTGCCGGACGGCAGCCCCGGGCCGGGCCTCTACTGCGCGGTGATCGTCAAGCGGGTCGACGAGCGGACGCGCTCCAAGACCTCGATCAACGAGCTGCTGCGCGACTGATGGACGCCAGGGATCCGGTGGCACTGAGCCAGGCGCTGGTCCGCTGCGCCACGGTCACACCCGACGCGGGCGCCGCGCTCGACCTGCTCGAGTTGGCACTGGCGCCGATCGGCTTCGTCTGCCGGCGGGTCCGCTTCGAGGGCGACGGGAGCTATCCGGTCGAGAACCTGATGGCGACGATCGGCCAGGGCGGGCGGCATCTGGCCTTCTGCGGCCATGTCGACGTCGTGCCGCCCGGTGCCCGCGAGGGCTGGGCGCACGACCCCTTCGGCGGCCTGATCGAGAACGGCCGACTCTACGGCCGCGGTGCCGCCGACATGAAGTCGGGCGTGGGCGCGTTCGCGGCCGCCGCGGCGCAGCTCGCCGCGCAGGGCTGGCCAGCACAGGGCCGGGTCACGCTCCTGATCACCGGCGACGAGGAGAAGGACGCGGTCAACGGCACGGCGAAGCTGCTGGGATGGGCGCTGGAGCAGGGCCTGCGCTTCGACGCCTGCCTGGTCGGCGAGCCCACCAGCGTCGAGCGGCTGGGCGACACCGCCAAGATCGGCCGCCGCGGCTCGGTGAGCTGCACGCTCATCGTCCGAGGCCGGCAGGGACACACCGCCTATCCGCATCGTGCCGACAACGCCGCCCACCGCCTCGTGAGCGTGCTGGAGCGGCTGATCGCGACGCCGCTCGACGAGGGTACCGAGTGGTTCCAGCCCTCGAACCTGCAGGTCACCTCGGTCGACATCGGCAACCCGGCCGCCAACGTCATTCCCGGCGAGGCGACGGCGCGGTTCAACATCCGCTTCAACGACCGCCACACCAAGGACAGCCTGGAGGCCTGGCTGCGTGGGCTGATCGCGCCTCTGGCGCCCGACCACGATCTGACCGTGATCGGCAATGCCGAGGCGTTCGTCACGAAGCCGGGCGCGCTGAGCGAGGCGCTGGCCGAAAGCGTCGAGGCGGAGACCGGGCTACGGCCGCAGCTCTCGACCACCGGCGGCACCTCCGACGCGCGATTCTTCCCGTCGCACTGCCCGGTGGTCGAGTTCGGGCTGGTCGGCACGACCATGCACCAGAGCGACGAGCACGTGGCGGTGGCCGACATCGAGGGCCTGACCCGGATCTATCTCCGCTTCCTGCGGCGCTTACTCGCCGGCTGATGCCGACCTGGCCGGAGATCGTCCGCTCGGTCGATGCGGCCCTGCGGCTGGCACGCGGCGACGCGAGCGCTGTCGGCCGTCTCGACCTGTCGGTGGACGGCTTCTGGAAGTCGTTCGCGGCCGCCCTGGTGGTCCTGCCTGCCTACATCCTGGTCCTGCTCGACCAGTATCGCCTCGCCGGCTGGCCGGCCGAGCCCTGGGCGACCGCCTTCACCGAGGGCCTCGGCTACGTCATCGGCTGGATGGCGTTCCCGCTCGCGGCGATTCCGCTCACCCGTCTGCTCGGCCTGTCCGAGCGCTACGTGCCGCTGATCGTCGCCAACAACTGGTCCACCGTGATCCAGGTGGCGGTCTATACGGCGGTCGTGCTTCTGGGCTTGATCCTGCCGCTGCCCATGCGCACGACGTCGCTGCTCACCGCCACGCTGGCGATCCTGGTCTACCAGTGGTTCGTGATCCGCAGCGCGCTCGGCACCACGAGCGGCATCGCGGCAGGCCTGGTCGTCATCGACCTGCTGCTGAGCGTCACGGTGAGCCGCGTGCTCGACGGGCTCCTGCTGTCAGACTGAGGGCTGCTCGTCCTCGGCAGGGAAATCGATGTCGGCGTAGATCTCGTCCAGGGTGAGACGGAGGTCGAGCGCAGTGACCGTGAGGTCGCCGCCTCCGACGAGGTCCTGGATCGACCAGCGGTCGGTCTCGCGTCGGACCACCTGGACCCGCCGCTTGTCCTGCCAGACCAGCAGAACGGCCTCCACCGACTCGAGGGAGCGGTAGAAGTCGAGCTTGTCGGTGCGGTCCTCCTTCTCGGTGGAAGGCGAAAGCACCTCGACGAGCAGACGGGGCTGGCGGAAGTAGACGCGGGGCGTCGGTTCGCAGCTCACGATGACGTCCGGCAGCCGGAACTCGTCATCGTCGTCGCGCCGTGCAACTCCGGCGCCGACCGGCACGCGGCATGGCCGAGCGAGCTGCGCGCTCAAACGCGCGGTGATGTTGGCGACGAGGTCAGCATGCCGCCCCGACGGCGGCGCCATCGCCACCGGCGCGCCGCACGCCAGCTCGTAGCGCGTGCCCGTGCCGTCGTCCCATCGGACGAAGTCTGCGACGAGCATCGGCAATGCGTGGGCGGGCTCAGCCATGCCGCCACATTAGCAGGGCGGGGCCGTCCACGTCAGCCATACTCGACGCGCTCGAGAAACAGGCCGTCCGCAGGTGCGGTCTGGCCCGCGGCCGAACGGTCGCGTGCGGCGAGGACGTCGCGCAGATGATCGAGCGGCGCCTTGCCCTCGCCGACGGCCTTCAGCGTGCCGACGATGTTCCTGACCTGGTGATGCAGGAAGGAGCGGGCCCATAGGCGGCAGAGGATCAGGTCGCCTTCGCGGGTGACGTGAATCCCGCCGAGAGTCTTGGTGGGCGAGGCCGACTGGCATTCGCTGGAGCGGAGGCTGGTGAAGTCGTGGCGGCCGACCAGGGCCTGCGCGGCGACGTGCATACGCTCGTGGTCCAGCGGGACCGGGACGTGCCAGACGCGGCCGCGCTCCAGGGCGGGCGGACTGCGACGGGCAAGGATGCGGTAGAGGTAGCGCCGGCCCGTGCAGGCGAAGCGGGCGTGGAAGTCCTGTGCCGCCTCGCTGGCGGCGAGGGCCGCGATCGGATGCGGGCGGAGGTGGAAGTTGAGGGCGCCGAGCAGGCGCTCGGGCAGCCAGTCGCGGGCGAGATCGAGATGGGCGACCTGCCCCAGGGCATGCACGCCGGCGTCGGTGCGCCCGGCGGCGGTGACGGTCGGGCTCTCGCCGGTGAAGCAGGCGAGAGCGGTCTCCAGCGCGCCCTGCACGGTCGGGGCGTCGCCCTGACGCTGCCAGCCCTGGAACGGGCGGCCGTCATATTCGAGCAGCAGGCGCCAGCGGGCCATCGGCGTCAGGCGAGGCGCGTGCCCACGGGCAGCGGGAAGCCCCGCTGCAGCTCGCCCGGCGTCATCGGGCGCTTGCCGGCGCGCTGGACGCGGGTGAGGGCGAGCGCACCCTCGCCGCAGGCGACCGTGAGCGGCAGGGCAAAGATGGTGCCGGGCTCGCCCGCGCCGTCGACCACCTCGCCGGCGAGCAGGCCCAGCCGCTCGCCCTTCGCCTCGCACCAGCAGCCGGGGGCGGGGTTGAGCGCGCGCAGGCGGCGCTCAATCAGGGTGGCGGGCTCGGTGAAGTCGATCCGGCCCTCCTCCCGCGCGAGCTTTCGGGCGTAGGTCGCGCCCACCTCGGGCTGCGGCACCGCCGGCAGTCTGCCCGCCGCGATGCCCTCAACGACCTCCGGCAGCATCTCCGCCGCCAGCGCTGCGAGCCGCTCGTGCAGCTCGGGTGCGGTCGTGCTGGAGTCGATGGGTGTGGGCCGCATCGCATAGACCGGGCCGGTGTCCATCCCCTCCTCCATGTGGAAGATGCTGATGCCGGTCTCGCTGTCGCCGGCCAGGATCGCGCGCTCGATCGGGGCGGCGCCACGCCAGCGCGGCAGGAGCGAGGCGTGCAGGTTGATGCAGCCGAGGCGAG
Organism: Geminicoccaceae bacterium; assembly: GCA_050246385.1. Taxonomy (GTDB): domain Bacteria; phylum Pseudomonadota; class Alphaproteobacteria; order Geminicoccales; family Geminicoccaceae; genus Benzoatithermus. Next base: position 15,853 of record JBFWWD010000114.1, read on the forward strand.
GTGCCTCCAGGACCGGCCGGGGCAGGAGCAGACCGTATGCGCCGACGACGGCGAGATCCGCGCCGAGGGCGGCGAACCCGGCCTGCGCCTCGGCGTCCTTGAGTGTTCGCGGCGTGCGCACTGCCAGGCCCATTGCGTCGGCGCGGTCGTGCACGGGCGTGCGGCGGAGCTGATGGCCGCGGCCTGCCGGACGCGGCGGCTGGGTATAGACCGCAGTGATCTCGTGGCCGGTGGCGAGCAGGGCATCGAGGGCGGGCAGAACGAAGCCCGTGGTGCCCATCACCACGAGCCGCAGCCGCTCAGGCACGGGGCCGCCGCGTCTTGATCAGCTTGCGCATGATCATGTTGCGCTTCAGCGCCGAGAGGTGGTCGACGAACAGGACGCCGTCCAGATGGTCGATCTCGTGCTGCAGGCAGCGCGCCAGCAGGCCCTCGGCCTCGAGCTCACGCTCCTCGCCCTGCTCGTCGCGGAAGCGCACCTTCACCGCCCGCGGGCGGGTCACGTCGGCGAACTGGCCGGGCAGGCTGAGGCAGCCCTCCTCGGCGGTGCCGCGCTCGCCCGACTTCCAGACGATCTCGGGATTGACCAGCACCATCGGCCGGCGCTCCTCGTCCTCGGCGACGTCCATGACGACCAGCCGCTCGGACACGCCGACCTGGGGTGCCGCCAGGCCGATGCCCGGCGCCTTGTACATGGTCTCGAACATGTCGGCGGCGAGTTGGCGCAGACGGTCGTCGACCTCGGCCACCGGGGCGGCCTTGGTCTTGAGCACGGGATGAGGGGCCTGCAGGATCTCGAGCAGGGCCATGCTGGGCTCGTCGCGCGGTTGGAAAAGTGGGCGTGAGGTAAGGAGTTGGCGCCGGGCGGTCAAGCGACGCGCTGGCGTGCGCGCAGGGCGGCATCGAGCGTGCCCTCGTCGAGATAGGTGAGCTCGCCGCCGACGGGCACGCCGCGGCC